>NZ_VFNP01000002.1:1901500-2218417 GCF_006715635.1 Streptomyces sp. SLBN-118
CCGATAGTAGGCCTTTTTTGATGGACCCGCGCTGCATACGGTGCGGATATGACGAAGCCCATCGCCCGGCGCGAGCCGCGAGAGTCCGAGATCAGTCTGGCCCAGCTGCGCGGAGACTGCGCGCGCATGGCTCCCCACTGGGTCGTGCCCGCGGCCGCCGTTCCCGCGCCGGTGCCTCCGTCGCGCATCCATGGTGTGGTGGTCCCGGCCTCTTCGGCGAGGCTGCTCGACGCCATGTCCGAATACGGCGACTGACCCCAACGGCGCACAGCCGAGGGCGCACGAGGGAACCGTGCGCTTCCCCGCTCCGTCCCATCCGTGACCCCGTGCGACGGGGTCACGGAGACAAGGAGCGATGCGGTGAGCAGCACGGAAGACACGCACGAGGGTCCCCGCCGCCGGCGTTCCCCGTTCGCCGTCGCCTCGGTGGCGGCGGCGGTGCTGGTCGCGGGCGGGGGTACGTACTTCGCGACCGCGGGCTTCGGAGGCGGCCACGACAGCGCCGACACCAAGAGCGGTGCGCCGGGCCACGACGGCGATCCGCCTCCGCTCGCTGTCGACGGCCGTACGAAGGGCGGGGACCGGGGCGGCATCGCGCCCGGCGAACCCGACCCCTCGGGCGGCGGCGTGGTCTACAAGGCGGGGGGCAAGCTTCCTGCCGGACCCGACGAGGCCGCTGTCCACCGTACGAAGGGCACTGTGACCGCGGCCGAGGTGACCTTGCTGGCGAAGGCGCTCGGACTGCCGGGCACGCCCCGGCTGGTCGGCCCGGCCTGGAAGATCGGGGCGGACAAGGACGGCGCGGGACCGCTGCTCCAGGTCAACAGGCAGGCGCCGGGCACCTGGACCTTCGCCCGGTTCCTGGCGACACCGGGCGGCGACAACTGTCTGAAGGGCAAGGAATGCCCCGCGCGCGGTGGGACCTCGCCGAGCGGCGGGAGCCCGGTGAGCGAGGAGGCCGCGAAGAAGGCCGCCTCGCCCGTGCTGAAGGCGCTCGGTCAGAGCGACGCCGATCTGGACGCACGTCAGCTGATGGGCGCGGTGCGTGTGGTGAACGCCGACCCGCTCGTCGACGGGCTGCCGACATACGGCTGGACGACCGGGATCCAGGTCGGCGCGGACGGCCAGGTGGTGGGCGGCAGCGGGCAGTTGAAGAAGCCGGAGAAGAGCGACGAGTATCCGGTGATCTCGGCGCAGGAGGCGCTGAAGCAGCTGAACAAGGACTCCCGGAGCGGTGGCACGATCGGGATCGGCGGCTGCGCCACACCGGTACCCCTGGAGGGCGAGCAGAAGCCCGACACCCCGTGTGCGCCGAAGAGGGTGAAGGGCCCGGAACAGCTGACGGTCACCAAGGCGGTCTTCGGTCTGGCAGCGCAGTCTGTGGAAGGGCAGCAGGCGCTCGTGCCGTCGTGGCTGTTCGAGGTGAGGCCGAAGGGCGGCGCCCAGCCGTTCACGGTCACACAGCTCGCGGTGGACCCGAAGTATCTGAAGGAGTCCGTTCCGCCGAAGCAGGACATCAGGCCGACCGAGCCGCAGCAGTCTCCCCCTGTGCGGTCCGACCGGCGCATCGAGTCGTACACCGTGAGCGGGCGCACTCTGGCTCTGACCTTCTGGGGCGGTGTGTGCAGCGACTATGCGGCGAAGGCGGGCGAGAGCGGCAGCGCGGTCACGGTCCGGATCGTCGAGACGAATCCCGACCCGGACCGGGTCTGCATCGCCATCGCCAAGGAGATCACCGTGAAGGTGACGCTGGACAAGCCGCTGGGCGACCGGAAGGTCGTGGACGCGGCGACGGGTGAGGCCGTCCCGGCGAGGCCGGTCCCGGCGAAGTAGCACGCGAGCACACGAAGGCGGCGGTCCCGGTGTCCGGGCCGCCGCCTTTCGTACGTGCGACGTACGAAGACCTAGGGGGACTTAGCTGAAGGAGTCGCCGCAGGCGCAGGAGCCGGTGGCGTTCGGGTTGTCGATCGTGAAGCCCTGCTTCTCGATCGTGTCCACGAAGTCGATGGACGCGCCACCCAGGTACGGGGCACTCATCCGGTCGGTGACGACCTTGACGCCGCCGAAGTCCTTGACGACATCGCCGTCGAGCGAGCGCTCGTCGAAGAACAGCTGGTAGCGCAGGCCCGAGCAGCCGCCGGGCTGAACGGCGACCCGCAGCGCCAGGTCGTCCCGGCCTTCCTGGTCCAGCAGGGCCTTGACCTTGGCCGCGGCGGCGTCGGACAGGAGGATGCCGTCGCTCGCGGTGGTGGTCTCGTCCGATACGGACATCTGCTTCTCTCCCGGGTTGTACGGAGACTGCTTGCCGACGGTTGCAACCGGCGGGGACCCGGATTCATTCCGGGCGAGCCCTAGTCTTTCCTCTTCATGCTCGCACATCGGCTCGGCAAGGAGCACCGGCCTGTGAACGGCGGGGTGTACCGGGGGTGTACGCGAGGGAGCAGGGGGGTGCGTCACATCGACGCTATGGACATCGTCAAAGTGACGTGAAGCAGTTATGATAGATAGCGTCAAATAGACGAGAAGTGCCTCTGCAGAAGAGAAAGGGTGCGTGACGTGACCACCGCCCAAGCCCGCCCCGAGCTCGACGTCCAGCCGACGCCGCTCGCCCTGCTGCTGCTCGGCCGTGAGGCCGACCCCAGGAGCGAGCGCGGCGTGGAGTGCCCCGGCGACCTGCCCTCCCCGTCCGACCCGGACCTGGTGGAGCGCGCCCGCGCGGCCAGGGAGAAGCTCGGCGACAAGGTCTTCGTCCTCGGCCACCACTACCAGCGCGACGAGGTCATCCAGTTCGCCGACGTCACCGGCGACTCCTTCAAGCTGGCGAAGGACGCCGCGGCCCGCCCGGAGGCCGAGTACATCGTGTTCTGCGGTGTGCACTTCATGGCCGAGTCCGCGGACATCCTGACCTCCGACGACCAGAAGGTCGTGCTGCCCGACCTGGCCGCCGGCTGCTCGATGGCCGACATGGCGACGGCCGAGCAGGTCGCCGAGTGCTGGGACGTGCTGTCCGAGGCCGGTGTGGCCGAGCAGGTCGTGCCCGTCTCGTACATGAACTCCTCGGCGGACATCAAGGCCTTCACCGGCAAGCACGGCGGCACGATCTGCACGTCGTCGAACGCGAAGCGTGCGCTGGACTGGGCCTTCGAGCAGGGCGAGAAGGTGCTCTTCCTCCCCGACCAGCACCTGGGGCGCAACACCGCGGTGCGCGAGATGGGCATGTCGCTCGACGACTGCGTCCTGTACAACCCGCACAAGCCGAACGGCGGGCTGACTGTCGAGCAGCTGCGGGACGCCAAGATGATCCTGTGGCGCGGGCACTGCTCGGTGCACGGCCGCTTCTCGCTGGACTCGGTCAATGACGTACGTGAGCGGATCCCGGGCGTGAACGTCCTCGTCCACCCCGAGTGCAAGCACGAGGTCGTGGCGGCCGCGGACTACGTCGGCTCGACGGAGTACATCATCAAGACGCTCGAGGCGGCCCCGGCCGGCTCCAAGTGGGCGATCGGCACCGAGCTCAACCTCGTCCGCCGGGTCGCGAACGCGCACCCCGACAAAGAGGTCGTCTTCCTCGACAAGACGGTCTGCTTCTGCTCGACGATGAACCGCATCGACCTGCCGCACCTGGTGTGGGCGCTGGAGTCGCTGGCCGAGGGCAACCTGGTCAACCGGATCCAGGTCGACAAGGAGACAGAGAGCTTCGCGAAGCTCGCTCTGGAGCGGATGCTGGCGCTGCCGTAACGGTCGCACCGTGTACGCGTGAGGGGCGCCCCGGCCGGTCAAGCCGCGGCGCCCCTTTTCCGGCGGCCCCCTGCCCCCGCTCGCCCCAGCGGACCGTGCGTACCGTCGGCTCACTCCACCCTTGGACGCACCAGGCCGGATTCATACGCCACAACCACCAACTGGGCGCGGTCGCGTGCGCCCAGTTTCGCCATCGCCCGGTTCACATGGGTCTTGACCGTCAGCGGGCTGACCTCCAGACGCTCGGCGATCTCGTCGTTGGAGTGGCCGCCGCCAACCAGGACGAGGACCTCGCGCTCGCGGCCGGTGAGCGCGGCAAGGCGCTCGGAGTACGCCTGGGTCTCCTCACCGTCGTCCGAAGTGCCGCCCTGCGCGAGGAACTTGGCGATCAGGCCCTTGGTGGCGACCGGAGAGAGCAGCGCCTCGCCCGCGGCGGCGATCCGGATGGCGTTGAGCAGCTCGTCGGGTTCCGCGCCCTTGCCGAGGAAGCCCGAGGCCCCGGCCCGCAGCGACTGCACGACGTACTCGTCGACCTCGAAGGTCGTGAGCATGACGACCCGTACATGGGCCAGCTCCGGGTCCGCGCTGATCATGCGGGTCGCGGCGAGCCCGTCCGTGCCGGGCATCCGGATGTCCATCAGGACCACATCGGCCTTGGCGGAACGGGCCAGGGCGACCGCCTCGGCGCCGTCCGCCGCCTCGGCGACGACCTCCATGTCGGATTCGGAGTCCACCAGGACCCGGAACGCGCTGCGCAGCAGTGTCTGGTCGTCGGCGAGCAGCACCCTGATCGTCATCTGTCCTCCCCCGTACGGGTCTTGAGGGGAAGTATCGCCTGCACCCGGAAGCCGCCGCCGTAACGGGGGCCCGCGGTCAGCGCCCCGCCCAGTGCCGTGACCCGCTCGCGCATCCCGAGCAGCCCGTGGCCGCCGCCGTCCGTCTGCCCGTCCGGCTCGGCGCCGTTGTCGAGGACCGTGACCTCCAGCGTCGGGCCGACCCGGATCACGCTGACCTCGGCCTTGGCCTCCGCGCCCGCGTGCTTCTGCACATTGGTCAGCGCCTCCTGGATGATCCGGTACGCCGCGAGGTCGACGGCGGCCGGGAGCCGGACGCCGTCGTCGGCGCGGGCCACCTCGACCGGCAGTCCGGCGTGCCGGAAGGTGGTGACCAGGTCACCCAGGACCTCCAGGCCGGGGGCCGGTTCGGTGGGGGCCTCCGGGTCGCCGGACTGCCGCAGCAGCCCGACCGTGGCACGCAGTTCATTGAGCGCCGAGCGGCTGGCATCCCGCACATGGGCGAGGGCTTCCTTGGCCTGGTCGGGGCGTTTGTCCATGACATGCGCCGCGACACCGGCCTGCACATTGACCAGGGCGATGTGGTGCGCGACCACGTCGTGCAGATCGCGGGCGATCCGCAGCCGCTCCTCGGCGACCCGCCGCCGGGCCTCCTCTTCGCGGGTGCGCTCCGCGCGCTCGGCCCGTTCCCTGATCGCGTCGACGAAGTCGCGCCGGCTGCGCACCGCATCGCCGGCGGCCGCCGCCATCCCGGTCCAGGCGAAGATGCCGAGGTTCTCCTGCGTGTACCAGGGGGGCGAGCCGAAGAGCATCGCCGCGCCGGTCAGCACGGTCATGGTCAGCAGGCCGACCCGCCAGGTCGTGAGCCGGTCGGTGCGCGAGGCGACCGTATAAAGAGCGATCACCGCGCTCATCGCGACCGGCGCCGGCGGCTCACCCACGACCAGCTCGAAGACGGAGACGAATCCGGTGAAGGCGAGGACGGCCATCTGGTTGCGGCGGCGGAAGACGAGCGCCCCCGCCACCAGGACCATGAGCACCACACTGCGCAGCTCGGGGGTGCGGCTGCCGAAGTCCGGGCCGTGCCGCCCGTTCGGATCGGCGAAGGACCCGGCGACCATGCAGATCAGGACGACCACGGCCAGTGCCCCGTCCAGCGCCAGCGGGTGCGCGCGGAGCCATTGCTGGGTGCGGGCGAACCCGGTGGCGAGTGAGGTCACATCGAGCCACGGTACGGCGTGCCGCACCAGCCGCGTGCACCCGCGAGCACAGCAGAAGACAGCAGAATGCCCCGCCCCCGATCAACTCAACCGGGGCGGGGCACGCTGTCTGTTGGAGTGAGAAGGCCGGCCCAGGGGTCGGCCGGGATCGTCAGCCCGGGATGAGGCCGTCGTCGCCGAGCAGCTCCCGTACATCCTCGAGCGTCGCGTCCGGAGCGGGAAGGATCAGCTCGGACGGCTCCAGGGAGTCGTCCGGCAGCGGCTCGCCGAGCTCCCGGACCTTCTCCAGGAGCGCGTGCAGAGTGCGGCGGAAGCCGGGGCCGTCGCCGCTCTCCATCTCGGTCAGCAGCTCGTCGTCGAGCTTGTTCAGTCCGGTGAGGTGGCGCTCCGCCACCTCCAGCTGACCCTCCCCCATGATCCGTACGATCATGACGAGTCCCTACTGCTTGTCGAACTTCGGGCTGCTCTGCTGCGAAGCGGCGTCCTGTGTGCCATTGCCGCCTTCGATGGCCTGCTGCGAGGAGCTGCTGCCGCCCGCGAGCTCGGCCTTCATCCGCTGCAGCTCCAGCTCCACATCAGTACCACCGGAGATGCGGTCCAGCTCGGCGGCGATGTCGTCCTTCGCCATCCCGGACTGGTCGTCCAGGGCGCCGGAGGCGAGCAGCTCGTCGATCGCGCCCGCCCTGGCCTGCAGCTGAGCGGTCTTGTCCTCGGCCCGCTGGATGGCCAGGCCGACGTCACCCATCTCCTCGGAGATGCCGGAGAATGCCTCGCCGATCCGGGTCTGTGCCTGGGCCGCGGTGTAGGTGGCCTTGATGGTCTCCTTCTTCGTACGGAAGGCGTCGACCTTGGCCTGCAGCCGCTGAGCCGCGAGGGTGAGCTTCTCCTCCTCGCCCTGCAGCGTCTGGTGCTGGGCCTCCAGGTCGGTGACCTGCTGCTGGAGCGAGGCGCGGCGGGACAGTGCCTCGCGCGCCAGGTCCTCACGGCCGAGTGCCAGCGCCTTGCGGCCCTGGTCCTCCAGCTTGGTGGACTGTCCCTGCAGCTGGTTCAGCTGCAATTCCAGCCGCTTGCGGGAGGTCGCCACATCGGCGACTCCGCGGCGCACCTTCTGCAGCAGTTCCAGCTGCTTCTGGTACGAGTAATCGAGGGTCTCGCGCGGATCCTCGGCCCGGTCAAGGGCCTTGTTTGCCTTCGCGCGGAAGATCATCCCCATACGCTTCATGACACCGCTCATGGGCTTCGCGCGCCCCCTTCTGACGGACTCAGCTTCAGCACTCCAACAGAACCCACAGTACGGGCCCTGCATCCATTACCGCACTGTTCGGGAGCGGATGTGCTCCTCCCCAAGGACGACTGCTCACGGAGCCGATCCGGCCCAAGGAGTAGGTGACCGTCAGGGAAAGCGCGGACGACGACCGCTCTGTCCGGCTTGTGGCCGGCTTCTGTCCTGTACTGACGCTCGGTGTCGCGGGATCGTTCCCCGCCGGCGTGGGGTGTCCGCCCTACGTCTGCCACCACTGCCCTCCAAAGAGGGACCTGCGGTCCCGCACCTCCTCCTTACCCCGTACCCTTGGGCTTTGTGTTTGGTAGCCGTTCCAGAGAAGAGAAGTCCCCCACCGACAAGGTGAAGCTGGACCTCTCCAAGCAGCCCCGCGACCCCGAGGCCCCGAAGGGCCGCCCCACGCCCAAGCGCAGTGAGGCCCAGACCCAGCGCCGCCGTGCCTCCAGCGCCCCGGCCGACCGCAAGGAGGCCGCGAAGCGCCAGCGCGAGGCCCGCCGCGCGGACCTTGCCAGGCAGCGCGAGGCACTCGCCAGCGGCGACGAACGGTATCTGCCGGCCCGTGACAAGGGACCGGTCCGCCGGTTCGTGCGGGACTTCGTGGACTCCCGCTTCTGCGTCGCCGAGTTCTTCCTGCCGCTCGCGGTGGTGATCCTGGTCCTGAGCATGGTCCGGATCGGCTCGCTGCAGAACATCGCACTGCTGCTGTGGCTCGGCGTGATCGTGCTGATCGTCGTCGACTCCATCGGCCTGGCGTTCCGTATGAAGAGGCAGCTGGGCGAGCGCTTCCCGGACGAGCCCAAGCGCGGCGCGGTCGCCTACGGCCTGATGCGTACACTCCAGATGCGCCGACTGCGCCTGCCGAAGCCGCAGGTCAAGCGGGGAGAGCGGCCCTGAGCCAGGAAACCTCCGGATTCGAGGGCGCTTCGGCCACCTGGCTGGCCGGTCTTGGCGGACTGCGCAACCTGGTACGCCAGGAGCTCGTCGCCCGTCAGCTCGACGAGCAGATGGCCGCGCGCTACCCCGTCGGGCAGCGGCTGCGGATCCTCGATGTCGGCATGGGCCAGGGCACCCAGGCTCTGCGCCTGGCGCGGGCCGGTCACGCCGTGACCGGCCTGGAGTCCGACGCCACGATGATCAAGGCGGCCCGCGAGTCGCTGGCAGGTGAGCCCGCCGGGATCCGCGAGCGGGTCCGGCTGATCGAGGGCGACGGCCGCGACACCGGGGTGCACTTTCTGCCCGGCAGCTTCGACGTGGTGCTCTGCCACGGAGTGCTGATGTACGTCCAGGAACGGGACGCGATGCTCGCGGGCCTGGCCAGGATGCTTGCGGCCGGTGGTCTTCTCTCCTTGCTCGTGCGCAACGGCGACGCTCTCGCCATGCGGCCCGGCCTCACCGGGGACTGGCCCGCGGCACTTACCGCCTTCGACTCGGACATGTACACCAACCGGCTCGGACTGTCGGTGCGCGCGGACCGTCTGGAGGCGCTGACGGCGACCCTGGCGGGGATCGCGGCGCCGCTGCACGCCTGGTACGGCGTACGGGTCTTCACCGACAACGTGCCGAACGACGCCGAGCTGCCCGCAGCGACGGAGCTGCATCGGCTGCTGGCCGCGGAGGACCGGGCGGGGCGCACGGAGCCCTACCGCCGGGTGGCGGCGCTCCTGCATCTGTGCGGAGTACGCGGCTGAGGCCACGCCCGCAGCCGCCCGCGGCCAAGGCCGCATCCGGCCGAGTTCGTGGCTGAATTCGGCTTGGGCTCAGGCGCGTTGGTGTCTTTCGCGTCCTCAACGAAGTGACCACCGCAGAAAGCGCAGAGAAGCCGCCCGTCAGACTCCCGGCCCGGGAGACATGGCGGGCCCTGTACGCACATTTCCGGCCGCACCGCTGGGTCGTCGCGCTCGGCGCGTCCCTGGCCCTGGTGGGCACTGTGACCGCTCTCGCCCAGCCGCTCGCCGCCAAGTCCCTGGTCGACAAGCTCGGCCGGGACGAGTCGATCACCGGCGTCCTGCTGCTGCTCACCGGTCTGGTGGTGCTCGGCACGGCCATCGAGGCGGTGGGCACGTACATCCTGGAGCGCACCGCCGAGTCCGTGGTCCTTGCCGCCCGCCGCTCACTGATCGGGCGGCTGCTGCGGCTGCGGCTGTCCGAGGTGGAGCGCACCCAGCCCGGCGATCTGATGTCCCGGGTGACCTCCGACACCACGCTGCTGCGTGCGGTGACCACCCAGTCGATCGTTTCGGCGGCGACCGGCGGGCTCGCCTTCCTCGCCACGATCGTGATGATGGGGCTGATGGACGCGGTGCTGCTGGGCGTCACGCTCGGCGTGATCGTGCTGATCGGCGGCTGTGTGGGCCTGCTGATGCCGAAGATCGCGCAGGCGACGAAGCGTTCGCAGGAGGCGGTCGGCGAGATATCCACCGTGCTGGAGCGGGCCTTCGGGGCCTTTCGTACGGTCAAGGCTTCCGGCGCCGAGGAGCGCGAGACGGAGGTCGTGTCCAAGGCGGCGCGCGAGGCGTGGCGGCACGGCGTACGGTCCGCGAAGTGGCAGTCGGCGGCCTGGTCGTCGGTGGGCCTGGCCGTGCAGGTGTCGTTCCTGGCGGTACTGGGAATCGGCGGTGCGCGGGTCGCCTCGGGCGCGATCTCCGTCTCGACGCTGGTGGCCTTCCTGCTGTTTCTCTTCTATCTGATCGACCCGGTGTCGAAGCTGGTGGAGGCCGCCTCGCAGTACCAGGTGGGGTCGGCGGCGATCGCGCGGATCGTGGAGGCGGAGCGGCTGGAGACGGAGGCGCTCTCGCCTCCGCAGGGCGCCTGGGGAACGGGGCCCGCGGCGGTCGTGTTCAAGGACGTCGCCTTCCGCTACCGGGACGATCTTCCCTTTGTCCATCAGGGCGTCTCGTTCGAGGTGCCCGGCGCCGGAATGACGGCCTTCGTCGGCCCGTCGGGCGCGGGCAAGACGACGGTCTTCGGGCTGATCGAGCGCTTCTACGAGGCTGACGGCGGCCGGATCACGGTGGACGGCAAGGACATACGGGAATGGCCGCTCGCCGATCTCCGGGCCTCGATCGGTTATGTCGAGCAGGACGCTCCGGTGCTGTCGGGGACGCTGCGCGAGAACCTGGTCTTCGCGGCGCCGGACGCGAGCGAGGAGCAGATCCGGGACGTTCTCGTGCGCGCGAGGCTCGACGCTCTGGTGGACCGGCTGCCGGACGGTCTCGAGACGGTTGTGGGGCACCGCGGTTCCAAGCTCTCGGGCGGCGAGCGGCAGCGGGTGGCGATCGCGCGGGCGCTGCTGCGGCGCCCGCGGCTGCTGCTTCTGGACGAGGCGACCTCGCAGCTGGACGCGGTCAACGAGATGGCTCTGCGGGATGTGGTCGCCGAGGTGTCGCGCGAGGTGACGGTGCTCGTGGTCGCCCACCGGCTGTCGACGGTGACCCTGGCGGACCGGATCGTGGTGATGGACGCGGGGAAGGTACGGGCAGTGGGGACGCACGAAGAGCTGGTGGCGTCGGATCCGTTGTACGGGGAGCTGGCCGCGACGCAGTTCCTGGCGACGGCGCGCTGATCGCGTGAGGTGCGTATGCACCTTCGGCCCCAGTCCTCAGACGCCGGAGGGGCCGAGATCAGCCCCTCCGGCGTCTGAGGCGCGGAGGTCCGGGGGCACAGCCCCCGGCTATCCCTCGCTCGCGTGCAGGCTCATCGGCCCGTAGATCTTCGTGCCGTCCTCCGACAGCACCACCTGGTCCGCGCCGCCCTCCAGCAAGTCCTTCCAGAACTCACCGATCCAGGACTCCGCGTCACCCTGCGTCGTGAACTCCTCCGGCTGCACCGCCGGCTGGACCTCCGTTCCGTCGGACTTCTCGAAACGCCACGTCCATGCCATGTCCGCCTCCACTCCCACGGGCCACCAGCTGATCACTGCTGCCCGCAGCGTAGCCGGGCGCGCACGCCCCGCGGCGACGCGGGAGGATCAGAGGCGTGGAACTCACTCTGCTCGGCACCGGCGCCCCGGCCGGACTCCCCCGGCCCGACTGTCCGTGCGCCGTCTGCGCCACCGCGCGCGGGGCGTCCGCGCGGGCTGCCACAGCGCTGCTCGTGGACGGGGCCCTGCTGCTCGATCTCACGCCCGGCGCCGCCCTGGCCGCCGCGCGGGCGGGGCATTCACTCGTCGGCGTCCGGCAGGTGCTGCTGACGCATCCGCACGCCGGGCCCGCGATCGATCTGCCCGCCGGACTGCCCACGGCCGGACGGGTGCCGGACGGGCGGGAGCTGACGCTGATCAGCGGCCACCGGGTGCGGGCCGTGCCGATGGACAACCCGGCCACGGGGTACGAGGTGACGTCGCCGGAGGGTGAGCGGCTGCTGTATCTGCCGCCGGGCGGCTCGCCCGCGGGTCTGGCGGAGGGCCTGGCCGCCTACGAGATGGTCGTCGGCGATGTCGTGGGGCGGCCCGACGCGATCGCCCGGCTGCGGGCGTCCGGGGCGATCGGCCCGACCACCGATGTCGTCGCCGTACACCTGGACCACGACGTTCCCGGCGGCGGGCCCGAGCTGGCCCGCCGGCTCGCGGCCGCGGGTGCGCGGGCGGTGCCCGACGGGACGACGCTGATCGTGGGCGAGTACCACGCCGTACCGGATCTCCCCCGCCGCACGCTGGTCACGGGTGGCGCCCGCTCGGGCAAGTCACTTGAGGCCGAACGCAGGCTGGAGACCTTCCCCGAGGTGCTGTACGTCGCGACCGGCGGCAGCCGGGAGGGGGACGACGAGTGGGCGGCCCGGGTCTTTCTGCACCGCGAGCGCCGTCCCGGCTCCTGGCGTACCGCCGAGACCTGCGACCTCGTACCCCTGCTCGTCGAGGACGGGCCGCCGCTGCTGATCGACTGTCTGTCCCTGTGGCTCACCGACGCGATGGACAAGGCGGGTGCCTGGGACGACGCGACATGGGCGGCGGGAGGCGAGGACGCGCTGCGCGAGCGGGTCGCCGAGCTGGTCGCGGCGGTACGGGCCACCTCGCGCACCGTCGTCGCTGTGACCAACGAGGCCGGTAGCGGCGTCGTACCCGCAACCGCGTCGGGCCGCCGCTTCCGCGACGAACTGGGCCGTCTCAACGCCGCTTTCGCCGACGAGTGCGAGCATGTCCTGCTGGTCGTCGCGGGCCAGGCCGTCGTGCTGCGCGGCTGACGGGCGCCGCGCGGAGCCGGCCTGCCTGCCGGTACTGTTCGGCGAATGAGCAGGCTGAATCTCGACGACTTCTCCGATCTGATCGAGCGTCCCGACGGCGGCATCCGGCGTGACGCCGAGGAACGCCGGGAGCGGCTGATCGTGCCGCCCGGTTGTCTCGGGCGGCTGGACGAGCTGGGCGAGTGGCTCGCCGCCGCGCAGGCCTCGGTGCCGGTCAGGCCCATTGTTCAGCCGCGCGTGGTGCTGTTCGCCGGTGACCACGGGGTGGCCCAACTGGGCGTCTCCGGACGGGAGTCCGGCTCCGCGCACCAGCTCGTGCGCGCCACGCTGGAGGGCGCGAGCCCGGTCGCCGTGCTGGCCCGCCGCGCCGGTGTGCCGCTGCGGATCGTCGACGCCGGTCTGGACTGCGACCCGGAACTGCTGCCCGAGGAGGTCGTACGCCACCGAGTGCGGCGCGGCAGCGGACGGATCGACGTCGAGAACGCGCTGACGATCGAGGAGACCGAGGAGGCGGTACACCTGGGCATGGCGATCGCCGACGAGGAGGCCGACTCCGGCACGGATCTCGTTGTACTCGGCGATCTGAGCGTCGGCGGCACCACGCCCGCTTCCACGCTGGTCGCCGCGTTGTGCGGCACCGACGCCTCGGTGGTGACCGGGCGCGGCGGCACGGGCATCGACGACCTGGCGTGGATGCGCAAGTGCGCGGCGGTCCGCGACGCCCTGCGGCGCGCCCGTCCGGTGCTGGGTGATCAGCTGGAGCTGCTGGCGGCCGTGGGCGGCGCGGATCTGGCGGCGACGACCGGCTTCCTGCTGCAGAGCGCGGTGCGCCGGATGCCGGTGATCCTCGACGGAGTCGTGTCGGCGGCGTGCGCGCTGGTGGGACAGCGTGCCGCGTTCCGTGCGCCGGACTGGTGGCTCGCGGGCCAGGTGAGCGGCGAACCGGCGCAGTCGAAGGCGCTCGACCGGATGGCGCTCAACCCGCTGCTCGACCAGGGCGTCACTGTGGGGGAAGGAACCGGGGCACTGCTCGCGCTCCCCCTCGTACAGGCGGCTGCCGCACTCGCGGCCGAACTGCCGGAGCGTACGGAGCCGGTGGAGAGCGATACGGACTGACGCGCGGGCGCGGCCGCACAGCGACCGCAGCCTCGCCCATCGCGATGCCCCATATCATCGCGTTTCATGGGAGAGGTCCGTTTGTCCAGCGTAGAGACGAGCCAAAGCACCAGCCGCAGCACCAACCGCTCACAGCGCAGCGCGGCGTTCGCCGTCTGGTATCTGCACGCGGTGACGTTCATCAACCTCCTGAGCGCCGTCTGGGTCTCTCTCGGCCAGGATCTGCGGCGCCGCAACATTGATGACTACTTCACGCCGTATCTGCTGACCGCGGGCTTCGCATCGGGCGTCTTCACCCTCTTCCTGGCCATCACCATGCGCCGCCGCAAGCGGGCCGCATGGATCCTCAACTTCGTCCTGGCCGGGCTCTTTCTGCTGCTCTTCGTCCTCGCGGTCGCCGTCGACCCCGACATCCGCGAGCACCCACAGAACTGGATCTCGCTCGGCCTGACCAGCGCCTTCGTGCTCGCCCTGGCGCTCGGACGGCGGGAGTTCTACGCGAAGGGCGACCGCTCCAACCCCAAACTGGCCGCGGCGGTCGCCGTCGGCGGGATGCTTGTCACCTCGCTGCTCGCCGCCGTACTCGTCACCGCAACCAACACCTCGACGGTCCACTCCACTTTCCTGGAACGCTGGCGCTACGGCGTGATGCGCCTGGTCTCCCTCGCCGCCGACGACTCCCGCTTCGCCGGAATCGCCACGCCCGGCTGGGTGAACGTCGCCATCAACGTCCTTTCCACGCTGCTGCTGCTCGCCGTGCTGTACGCGGCATTCCGCTCCCGGCGGGCGGTCGACCCGCTCACCGAGGACGACGAGGAACGGCTGCGCGTCCTGCTCCAGCGCCACGGCGACCGGGACTCGCTCGGCTACTTCTCGCTGCGCCGCGAGAAGAGCGTGGTCTGGTCCCCGACCGGCAAGGCCGCCGTCGTCTACCGGGTCGTCGGCGGCGTCTCACTCGCGTCGGGCGACCCCATCGGCGACCCGGAGGCCTGGCCCGGCGCGATCGCCCCCTGGCTGGCCGAGGCCCGCGAACACGGCTGGATCCCCGCGGTGATGGGCGCGAGCGAGGAGGCGGGCACCATCTATGCGCGGCACGGCCTGGACGCGCTGGAGCTGGGTGACGAGGCGATCGTCGAGACCGACGACTTCACCCTGGACGGCCGCGCGATGCGGACCGTGCGCCAGGCCTGCAACCGGGTCAGGCGCGCCGGGTACGACGTGCGGATCCGCCGCCACGAGGACATCGCGCCCGAGGAGATGGACGTTCTGCTCAGGCGGGCGGACGACTGGCGCGACGGGGCCACCGAGCGCGGCTTCTCGATGGCGCTCGGCCGGCTCGGCGATCCGGGCGACGGCCGCTGCGTGATACTCGAATGCACGGACGGCGACGGCGCGTTGCGGGCGGTGCTGAGCTTTGTCCCCTGGGGCCCCAAGGGTCTCTCGCTCGATCTGATGCGGCGTGACCGGGACTCCGAGAACGGCCTGATGGAGTTCATGGTCATCGAACTCCTGCAACGCGCGAACGAGATCGGAATCACACAGGTCTCGCTGAACTTCGCGATGTTCAGGTCGGTCTTCGAACGCGGCTCGAAGCTCGGCGCCGGTCCGGTGCTGAGGCTGTGGCGCTCGCTGCTCAGCTTCTTCTCCCGCTGGTGGCAGATCGAGTCGCTCTACCGCGCCAACGCCAAGTACCGACCGATCTGGGAGCCCCGTTTCATGCTCTTCGAGAAGAGCGCCGACCTGCTGCGCATCGGCATCGCCGCGGGCCGCGCAGAGGGCTTTCTGGAGGCGCCCGGTCTGCCCAAGTGGATGCACCGCAGGCACCTGGAGACCAGGCGTTGAGCACACTGAGCGCGTTCGCTCGCCGTGAGTGGGGCCCCCTGTACACGACCCTTCGGACGGCGATCGTCACCGAGAAGTGGCAGGCCGTTCCGATGACGCTCGGGGCCGTCGGCCTCACCGCGTTCTTCCAGGTGGTGCAGAACCAGTCCTGGGGCCTGGACCCGGTCCGCGAGATCGGCTTCGTCAAGGCCGACGACCCGCTGTGGACGGCCCTGCTGCGCACCCCGCTGTCGCTGTTCGTGCCCGCGCTGGATCTGCCGGTGTGGGGTGCGCTGGCACAGGTGCTGCTGGTGTTCGCCATCGCCGAGATCTCTCTCGGCGTGTGGCGGACGCTGGTCATCGCCTACGTGTCGACGCTGGCCGGGACGACGTACGCACGGATCGGCATCTCGCTCGGCCCCGGCCATGTCCTCGGGCTGCCCGCGTCGGACGCCCAGATCGTCGACACCGGCCCGTCCGCGGCCGTCATCGGTCTCGCCCTCTTCATCTGCTGGCGCTACCGGGCCTGGTTCACCGCAGCACTGGTGATCGCCTCGATGATCGTCGAGGTGCTGGTCAAGAACAATCTCGCGGGCAAGGAGCATCTGATGGCCATCGCGGCGGTGCTCGCCGTGATCGGGATCTCGGCCCTGCGGCGGCGAAGGCGGCAAAGGCGGCGCAGCCCTCAGCCGTCGCGCGCGGCGGGCCGGTCGGGCGCACCGCCGATCAGGTCCTGAAACCTGCGCCGGGGCCGGTCCCAGCGGCGGTCGTGGTGGAAGGAGCGCAGTCGGGCCCGGGCGCGGGCCCTGGGCCGTTTGCGGTAGAAGCGGCGGGCCCAGGGCGAGCCGGGCCGGGCCAGACGTACCGCTCCGAACATCGCCACAAACGGCACCAGGACGCTGATGAGGGCCATCCGTGGCTTGCCCTTGTACAGCGTGATGAGCACCAGCAGGAAGTTGAAGAACAGCGTCAGGATCAGCGAGGCGCGGTTCTGGCGTTCGTCCGGGCTCATGTCGTTGACGCCGAGCGGCGCGAATCCGCTGAGGACGAGCAGCGCCAGGGCGGCGGCGAGCACCACGACCTCCACGCTCTGACGGCCCTGCTCGCTCCAGTAGACGTCGTCGAGATGAAGGATCAGCGCGAACTCGTCCAGGACCAGGCCCGCGCCCATGCCGAAGAGGACGGCGCAGATCGAGGCGGCGACGCCGTGCAGGCCGCTGCCGACCGCGCCGAAACCGCCGACGAGGGTGAGGACGACGCCGGGGACCACATGGTGGATGTGCATACCGCCGGGCGTGACGTTCCTGAACGGCCCGCGCCCCGCCCTGATCAGCCGGACGATCATGCGGGTGATCAGGAAGGTGAGCACGAAGGAGGTCAGCGCGAGCAGCATCGGGAGCTTTCCCGGCTCGATGATGTTGCGGTAAAACCAGTGACCCATGCCACCTGCTCCCGATTTGCGGTTCTTGCGCAATTTACCTTCTGTCGGGCCGGGCTACCCTTCGCCGGTGATCTCTTCGGCCGGTATACGTTTCGCCTTCGGCACCCTGACCGTCCTTCCGGTCCGCGTGAACCGCTGGGACCGGGACGCGGCACGCGCCGGAATGCTGTGGGCGCCGCTGGCCGGTCTGGTCGTGGGCCTGTTCGCCGCGGGTATCGGCGGAGTGCTGACGGTGCTGGGCTCGGGCCCGCTGCTCGCCGCCGTGGCCACCGTCGCCGTCCCCGCCGCGCTGACCCGCGGCCTCCATCTCGACGGCCTCGCCGACACGGCCGACGGGCTCGGCAGCGCCAAGCCGGCCGAGGACGCACTGCGCATCATGAAGCAGTCGGACATCGGTCCGTTCGGGGTCATCACGCTGCTTCTCGTTCTGCTCGCACAGGTCGCGGCGGTGGCCGGACTGTACGCCGCGGGCTGGGCGTACGGCGCGCTCGGCGCGGCGGTCTCGGCCGTGACCGCGCGCCTCGCCCTCACCCTCGCCTCCCGCACGGGCATCCCGGCGGCCCGCCCGGAGGGCCTGGGCGCGGCGGTCGCGGGGACCGTTCCCGTACGCAGGGCCCTGGCCGTCGCTGCGCTGGTCACCGCCGGGTGCGCGGCCGCGGGCACGCTTGTCGGCGGATTCGGCGGCGTAGTGCACCAGGCCCTGGCGGTCCTGGCCGGTCTGGGCGCGGCCCACCTTCTGCTGCGTCACTGCGTACGGCGCTTCGGCGGGGTGACCGGGGACGTGTTCGGCGCGCTGGCGGAGACCGCGGCGACGGTTTCGCTCGTCGCGCTGACCTTCGGCTAGGTCCTGGCCTGGGTGGGGCTGGCCTTCGGCCAGGCCGGGATGACCGCCCAGCACGGCATGCGCCAGACCCCCAGCTCGTACTTCTTGAGCATCGAGCTGAGCTTCAGCCGCCGGGCCTCGGGGCAGAACTCACTGGTCTTCAGCTCGTACTCGACATGGAAGACCGCCTTGCCCGCCTCGATGAAACGGTGCCAGCTCCTCGCACTCGTCGTGCTCCGCGCACTGTTCGTTGACCGCGAAGTCGAAGTCCCCCAGCAGCCCGGGGATCCGGTCCAGATCGTTCTTGAGGCCGACGGCGAGACCGCGGCCGCACGGTGGCCGGTCGCACTCCGCCGAGCGCGGGGGCGCCGGGCCACAGCACCGTCCCGCCGACGGCGAGCGCCCGGATGGGACCAGGTGTACGCGTCGATCTGGCGGATGCCGAAGGTCCGCTCGAACGCGAAGAGCGCCTCGTTCTCCGCCGCACCGGCGGCCGACGACGCGCCGAAGGGGTCCTCGTCGGGGACGACGACCCCCCTGGTACTTGGCGCGCGGCCGCCCGCTGACGGTGTCACTGAGGAATGCGGCGTTCACCACCGGCCGCGCGGGATCGTCCAGCCGCAGCAGGCGGTGGGGCACCAGATGATGCAAAAAAGCCCCGTGCCCCCTTGCCTGAATGGGGTGAGTGTTTTCGAGGTCTCTCCGCCCCGGCGCAGAACATGGAAAGACGCCACGGACGAGTGAACCACCGCCGCCGTGAGCGAGACATGTGACCGCGCGTAGGCTCTTGTCCGGCGTGGGATGTCGATCCATCCCCTCTACGGCCCAGGAACTCAACGGAAGCGAGATTTCACCACCGTGACTGCTCTCACTCTCAGCACCGCCGGCGCAGCGACGCTCCGCGCCGACGCCCTCGTCGTCGGCGTCGCGAAGGGCGCGAAGGGTCCGGTCGTCGCGCCGGGCGCCGAGGCCGTGGACAAGGCATTCGACGGAAAGCTCGCCTCCGTGCTGGAAACCCTCGGTGCCTCGGGTGCCGAGGGCGAGGTGACCAAGCTCCCCGCCCCCTCCTCCCTCAAGACACCGGTCGTCCTGGCCGTCGGCCTGGGCCCGGTCCCCGAGAAGGACGAGGCGTTCACGGCCGAATCCCTTCGCCGTGCAGCGGGCTGCGCCGCCCGTACGCTGGCCGGTTCGAAGAAGGCCGCCTTCGCGCTGCCCGTCGAGGCGTCCGAGGACGCGGAGGCCATCGCTGAGGGCGCGCTGCTCGGCGCGTACTCCTTCACCGCCTACCAGGGCGGCGAGAAGGACGCGAAGAACGCCAAGAACGGCAACGGCCCGAAGCAGCCGCTCGCCGAGGTCGCCCTGCTGGGCGCCAAGCCGCGCGACAAGGCGTACAAGGCCGCGGCCGAGCGTGCGATCGCGCTGACCGAGGAGATCAACCGCGCCCGCGACCTGATCAACACCCCGCCGAACGACCTCACCCCCGAGGCCTTCGCCGCCGTGGCCACGGCCGCCGGCAAGGAGCACGGCATCAAGGTCCAGGTCCTGGACGAAAAGGCGCTCGCCAAGGGCGGCTTCGGCGGCATCCTCGGCGTCGGCCAGGGTTCGCAGAACCCGCCGCGTCTGGTCAAGCTCTCCTACACCCACTCCAAGGCGGCCAAGACGCTCGCCCTGGTCGGCAAGGGCATCACCTACGACTCGGGCGGCATCTCGCTCAAGCCGGCCGGCCACAACGAGACGATGAAGTGCGACATGAGCGGCGCCGCCGCGGTGTTCGCCGCCGTCGTCGCGGCCGCCCGCCTGGGCCTCGCCGTCAATGTCACCGGCTGGCTCGCGCTCGCCGAGAACATGCCGTCCGGTTCGGCCATCCGCCCCGGCGACGTGCTGCGTATGTACAGCGGCAAGACCGTCGAGGTGCTCAACACCGACGCCGAGGGCCGTCTGGTCCTGGGCGACGCCCTCACCCGGGCCTGCGAGGAGAACCCGGACGCGATCGTCGACGTGGCGACACTGACGGGCGCGATGGTGATGGCGCTGGGCCACCGCACCTTCGGCATCATGGCGAACGACGACGCCTTCCGTACCTCGATCCACGAGATCGCGGAGGAGGTCGGCGAGCAGTCCTGGCCGATGCCGCTTCCCCCCGAACTGCGCAAGGGCATGGACTCCCCGACCGCCGACATCGCCAACATGGGCGAGCGGATGGGCGGCGGCCTGGTCGCCGGTCTGTTCCTGAAGGAGTTCGTCGGCGAGGGCATCACCTGGGCGCACCTGGACATCGCGGGCCCGGCCTTCCACGAGGGCGCGCCGTTCGGCTACACCCCCAAGGGCGGCACCGGCTCCGCGGTCCGCACGCTGGTGAAGCTGGCCGAGCGCACGGCCGACGGCGACCTGGGTTAGCCGGTCCGCATCGTCACTGCCGGGCCCGGCTCCCGGGCCCGTGCCCCGATCGTCGGCGCAGGGAATCTTTCCGCCCGTCCGGCGTTGGAGGACACGGAGGTCCGGGGCCCGGGCCGCGGTAAACCGGCCCCGGGTCCCGCCGTCCGTCAACAAGTGCGAAGATGGGTTCTCGGCAGGACAGGGCCCCCACCACAGGGCCGAAGAAACAGCGGCCGAACACCAGCCGCCGCCCGGGCACAGAGGTCCGGCGACCGGCGCACATGCATGGAGGACGTGACGTGGCGAACGACGCCAGCACCGTTTTCGACCTAGTGATCCTCGGCGGTGGTAGCGGCGGTTACGCTGCGGCGCTGCGCGGAGCTCAGCTGGGCCTGGACGTCGCCCTGATCGAGAAGGACAAGGTCGGCGGTACCTGCCTGCACCGGGGGTGCATCCCCACCAAGGCCCTGCTGCACGCGGGCGAGATCGCCGACCAGGCCCGCGAGAGCGAGCAGTTCGGCGTCAAGGCCACCTTCGAGGGCATCGACGTCCCGGCGGTCCACAAGTACAAGGACGATGTGATCTCGGGCCTGTACAAGGGTCTCCAGGGTCTGATCGCCTCCCGCAAGGTCACCTACATCGAGGGTGAGGGCCGGCTGTCCTCCCCCACCTCCGTCGACGTCAACGGACGGCGTGTCCAGGGCCGTCACGTCCTCCTCGCCACCGGCTCCGTACCGAAGTCGCTGCCGGGCCTGGAGATCGACGGCAACCGCATCATCTCCTCGGACCACGCGCTGGTGCTGGACCGCGTCCCGCAGTCCGCGATCGTGCTGGGCGGCGGCGTCATCGGCGTCGAGTTCGCCTCCGCGTGGAAGTCCTTCGGCTCCGAGATCACGGTCATCGAGGGCCTGAAGCACCTCGTGCCCGTCGAGGACGAGAACAGCTCGAAGCTTCTTGAGCGCGCGTTCCGCAAGCGCGGCATCAAGTTCAACCTGGGCACCTTCTTCGAGAAGGCCGAGTACACCGCCGACGGCGTGCGCGTCACGCTCGCGGACGGCAAGGCCTTCGAGGCCGAGGTGCTGCTCGTCGCCGTCGGCCGCGGCCCCGTCTCCGCCGGTCTCGGCTACGAGGAGCAGGGCGTCGCGATGGACCGCGGCTATGTCCTGGTCGACGAGTACATGCAGACGAACGTCCCCACGATCTCCGCCGTCGGCGACCTCGTCCCGACCCTCCAGCTCGCGCACGTCGGCTTCGCCGAGGGCATCCTGGTGGCAGAGCGGCTGGCCGGTCTGAAGACCGTCCCGATCGACTACGACGGCGTGCCCCGGGTGACGTACTGCCACCCCGAGGTCGCCTCCGTGGGCATCACCGAGGCCAAGGCCAAGGAGATCTACGGTGCGGACAAGGTCGTCGCGCTGAAGTACAGCCTGGCGGGCAACGGCAAGAGCAAGATCCTCAAGACCGCGGGCGAGATCAAGCTCGTCCAGGTCAAGGACGGTGCCGTGGTCGGCGTCCACATGGTCGGTGACCGTATGGGCGAGCAGGTCGGCGAAGCCCAGCTGATCTACAACTGGGAGGCGCTGCCGGCCGAGGTCGCGCAGCTCATCCACGCTCACCCGACGCAGAACGAGGCGCTCGGCGAGGCCCACCTGGCTCTCGCGGGCAAGCCCCTGCACGCCCACGACTAATTCCCTCGGGCGCGACGACCACTTCCGCAATTCGTTAGGAGCAACAGAAACCATGTCGGTTTCCGTAACCCTTCCGGCGCTCGGCGAGAGCGTCACCGAGGGCACTGTCACCCGCTGGCTGAAGGCCGAGGGCGAACGAGTCGAGGCCGACGAGCCGCTGCTCGAGGTGTCGACCGACAAGGTCGACACCGAGATCCCGGCTCCGGCCGCGGGCATCCTCGCCTCCATCAAGGTCGCCGAGGACGAGACCGTCGAGGTCGGCGCCGAGCTGGCGATCATCGACGACGGCAGCGGCGCGCCCGCCGCCGCCCCGGCTCCGGCTGCGGCCGAGGCCCCCACCGCGGCCGCCCCCGCGCCGGCCGCTCCGGCTCCGGTCGCCGAGGCTCCGGCCCCGGCTGCCGCGCCCGCTCCGGCTGCTGCCCCCGCGGGTGGCGCCACCGGTACGGACGTCGTCCTCCCGGCGCTCGGCGAGAGCGTCACCGAGGGCACCGTCACGCGCTGGCTCAAGCAGGTCGGCGAGAGCGTCGAGGCCGACGAGCCGCTGCTCGAGGTCTCCACGGACAAGGTCGACACCGAGATCCCGGCCCCGGCTTCCGGTGTGCTGCTGGAGATCACGGTCGGCGAGGACGAGACCGCGGAGGTCGGCGCCAAGCTGGCCGTGATCGGCGCCGAGGGTGCCGCTCCGGCCGCGGCTCCCGCGCCAACCGCCCCGGCTCCGGCCGCTGCTCCGGCTCCGGCTGCTCCCGCCCCGGCTCCCGCGGCTCCGGCCGCTCCGGCTCCCGCGCCCGCTCCGGCCGCTGTCCCGGCTCCCGCCCCGGTCGCCGCTCCGGCTCCGGCTCCGGTCACCCCGGCCCCCGCTGCCCCGGCCGCGCCCGCCGCCGCCGAAGCGAGCGACGCGTACGTGACCCCCCTGGTCCGTAAGCTCGCCGCCGAAAACGGCGTGGACCTGGCCTCGGTCAAGGGCACAGGCGTCGGTGGCCGTATCCGCAAGCAGGACGTCATCGCCGCCGCAGCGGCGGCCCGGGCCGCCGCTGCGGCTCCGGCTGCTGCCGCCGCACCGGCCGCCGCGAAGGCCCCGGCCCTCGAGGTGTCCCCGCTGCGCGGCCAGACGGTCAAGATGACCCGCATGCGCAAGGTCATCGGCGACAACATGCTGAAGGCCCTGCACACCCAGGCTCAGCTGACCTCGGTCGTCGAGGTCGACATCACCAAGGTGATGAAGCTGCGCAACCAGGCCAAGGACGCCTTCGCCGCCCGTGAGGGCGTCAAGCTGTCCCCGATGCCGTTCTTCGTCAGGGCCGCTGCCCAGGCGCTGAAGGCCCACCCGGTCATCAACGCCCGGATCAACGAGGACGAGGGCACCGTCACGTACTTCGACTCGGAGAACATCGGCATCGCCGTGGACTCCGAGAAGGGTCTGATGACGCCTGTCATCAAGGGCGCGGGCAACCTGAACCTGGCCGGGATCTCCAAGGCCACGGCCGAGCTGGCCGGCAAGGTCCGCGGCAACAAGATCACTCCGGACGAGCTGTCCGGCGCGACCTTCACCATCAGCAACACCGGCTCGCGCGGCGCCCTGTTCGACACGGTCATCGTGCCGCCGAACCAGGTCGCCATCCTGGGCATCGGCGCCACGGTCAAGCGCCCGGCGGTCATCGAGACCGCCGAGGGCACCGTCATCGGCATCCGTGACATGACGTACCTGGCGCTCTCCTACGACCACCGCCTGGTGGACGGCGCCGACGCGGCCCGTTACCTGACGGCCGTCAAGGCGATCCTGGAGGCGGGCGAGTTCGAGGTCGAGCTCGGCCTGTAAGGATCAACGGCAGTACGACGGCGCCCCGTCCGGACGTGTTCCGGACGGGGCGCCGTATTGTCAGGGGTGCCGGTACGTTCTCCAAGGAGCCCTCATGACCCCGCCCGTCGTCCACTCGCTCCGCGAACAGATCCGCGAGCACATCGTGGAGGGGATCGTCAGCGGCCGCTGGAAGCCCGGCGAGCGGATCGTGGAGCGGCGTATCGCGACCGAACTGCAGGTCTCCCAGACGCCCGTGCGCGAGGCGCTGCGGGAGCTGGAGAGCCTGCGGCTGATCGAGTCGGCGCCCAACAAGGGCGTACGTGTACGGAATCTCACGGCCGCCGATCTGGATGAGAGCTACCCCGTGCGGGCCGGTCTGGAGCAGATCGCCGCCGAGCTGGCGGCCGGGCGTCTTGCCGACGACTGCTCGGCGCTGGAGCCGCATGTGGCGGCGCTGTACGAGGCGGACCGGTCCGCGGACTCGGCGGCGCAGGTGCGGCACACGGTCGCCTTCCACCGGGAGCTGGTACGGGCCGCGCGCAACGGCGTACTGCTGCACACCTGGGAGGGGCTGGGCATCGAGGTGTTCACGGCGCTGTCGATCCGGTGGCTGGGGACGGTGCAGAAGTCGTACGCGGAGGAGCACGAGGAGCTGGTGGCGGCGTTCAGGCGGCGCGACCCGGAGATCGGCTCGCTGGTGAAGGCCCACGTCCTCGGCTGCGCGCCACGCGCCTGACGGCCCCGGGCCGGCGGTCGAGCCGGCCCGCACATCCAGCCCGTACGGCGTTTCGAGGACGGACACACGGCCCGTCGGCGTTTCGAGGACGAACACACCGGGTGACCGGGCGGACCGCCGCGACCGGCGAGCACCCGGAACATCCCGTTTTGCGGCGGCACCCTGTGCCCCATTTCGCGGCACTGGATGCCAATTTCCCGCCAAGCTTTGATCGATCATCGATCAGGGACTTACAGTCGACTCCGGGTCCACCGACCTTCCCCCTGACTTCGTCGGGGGACCCCCAGCCCTGTCCTGCCAGACGAGGCACCCCCTTTTTCTCCACCCCCCTCCTGTCCGGAAGGCGGCGACCATGCCCGACCCCGTACGCGTACGCAAGCTTCCGAGCGAGCTCGACCAGCTCCCGGACCGCGACGCCGAGGAAACCGCGGAGTGGGCGGCGTCCCTCGACGCCGTCACCGAGCACGCAGGACCGCACCGCGCCGCGTATCTGATGCGCCGTACCCTCCAGCACGCCGAGACGGCCGGGGTTCCCGTGCCCCGGCTGCTGGAGACGGACTACGTCAACACCATCCCCACCTCCGCCGAGCCCGCGTTCGACGGTGACGAGGCGATGGAGGCCCGCATCACCGCGTGGAACCGCTGGAACGCGGCCGCGATGGTCACCCGCGGCTCCCGCTTCGGCGTCGGCGGCCACATCGCCACCTTCGCCTCCGCCGCCTGGCTCTACGAGACCGGCTTCAACCACTTCTTCCGCGGCAAGGAGAGCGACGGCAGCGGCGACCAGCTCTACATCCAGGGCCACGCGTCGCCCGGCATCTACGCCCGCGCCTTCCTCGACGGCCGCCTCACCGAGGCGCACCTCGACAACTTCCGCCAGGAGGCGGGCGGCAACGGCCTCCCGTCCTACCCGCACCCGCGGCGCCTGCCCTGGCTGTGGGAGTTCCCCACCGTGTCCATGGGTCTCGGCCCGCTCTCCGCGATCTACCAGGCGCGCTTCAACCGCTATCTGCACAATCGCGGAATCAAGGACACGGCCGACTCGCACGTCTGGGCCTTCCTCGGCGACGGCGAGATGGACGAGCCCGAGTCGACCGCCGCCCTCGCGCTCGCGTCGCGTGAGCGGCTCGACAACCTGACCTTCGTCATCAACTGCAACCTGCAACGCCTCGACGGGCCGGTCCGCGCCAACTTCAAGATCGTTCAGGAGCTGGAGGCCCAGTTCCGCGGCGCCGGCTGGAATGTCGTCAAGTCGCTCTGGGGCTCCGCCTGGGACGAGCTGTTCCAGCTGGACACGACGGGCGCACTGGTGCGCCGCCTGCGCGAGGTCCCGGACGCGCAGTTCCAGACGTACGCCACCCGCGACGTCGCGTACATCCGTGAGCACTTCTTCGGCGCCGAGCCCGCGCTCGTCGAGCTGTCGAAGCTGATCAGCGACGCGAAGATCGCCGAGTGCTTCTACGCCTCCCGCGGCGGCCACGAGGCCCGAAAGGTGTACGCGGCCTACCGCGCGGCAGTTGAGCACAAGGGCGCGCCGACGGTGATCCTCGCGCAGACGGTGAAGGGTTACACCCTCGGCAAGGGCTTCGAGTCCAAGAACGCCAACCACCAGATGAAGAAGCTGACGGTCGACGAGTTCAAGGGCATGCGTGATCTGCTCGGACTCCCGATCGCGGACAGCGCCTTCGCCGACGGCCTGGTGCCCTACGGCCACCCCGGCGCCGACTCCGCCGAGGTCCGCTACCTCCAGGAGCGCCGCGCCGCGCTCGGCGGCCCTGCCCCGGCCCGACGGGTGCACGCCGTCGCGCTGCCGACGCCCGAGGAGCGCGGCTTCAAGGCGCTCGAAAAGGGCTCCGGCAAGCAGGAGATGGCCACCACCATGGCGTTCGTACGCCTGGTCAAGGACCTGATGCGGGACAAGGAGACCGGCAGGCGCTGGGTGCCGATCGTCCCGGACGAGGCCCGCACCTTCGGTATGGAGTCGCTCTTCCCGTCGGCCGGTATCTACTCGCCGCTGGGCCAGACGTACGAGCCGGTCGACCGCGACCAGTTGATGTACTACAAGGAGGCCAAGGACGGCCAGATTCTCAACGAGGGGATCACCGAGGCCGGGGCGATGGCCGACTTCATCGCCGCGTCGACGTCGTACGCGACGCACGGCGAGCCGATGATCCCCTTCTACATCTTCTACTCGATGTTCGGCTGGCAGCGCACGGCCGACCAGATGTGGCAGCTCGCCGACCAGCTCGGCAAGGGCTTCATCGTCGGTGCGACGGCAGGCCGTACGACACTGACGGGTGAGGGCCTGCAGCACGCGGACGGCCACTCGCATCTGATCGCGTCCACGAACCCGGCGTCGCTCAACTACGACCCGGCGTTCGCGTACGAGATCGCCGTCATCGTCAAGGACGGTCTGCGCCGGATGTACGGCCCGGACGCGGAGAACGTCTTCTACTACCTGACGGTCTACAACGAGCCGAAGGTGCAGCCCGCGATGCCGGAGGGCGTCGAGGAGGGCATCCTGCGCGGTCTCTACCGCTTCAAGGAGGGCCCGGCCGCCACCGCCGACGCACCGCGGCTCCAGCTGCTGGCCTCCGGCACGGCGATCCACTGGGCCCTGGAGGCGCAGGAACTGCTGAACGCCGACTGGGGAGTCACGGCCGACGTCTGGTCCGCGACCTCCTGGGGCGAGCTGCGCCGGGACGCGCTGGAGTGCGACGAGGCCCTGCTCCGCGGTGAGCAGCGCACCCCGTACGTCACACAGGCGCTGGAGGGCGCTGTTGGCCCGGTCCTGGCGGTGTCCGACTGGATGCGCCAGGTCCCGGACCAGATCAGCCAGTGGGTCGAGCAGGACTACTCCTCGCTCGGCACGGACGGCTTCGGCTTGTCGGACACGCGTGAGGCGGCCCGCCGCCACTTCGGCGTGGACGCCCGGTCGATCACGGTCGCGGCGCTGGCGCAGCTGGCCAAGCGCGGCGAGGTCCCGGCCTCGGCCGTGAAGGAGGCACGCGAGCGCTACGGCCTGTAACGGCCGAGCACGCGCATGGCCCGTCCCGGCTGCCGGGACGGGCCACACCTTCCAAGCCCGCGCCCCCACCCGGGACAATGTCTCCATGCGTGCCGCCCGGCTGATCAAGATGGTCCTGCTCCTCCAGGCCAGGCCCTCGATGACCGGGGCCGAGCTGGCACGCGAGCTGGACGTCTCGGAGCGGACCATCACGCGGGACGCGCTCGCGCTGTCCGAGGCCGGGGTGCCGGTGTACGCCGACCGTGGCCGGGCGGGTGGCTACCGTCTCGTCGGCGGATACCGCACCCGGCTCACCGGGCTCGGGCGCAGTGAGGCCGAGGCCCTGTTCCTGTCCGGGCTTCCGGGCGCGCTGCGGGAGATGGGCCTCCAGGACGCCGCGTCCGCCGCGCGCCTGAAAGTGTCCGCGGCGCTGCTGCCGTCGCTGCGGGACGCCCCCCACAGCGCGGCACAGCGCTTTCATCTCGATGCCCCCGGCTGGTACCAGGAGCCGCGGACACCCGATCTGCTGCCGGCCGTCGCGGAGGCGGTGTGGGACGACCGGCGGATCAGGGCCCGCTACCGGCGTCAGGATGCCGAGGTGGAGCGGGAGTTGGAGCCGTACGGGCTCGTACTCAAGGCGGGTGTCTGGTACCTGTGCGCCCGCGCGGGCTCGGCCTTCCGGGTGTACCGGATCGACCGGTTCACGGCCGTGGAGCCGGACGGGGAAGTCTTCGAGCGCGACGAGGAGTTCGACCTGCCCGCCTTCTGGGAGGAGCGCGCGGCGCAGTTCGCGCGCTCCATCCTGCGTGCCGAGGTGGTGGTGCGGCTCACCGAGGAGGGCGCGCGCCGACTGCCGTATGTCACGGACCGGGCGGCGGCCGGCGAGGCGCTGGCGACCGCGGAACAGCCGGACGAGCAGGGCCGGGTGACGCTCACGCTGCCGGTGGAGTCCCACGAGGTGGCGTACGGCCAGCTGTTCGGGTTGGGATCCCATGTGGAGGTGCTGGAGCCCGCCGAACTGCGCGCCCGGTTCGCCGAGTCGGCGGAACGGGCGGCGCGGCTCTACCGGTAGCCCCTCTACCGGCAGTCCCGTCCCTCTACCGGTAGTCCCCCATGGACGGCTTGTCCCCGGTCTGCTCCGCCGCCTTCTCCGCCATGATGTACGCCCAGACGTCCGGCCGGCTTCCGTCCATGTCGGTGACTGAGTACTCCCTGGCCAGCTCCGCGCTGGACAGCGACTGCCCGTTCCAGCGGGCCCGCTGCGGATCCGCGGCGAGCGCGGCGACTCCCCGGCCGAGATAGACTGGCGACTCGGACAACGCCC
This sequence comes from Streptomyces sp. SLBN-118, assembly GCF_006715635.1. NCBI lineage: Bacteria > Bacillati > Actinomycetota > Actinomycetes > Kitasatosporales > Streptomycetaceae > Streptomyces > Streptomyces sp. SLBN-118. Next base: position 1,929,843 of record NZ_VFNP01000002.1, read on the forward strand.
AGTGCGGCTGCTTGTCGATCCCGTCCCGCCAGGTCTCCTCGGTGAGTCCGAAGATGTCGAGCATCTCCTCGGACCGGATGAAGCCCGGGGTGACGGCCACGGCGGTGGCACCGACGCTCTTCAACTCCTCGCCCAGGATGAAGGCCATGCGGATCGGGGCGTTCTTGGCGAGGTCGTAATAGAAGTTCTCGCGGAATCCCTTGTTGGTGGCGGCCGTACCGTCGGTGACCTCGATGACCAGACCGCCGGGCCGCCGCACCAGCAGGGGAAGCGCGATGCTGCTGGTGATGATGTGGCTCCTGGCTCCGAGATCGAGCATCCGCAGTCCGCGCTCCAGCTCGACGTCCCACATCCTGGTGTTGAAGTCGAGCAGAAAGTTGCCGCCCCAGATGTCGTTGACCAGGATGTCGAGCCGGCCGTGGTCCCGTTCGATCCGCCCGACCAGCGCCCGTACCTGCCCGGGCTCCAGATGGTCCGTCGGTACGGCAATGCCTTCGCCGCCCGCGGCCGTGACCAGTTCCGCCGTCTCCTCGATGGTCTCGGTCGCCCGGCCGACCTCGCTGACCTGCTCGCGGGTGGTCCTTCCGGTCGCGTAGACGCTCGCGCCCGCGGCTCCGAGCTGTACGGCGATGGCACGGCCAGCGCCCCGGGTGGCTCCCGCGACCAGTGCGACTTTCCCTGCCAGCGGTGTGTTCGTCGTCATGAACCGACCGTCGCACGGATACCCGACATCCTCTGTCCGCCATTCATCAGCTCATCGAAAGACTCAGCATTTCGGCGGCTCCGCGTGCGCAGCCCCCCGCCAACCACGATGCTTGTCCCGTGATGGACGAGACGGAGTTCTGGGAGATCATCGACAGCACCCGCGAGGCCGCCGAGGGCGACCCCGAGGACCATGCCGATCTGCTGGTCGAGCGGCTGCTGCAGCTCGACCCCGACTCCGTGCTGGACTTCGCACGGCACTTCGAGGCCCGCTACAACCGCGCGTACACCTGGGATCTGTGGGGTGCGGCCGCCGTGCTCCTCGGCGGCGCCAGCGACGACGCGTTCGACTACTTCCGCTGCTGGCTGATCGGTCAGGGCCGGGAGATCTTCGAGGGCGCCGTGCACGTTCCGGACGCGCTCGCCGAGCTCCTCGACGAGTTCGACGAGGACATCGACGGAGACGGCGAGGAGCTGGGCTACGCGGCGGACGAGGCGTACGAGCAGCTCACCGGCGTGGTGGCTCCGGATCTGGGAATCCCGCCCCAGGCGGCCGAGCCGGTCGGCACGCCGTTCGACTTCGACGACGACGCGGCCCTGGCACAGCGTTTCCCCAAGCTCTGGGAGCGTTTCGGGCAGCCGTGACAACTCCCGCGCCCGGCGGCCCAGTTGCTTGCGCCGCTGCTCAGAGGGTGAGACTGCGACCCATCAGCACGTCGTCGACGTACTGCCCGTCCAGGCAGAACTCCCCCGGCAGTACGCCCTCGACCGCGAAGCCCTCCGACTCGTACAGCTCCCGCGCCGGCTTGTTGTGGCCGAGCACCCGCAGCGTCATACGCACCGCGCCCTGCCGCCGGGCCTCCTCGAACGCCGCCCGCAGCAGCGCCCGCCCGATGCCGCGCCCGCGCGCCCGGTCCGCCACGGCGAGGCCCTGGATCTGGCGCACATGCTGGTTGCAGGCGAGCGGGGTGGGCGGGATCAGCCGTATGTAGCCGACGACGCTGCCGTCGGCGTCCTCGGCGACCAGGAAGTGCTCGGGCCGGTGGTTCGAGTCGAAGAACGGGTCGTAGGGCGGCCGGGGCCTCGGCTGTACGGCGTGCAGCGGCGACCAGGTGTCGCGGTCGAGCTCGCCGAGGGCGGCCTCGTCGGCGGGCAGTGCGGGACGTATGTGCGACTCGGGCATGGAGGTCACTGTGCCATGCGGGGCCGGCGGGGCAGGATGAGCCCATGCGTATCGCGGTCACCGGTTCCACCGGACTCATCGGCAGGGCACTCGTACGCTCGCTGCGCTCGGACGGGCACGAGGTGGTGTGCCTGGTGCGCCGCCCACCGCAGGCCGGGGACGAGGTGGAGTGGGACCCCGGGCGGCAGTACGTCGACGTGGCGGGACTCGTCGGCTGCGAGGGCGTCGTGCATCTCGCGGGCGCCGGGATCGGCGACCACCGCTGGACCGACGCGTACCGCAAGGAGATCAGGGACAGCCGCGTGCTGGGCACGGCCGCCGTCGCGGAGGCCCTGGCCTCGCTGGCCGAGCCGCCACGGGTGCTGGTCTGCGGCAGCGCGATCGGTTATTACGGCGACACCGGGGGCCGCGCGGTGGACGAGAGCGCGCCCCCGGGCGACGGATTTCTGCCAAACACGGTCGTGGAGTGGGAAGAGGCGGCGGCCGCGGCACAGGAGGCGGGCATCCGGACTGCCTTCGCCCGCACCGGACTTGTGGTCTCACGCAAGGGTGGGGCCTGGGGCCGGATGTTCCCGCTGTTCAAGGCCGGTCTCGGCGGGCGGCTCGGCAACGGCAGGCAGTACTGGAGCTTCATCTCGCTGCACGACGAGGTCGCCGCACTGCGGCACCTCCTCGATACGGAGTCGCTGTCCGGGCCGTTCAACCTCACGGCCCCTGACCCGGTCACCAACCGGGAGGTCACGGCGGCGATGGGCCGCGCGCTGCACCGTCCGACGCTCTTCGCGGTCCCGGCCCCCGCACTGCGGATCGCGCTCGGAGAACTGACCGGCGACATCCTGACCAGCGCCCGGGTGCTGCCGACCCGGCTGCTGGAGTCGGGCTTCACGTTCGCCTTCCCGGGCATCGACGAGGCGATCGGCGCGGCCGTGCACGCGTCCGCCTGAGCTTCGGGCCCGGGGGAGCGCGGGGCGGGAGCCCGAGGGCGGCGCTTCCTTGAAGGACGCGTGCGCCCCCGCGCACCGGTGCTCCACCGCATGCGCGACTCCCGGTTCGGCCACCCCTGCCTACTCTCGGGCGAAACTCGGGTATTCCTCGGGCCTGTTGGGGGCATGAGCCTCCCACCAGCCGCGCCGACCTCGGGGAGGGGCACGTGCTCAGCACCGCTCATCATGCGGACGTCGTCATCGTCGGGGCCGGAATCGCCGGTCTCTCGGCGGCTCATCAACTGACCGCCGCAGGCATCACGGTCAGTGTTCTGGAAGCCGCCCCCGAGGTGGGCGGCCGGATGGCCACCGAGGAGCTCGACGGATTCCGGCTCGACCGCATCGGCCAGTTGCTCAACACCTCGTATCCCGCACTGCGCCGTACGGGCGGGCTCGGGGACGTCGTCCTGCGGCCCTTCTCGCCCGGTGTGCTCGTACACAGCGGAGGACGGCTGCAGCGCACCGGTGAAGTGGTCCCGCGGACCGGTGAACCAGGGGGCGCGCGGTGGGGGTCTCCTCACGCCCTGCGGGGCGTAGGGGGAGCATTCACTGTCGCGCGCGCCCTCGCGAGCGCCCCCAGGCCCCTGGACCAGGCGCGCCTCGGCGCGTCCCTGGCCAGACTCGCGGCCACCTCGGTGGAGCGCCTGCTCACCCGCCCCGAGCGAGCCACGGCGGGCTCGCTCTTCGCCCGCGGACTGCCCGCGCGTACGGTCCACGGCTTCCTGCGACCGCTGCTCTCCACGCTCCTGTGCGACCCGGCGCTGATCACCTCCAGCCGGTGCGCCGATCTGGCGCTGCGAGGTTTCGCACGCGGCCTGATGTGTGTGCCCGAGGGCGGCGCCGCGGCCCTGCCCCGGCAGCTTGCGGCCGCCCTGCCGCCCGGCACCGTCCACACGAACATCCGCGTCGGCGACGCCTCCATCAGCCGGGTCAGAACCCAGGAATACGGCGAACTCCGCTGCCGCGCCCTGCTGCTGGCCACCGGCGCCCGTGCGGCCGCCGAACTGCTGCCGGGCCTGCGGGTGCCGCCCTTCCACCCGGTGACGGTGCTGCACCACACCGCGCCCAGAGCCCCGCTCGCAGACCCGGCCCTCGTCCTGGACGCGGACCGAGGCGGACCCGTTTCACACACCGCCGTCATGAGCGAGGTCGACCCCTCGCGCGCACCGGCAGGCCGGGTGCTGATCTCCTCGACGGTGCTGGGCGCTCCCCCGCCGTATCTGGACCGCAGGGTCCGCGCGCACCTCGCCACGCTCTACGGCACGCCCACCGACGACTGGGAACTCCTGTCGGTCCACCACGACCCGGAGGCGGTCCCGGCGATGCCCCCACCGCACGACCTGCGCCGCCCCGTGCGACTGCTGTCGGGCCTGTACGTCTGCGGGGACCACCGGGACACGAGCACGGTGCAGGGGGCGCTGTTCTCGGGCAGAAGGGCGGCGGAGGCGATCCTGCGCGACTTCGGCGTCCAGTCACCACGGGAGGAGGCGGCCGCGCTCCCGGCGGCCGCGTAGCCCTGGCGTCCGGGGGGACACTCTGGGGCTCCGCCCCGGACCCTGCGCGGGGGCTCCGGCCCCGAACCCCCCGGCCTCAATGGCCGCGGGGCCGAGTTCTCCCGCCGGTCGGCCTGAATCCTCAGGCCGACCGGCGGATATTCAGCCCGTCCGGCGTTGAGGACATGCGGCCGAAGGTCGTATACGGGGTCTGGGGCTTACCCCTGGCTCGGGATGGGCGTACCTCCCCGGCCACCAGGCCGTAGGAGGGGGCGGGGCCCGGCGGGGACCCCGACCTAGCCCAGCGCAGCGACCCGGTCGCGATAGTTCCGAACTGCCGCCGCGTCCCGGTACGGCTCCAGCCGGCGCTCGAAGTCCCGTACGTACTCCACCGCCCGCGCCGACCGCATCTCCGACGCCTGCAGCGCCGCCTCCGCTCCCAGCGCGCACGCCTGGTCCAGTTCCCCCAGCCCGAGCCGGGAGCACGCGAGCACCACCCGGCAGAAGAGGCGGCTGCGCGCGTACGCCGGCGCGCGCAGCTGAAGCGAGCGTTCGGCGTGCTGCACCGCCGAGCGGTACTGCTGCAGATCCCGGTGGCAGTGCCCGAACTCGTCCGCGAGCTGCGCCTCGTCGAAGAAGCGTGCCCACTGCGGCACATCGTCCCCCGGCCGCGCCGTCTCCAGTGCCCGCTCGGCCCGCACCAGCGCGGCAGTGCACGCCCGGACCTCGCCGAGCACCCCGTGCCCCCGCGCCTCCACGGCGTACAGAAGCGCCTGCACGATCGGCGGCGCCGATGAGCCCACGCCCTGCTGGGCGACGCGCGTCAGCTGGACCGCCTCGCGCCCGTGCCCGAGGTAGACCGCCTGGCGGCTCATGGTGACCAGCACATACGAGCCGTACGCCCGGTCGCCCGCGGCCTGGGCGAGCCGCAGCGCCTGGACGAAGTAGCGCTGGGCGAGCCCGTGCGCCGCGATGTCGTACGAGGTCCAGCCGGCCAGCCGCGTCAGATCCGCGGCCGCGGCGAACAGCCGCCGACCGGTCGCCTCCCCGTACGTGCCGCGCAGCATCGGCTCGGCCTCGTGCTCCAGATAGCGCACCAGGGCCTGGCGGGCGTGCCCGCCGCCGTAGGCGTGGTCGAGGCTGCGGAAGAGCTCGCCGACCGAGCGCAGCGCCGCGATGTCGCCGCCGGAGACCTTCTGGCCGGGCCCCCGGTCGGTGCCCCGCTGGCGGGGCACCGAGACGCGGCCCTGCTGGGGAACACGGGGCGTGCCGTTCTGCACGGCTTCCCCGCGGCTCACCCGCTCGTCGGCCCGGCCGATCAGCCAGTCCCGGCTGGGCACCACCAGACCGGCCGGGGTGAAGGCGATCTTCCGCAGTTCCGCATGGCTGCCGGAGTCCTTGCGCCACAGCCCGCCGACGATGTCCACGGCCTCTTCGGGGGTGGACGCGAACTCCAGACCGGCGTAGACGGGGGCGCAGGCGTCAAGGCCGAGGTCCTGTGCCGACAGCCGGCGGCCCAGCCGCCGTGTGAACACCTCGGCGATCAGCGCGGGCGTCGTACCGCGCGGCTGCTGTCCGCGCAGCCAGCGGGTCACGGACGTCTTGTCGTAGCGCAGATCGAGGCCGTGCTCGAGGCCGAGCTGGTCCACCCGGCGGGCGAGTCCTGCGTTGGAGAATCCGGCTTCTGCGATCAGCGCGGCGAGCTGTCGGTTGGGGATGCGCTGCGGGGGTCGTTCCGTCATCAGCTGTGCGGTCTCCTGCCTTCCGGGCCGAGAGCAGCCCTCATGGAACGGCGCGAATTTAGCGGCCCTTCCCGCCTGTACCGCCACCTTCGCTTCACATTCATCCGATCGTGTGAGGATTGAGGTCGTCCCTGACGGACATCCGGCGAACATCCCTGCCCGGCCGCTTTCCCGAGGGCCGCCGTACAGTGGCTGGGGCGTGATGAGTGCACGCTGAAGGTTCTAGGGAGGCACAGCCGTGAGTGAGCTGCGGTTCGTCCATCTGGGGTTCGGCGACGAAGCCGTCGAGTACCAGGAGGCGTGGCAGAAGCAGCGCGAGGTCCACGCCGCCCGCTTCGCCGACGAGATCGAGGACACCTGTCTGCTGCTCGAGCACCCGCCGGTGTATACGGCCGGGCGGCGTACGCACGACAGTGAGCGACCGCTCGACGGCACTCCCGTCGTCGACGTCGACCGCGGCGGCAAGATCACCTGGCACGGCCCCGGCCAGCTGGTGGGCTATCCGATCCTCAAACTGCCGCGTCCGGTGGATGTCGTCGCGCACGTCCGCAGGCTGGAGGACGCACTGATCCGCACCTGTGCGGAGTTCGGCGTGGAGACCAGCCGGGTCGAGGGCCGCAGCGGCGTCTGGATGCTAGGCGACCCGGTCGAGGAGCGCCCGGCGATCGGCGGACTCGCGCTCGACTTCGACCCGCGGCTCCAGGACGACGAGTTCGACCCGCGGCTGAACGGCCCGGAGTACGCGCCGTCCAACGCGGGCCAGCGCCGCGAGGACCGCAAGCTCGCGGCCATCGGCATCCGTATCGCCAAGGGCGTCTCGATGCACGGCTTCGCGCTCAACGTGAACCCGGACAACACCTGGTTCGACCGGATCGTGCCGTGCGGGATCCGGGACGCGGGCGTGGCCTCGCTGGCAGGCGAGCTGGGCCGCGACATCACCATCGCGGAGGTGCTCCCCGTACTGGAGCGGCATCTGCGCGAGGTGCTGGAGCAGGCGGACCTCAAGCCGCGCGAGATCGTGCGCGAGGCGGAGAAGCCGCGCATTCCTCAGACGGCGACCGTCTGAGGAATGCGGCCGTCCGGCCGCAGGTTGGCCAGACGTAAGGCCGTACGAATAACGGGCGTACCCTGGTGTTCGCCGAAGAATCGAAGCTGTAGGGAGCCGGTCGTGTCCGCAGTCGCACCCGACGGACGCAAGATGCTGCGCCTGGAGGTCAGGAACAGCCAGACCCCCATCGAGCGCAAGCCCGAGTGGATCAAGACCCGGGCGAAAATGGGCCCCGAGTACACGCAGATGCAGAAGCTCGTGAAGAGCGAGGGTCTGCACACCGTGTGCCAGGAAGCCGGCTGTCCGAACATCTACGAATGCTGGGAGGACCGCGAGGCGACCTTCCTCATCGGCGGCGACCAGTGCACCCGGCGCTGCGACTTCTGCCAGATCGACACGGGCAAGCCGCAGGCGCTTGACCGTGACGAGCCGCGCCGGGTGGGCGAGTCCGTCGTCACGATGGACCTGAACTACGCCACCATCACCGGCGTCGCGCGCGACGACCTGGAGGACGGCGGCGCCTGGCTGTACGCGGAGACCGTGCGCCAGATCCACTCGATGACCTCGGAGCGCGAGGCCGGCCGCACCAAGGTCGAGCTCCTCATCCCCGACTTCAACGCGGTGCCCGAGCAGCTGGCCGAGGTCTTCTCCTCGCGGCCCGAGGTGCTCGCCCACAATGTCGAGACCGTGCCGCGGATCTTCAAGCGGATCCGCCCCGGTTTCCGCTACGAGCGCTCCCTCGAGGTCATCACGCGCGCCCGCGAGGCCGGCCTGGTGACCAAGTCGAACCTCATCCTGGGCATGGGCGAGGAGCGCGAGGAGGTCAGCGAGGCACTGCGGCACCTGCACGACGCGGGCTGCGAGCTGATCACGATCACGCAGTATCTGCGTCCTTCCGTGCGGCACCACCCGGTCGAGCGCTGGGTGAAGCCGCACGAGTTCGTGGAGCTGATGGAGGAGGCCGAGGAGATCGGCTTCTCCGGTGTGATGTCGGGCCCGCTGGTCCGTTCCTCGTACCGCGCGGGACGGCTGTACCAGCAGGCGATGGAGCGGCGCGGCGAGGCAGTGACCGCATCACAGACTGTGTGAATTCAGGCACAAGCAACTACCGCCGAGTAACGGCGAGTTGGGCGCGGCCCGTACTCCCCCGCAGGTCGGGGCGGTGTACGGGCCGCGTCAGTTTTTGCGGCACGAGCGTAAACGTTTCATCGGTGTTTGACCCCGGGGTCACGCCCTGGTAACACCAATCAGTGATGCTGGCTCTACGCACAGCACACACCCCCCGATTCACCCAGCACGCACCGCCTCCCCGATGCACCCCCCGCACCGTCCGCTCCACGTCGATCCTCACCCCGAGGGGGACCCTCATCATGCAGGCCGCGCCGGTTCGTCCCGTACGCGCAAACGCCATCCCGTCCGTCACCGATGCTCTGCGCGCCATGGAGTCGCTGCTCATGCGCAGCGGGCAGCGCACCGCCCGCAGGAACGCCTGGACCGCCGTCCTGGAAGACCGGCGCAGGGCCAAGGACCGGGTCGAGGCGCAGGATGTACTGGAGGCCGTGGCGGGGCGCACTTCCTCGGCCACGTAAACTTCCAGTCATGGCGAGGAAGGCAAACTCAGACGGCGCTGACGCCGCTGCGAACCCCGGGCGACTGAAGCAGATCGCCCTGACGTACAAGATGACCCGGAAGGCCGACTCAAAGGTCGGTCTTGTCGTCGCGGCTGTGGGAATCGTCACCTTCGGTGTCTTCCTCGCGATCGGTTTCTTGATCGACCACCCCGTATATCTGGGCATCCTCGGATTCCTGCTGGCGTTCCTCGCGATGGCGATCGTCTTCGGGCGCCGCGCCGAGCGGGCGGCGTTCGGGCAGATGGAGGGCCAGCCGGGCGCGGCGGCCGCGGTCCTGCAGAACGTGGGACGCGGCTGGACGACGACTCCCGCGGTTGCGATGAACCGCAGCCAGGACGTCGTGCACCGGGCCGTCGGCAAGGCCGGCATCGTGCTGGTGGCCGAGGGCAACCCGAACCGGCTGAAGACGCTGCTGTCGGCCGAGAAGAAGAAGATGGCGCGCATCGTGGTGGACGTGCCGGTGCACGACATCATCGTGGGCGACGGCGAGGGCCAGGTGCCGCTGAAGAAGGTGCGCACCACCATGCTGAAGCTGCCGCGCGTGCTCACCGGCCCGCAGGTCACGGCGGCGAACGACCGTCTGCGTGCGATGGGCGACCTGATGAGCAACATGCCGCTGCCCAAGGGACCGATGCCGAAGGGCATGCGGATGCCGCGGGGCGGGAAGATGCGCTGACCCTCACGACAAAGGCGGTGGCCCGGGACCGAGTCCCGGGCCACCGCCATGTTCTTTGCGTATCCGCTCCAGATCCGCAGTCCGCTCTAGATCCGCACCTGAGCGGCGCGGGCGAGCCGGTCGTGAAGCCCCCGCCCGTCGCGGTCCCAGATCAGGGCCGGGATCGCGAGGCAGAGGAGCACGCTGCGCACCAGGACCCGGCCGGTCCCGAGCCGCCCGCCGTCCTCGGCGACGACGCGCAGTCCGAACAGCCGCTTGCCAGGGGTGAAGCCGACCGTACCGACGGTGAGCACGCTCAGTACGAGAAAGACGCCGAGCGCCCAGTTCCCGGCGGCCTGCCGGTCACCACCGGCGAACAGTCCGTATGCGATCAGGAGGCACAGCCCCCAGTCGACGAAGACAGCGCCGAAACGCCGCCCGAGAGGGGCGATGGAGCCCGGTCCGGCCTCCGGCAGGCCGAGCCGCTCACCCCGGTGACCGAAGTCCGCGCCCATGTCCTCGGCGGCCGCGCGCGGCCCGGACAGCCACGATCCGATTGCTTCCCTGTTGTCCACCCGACCACGGTACTGCGCCCGGTTTGGATCGCTTCGGTCCGGGTCCTCGACGAGCGTCCGACAGCCCGCGACGAGACTTCGGCGCCCCGGCCCGGTTAACTTGGGCGAAACAAATGGGTCATGCTTGAGAAATCCGGCCTGCCTAAGGTCGGGTCCAGAGTGTGCCACCGCACTGGCCGCACGACGAGCTACCACCCCGCCCTCCCCGGGTCGGGAGTAGGAGGAGTTGGATGTTCCAGAACGCCGATGACGCCAAGAAGTTCATCGCGGACAACGACGTCAAGATGGTCGACGTCCGGTTCTGCGACCTTCCCGGCGTGATGCAGCACTTCACGATCCCGGCGACGGCGTTCGACCCGTCCGACGAGCTGGCCTTCGACGGCTCGTCGATCCGCGGCTTCCAGGCGATCCACGAGTCGGACATGGCGCTGCGCGCGGACCTGTCGACGGCGCGGCTCGACCCGTTCCGCAAGGACAAGACGCTCAACATCAACTTCTTCATCCATGACCCGATCACGGGCGAGCAGTACAGCCGTGACCCGCGCAACATCGCGAAGAAGGCGGAGGCGTACCTCGCCTCCACCGGCATCGCCGACACCGCGTACTTCGGCCCGGAGGCCGAGTTCTACGTCTTCGACAGCGTGCGCTTCGCCACCACGGCGAACGAGGGCTTCTACCACATCGACTCCGAGGCGGGCGCCTGGAACACCGGTGCGCTGGAGGACAACCGCGGCTACAAGGTCCGCTACAAGGGCGGCTACTTCCCGGCCCCGCCGGTCGACCACTTCGCCGACCTGCGCGCCGAGATCTCCCTGGAGCTGGAGGCGTCCGGCCTTCAGGTCGAGCGCCAGCACCACGAGGTGGGCACCGCCGGCCAGGCCGAGATCAACTACAAGTTCAACACGCTGCTCGCCGCGGCCGACGACCTGATGCTCTTCAAGTACATCGTGAAGAACGTCGCCTGGCGCAACGGCAAGACCGCGACCTTCATGCCGAAGCCGATCTTCGGCGACAATGGCTCGGGCATGCACGTCCACCAGTCGCTGTGGCAGGGCGGCGTCCCGCTCTTCTACGACGAGCAGGGCTACGCGGGCCTGTCGGACACCGCCCGCTACTACATCGGCGGCATCCTCAAGCACGCCCCGTCGCTGCTGGCCTTCACCAACCCGACGGTGAACTCCTACCACCGCCTGGTGCCCGGCTTCGAGGCCCCGGTCAACCTGGTGTACTCGCAGCGCAACCGCTCGGCTGCGATGCGTATCCCGATCACGGGCTCGAACCCGAAGGCCAAGCGCGTCGAGTTCCGCGCCCCGGACCCGTCCTCGAACCCGTACCTGGCGTTCTCGGCGCTGCTGCTGGCGGGCCTCGACGGCGTCAAGAACAAGATCGAGCCGGCGGAGCCGATCGACAAGGACCTCTACGAGCTCGCCCCCGACGAGCACGCGAGCGTCCCTCAGGTCCCGACCTCCCTCCCGGCGGTGCTCGAGGCGCTGGAGGCGGACAACGAGTACCTGCAGGCGGGCGGTGTCTTCACCTCCGACCTGATCGAGACGTGGATCGACTACAAGCGGGCGCACGAGATCGCCCCGATCCAGCTGCGCCCGCACCCGCACGAGTTCGAGCTCTACTTCGACATCTAAAAACGCCGCAGGTCGGAGCGGGTTTCCGCTCGCCTGTGCCGTCTGTGGGCCGTCGGCCGTGTTCTTCCCTCTGCGGAAGGCGCGGCCGACGGCCGTTTGTCGTTCTGGTGGTGATGCGTTCGAGGCGTTCAGCCGCAGCGGTCGACACGATCATTCATTCCTTGTTGCGGGCGCGGACCACGTTCTCCTCCTTCGCGATGTCCCACGCGCCTCCGGTGTTGGCCGTCAGGTCGTTGTCCTCGATTACGCCGCCACCCCCCTCGTAAATCCGTACCGCCGCATATTTGTTGCGGTGGATCTGGTTGCGACGCAGGGTGGGTCTGCCGCCCGTCTTGATCGTCACACCCGCCAAAGCGCTGCCGGTGATGTCGTTGTCCTCCAGCGTGCCCACACCGCTGTCATGGACATAGACGCCGCTCTGCTTGTTGTCCCGAATCTGGTTGCGTCGCAGGGTGGGGCTGCCGCCCGTCTTGATCTCCACACCCGAGTAGGTGTTGCCGGTGATGTCGTTGTCCTCCAGCGTCCCCACGCCGCTGTCCTGGACGAACACACCGCTCTGCTTATTGTCGTGAATCTGGTTGCCGCGCAGGATGGGGCTGCCGCCCGTCCGGATCGTCACACCCGCCAAAGCATTACCGGTGATGTCGTTGTCCTCCAGCGTGCCCATGCCGCTGCCATGGACATGGACACCGGTCTGCTTGTTGTTGCGGACCTGGTTGGCGCGCAGGGTGGGGTTACCGCCCGCCTGGATGGTCACACCCGCCAAAGCATTACCGGTGATGTCGTTGTCCTCCAGCGTGCCCATGCCGCTGTCGTGGACATAGACGCCGCCACCCTTGTTGTCGCGGATCTGGTTGCGGCGCAAGGTGGGGCTGCCGCCCGTCTTGATCTCCACACCCGAGTAGGTGTTGCCGGTGATGTCGTTGTCCTCCAGCGTGCCCATGCCGCCGTCAAGGACGAAGACGCCGTTCTGCTTGCTGTCGTGGATCTGGTTGCGGCGCAGCCGCGGGTCGGCGCCGTCGCGGATGGTGACGCCGGTGAGTCCCTGGCTGCTGATGTCGCAGCCTTCAAGCTCCAGCCGCCCCTGGGTGATGTCCACGCCGTGCCGCTTATCGCCGGTCTGGCGCAGGGTGAGGTTCGCGACCCGGCCGATGCTGGCCCTGAACACCAGCGCGTTGGTGTCGTGGGCGCGGATCTGGATGTCGGCGAGGGGCCCGTCGCCGAGGATTTCCAGGGGTTTGTCGACCACCAGGCCCTCCTCGTACAGGCCAGGCCGCACCAGGATCCGGTCACCCGGCTGCGCGGCCTTGATCGCCGCGCCGACCGTGGCGAAGTCACCCCGGTGGAAGGGGTCCACCACATGCGTCGGCGGCTCGGACTTGGCCACGCCCCTGGCAGTGTCGCCCGTCTGCTCCGTGGACCCGGCCGCTGCTCCGCCTGCCTCCGCAGTCCTGACGGGCCGCGCCCGGGTGGGCGCGGGCGGATGCCAGAACGTGTCCCGCATCCGCGACGCCAACTGCGCGATCGCCTTGCGCACCAGCGGTGAGGTGAACGGCTCGAACCGTAACTCCCGCCAGTCGGCGTGCTGCCGAGAAGCCAGCACCCGCGCCATCTCATCGGCTTCGCACAGTTGGGGATCATCCAGCTCGCGGGCACTGATGTAGTACACGGGCAGGATCAGGTCCTGGCGGCCCAGCTCACCCTCCTGCTTCAGGAACCGTGCCACCTCCGCCCGGCAGGCGGGGCTGCGGAACAGACTCGGCGTGATGATGACCAGCAACAGGGTCACCGCGTCCAGCGCCTCATCGATGCGCTGCTGCCAGTTCTGCCCCCAGGCGACGTCATTGCGATCCTGGAAGATCGCGAACTCCTCGCCGGTCTGCGCCCGGACCTCGGTGCCCAGCCGTTCCCGGAGCTGAGTGAGCAGACCGTCGTCGTGCTCGTCATTGAAACGGACATAGCTCATGAACGCCGCAGGCGTACCAGGCATGGCATCCCCTCCCCCGCCACAACGTGTGAATTGTGACACAGCGGGCTCCTGGGCACCCATCGAATGACCCCCACGATGGCCGGCGGTATCAACGCCCCCTGTACAAGGGGGTCGTCGCCACGGTGCTGGTCTTCGCGGAGAGGGCAGGCACCGAGGTGAGCTGGAAGTCGACCGACTTCACCGCTGACGATCTCAGGGACGTCTCGTCGTCGGGGATGTCCGGGGAGGCCAAAGGAACGACAGCCCGCACCGTGGCCTCCGCCCCGGGATCGGGCCAACTGGGCCGGTTCCGGCCGCTGCCCCGTCGAGTTGTCCGCGAACTCCCCCGAGATTGTCCGGGATCGGTGACGGACGCATCCCGTGGCCGCCGCCCCTCGTCCTGGCAGGTGGTCGCAAAGTGACCGGGAATCGGCGAGGGACTGCGCGAAAGCGGGGGCGGACATGGCACGGCACGGCGGCGGGCGGGGCTGGTACGGCAAGGTGGTCGGGGCGGCGCTCGGGGTGATGGTGCTCACCACCGGTGCCTCGGTGTGGACCGCGCAGGCCGGTGCCGTGGGTGGCTCGTCGCCGAAGGCGGCCCCGTCGGCGACGCCCGGCAGTGACGTCAAGCGGGTCGCCGAGACCATCGCGCACGCCTCGGACAAGGGGACGCGCGGCGTCAACATCACCATCGACGACGGCCCCGACCCTGTGTGGACCCCTCAAGTGCTGGACGTGCTGCGCGAGTACGGGGTGAAGGCCACGTTCTGCATGGTGGGGACGCAGGCGCAGGCCCACCCGGACCTCGTGAAGAAGGTGGTCGCGGCCGGGCACCGGCTGTGCAACCACTCGGAGTCGCACGACACCACCATGGACAAGAAGTCCCAGGCCTATCAGTCGCAGCAGATACGCGACGCCGAACGCGTGATCACCGAGGCGTCCGGAGGCGTACGGCCGATGTACTACCGGGCGCCCGGCGGGGCCTTCACCCCTCACAGCCGCAAGCTCGCCGCTTCCCGGGGGATGCGCCCGCTGGGCTGGAACGTGGACACCAAGGACTTCGTACGACCGGGCACGGACGCCATCGTCGCCACCGTCAAGCGGGAGCTGCCCAACGGGCCGACGCTCCTCTTCCACGACGCGGGCGGTGACCGGGCCCAGACCGTCGCGGCCCTGCGCCGGATCCTCCCCTGGCTCAAGGAGCAGGGCTACTCCTGCGGCTTCCCGGTGCGTTGAGCGCCCCTGGTCGCACCGCCGGTCCGGACCGCACAGCGCTCTCAGGGCTGCTTCAGCCATGCCTCCAAAGCCGCACGGCTCGCGAACCAGCCGGTCGGGAAGTCGGCTCCCGGCTCGGGTACGGGCTCGCCGGACGGGGGAGAACCGGGCGGCATGACGAAGCCGAACTTCTCGATCCCGGCATCGTTGTAGCGCGGGATGATCGTCTCCTCGCGCCAGTGTGCCGTGTCGGGTCCGGGCGCGAAGCCGAAGAGGGTCACGTCGATCACCACGTGACGTGGCCGATGCTCCTCCGCGAGTTCGGCAAGCCGGTCGAGGCTCCGGCGGAAGTCCTGATCCGTCATGTTCGCGGTCGACTCGAACCATTCGAGCTCGAGTCGTCCGGTGGCGGGATCATGAGTGATCCGACCGAAGTCGTCCCGGTCGAGTTCCGTCGTCATGTCAGCTCCTGGCGTCGGCGCAAGTTCCCGTGTTGGCCCGCCCCGCTCGACAGCCAACCATGGGCCGAACGCTCGCGACCGGAGCGGCACGCTGACATGCCGCCTGCCGCCTGCCTGTCCGACCGGCGGTCAGTCGCCTCGACGGGCCGCCGCCCCGGGGCGGCGGCCCTTTCGCAGCAGGGTCAGTCCGCCAGCAGCTCCCGCAGCTCGGCCACCGCCTCCCGCAGCCGGTCCGCGAACGTCCGCATCTGGTCCGCCACCGCCTGCGGCGTGCTCAGGTAGACGTTGAAACGCTCCGGCAGCAGCACATACGCGACGCCGATGCACTGCAGGCTGGTCGAGCCGAAGCCGAAGTACTGGATGTTGTGGGACGGCGCCGAGCTGGTGCTCAGGTAGTCGTCGCGCATCGTCAGCCAGCCCGGTGTGCGGTACAGCGCGGGCTGTTCGCCCACGCCGAGCTCCGTGCCGCGCCGGCGCTGGATCAGTTCCAGTTCCCACAGGTGCTGTTCGGGCGCCTGCACGGCCTGGCATTCCTTCGCGCGGGTCACATGGCCCTGGGCCGCGGCCCGGAAGGCGGCGCGGCGGGTGGCCGTGTCCGTCGACGGGTCCTCCATCGCCGCGGCGAAAGCGACCATCTCCGGGGTGACGACACGCATCGCCTCGGTGCGCCCGTGCCGGTACTGACGGGTGGCGATGGACTCGTACGTGGCGCCCAGGTGCCCCTTGGCTCGCTGGTGGGCCAGCTGGTAGGCGACCTGGACGAACGCGTCGGGCGAGACTCCGAGCGCCTTGGCGGTGGTGGCGCCGAAGTCGTCGAACGACACGGTGGCCGTCGCGGTGGCCCGTCCGTACGCGGCGAACGCCTCGGCGGCCGAGCGCGCCTGGTCCCGCAGGGCGGCGTCCAGCTCGAACGCCATCGGTTCCAGCGCGGGCATCCCCTGGGAGCGGGCGCCGGACTGCCGGGAGTGTTCCTCGGGCGTGGTGCTGAGCAGGGCGTCGGTGAAGCTGAGGATGGTCGTCCCGTCCAGCTCGCAGTGCTCGACGTTGATGCCCGCCCGGCCGTCGGCGAAGACGACGAAGGACACGGCCTTGTCGAACCAGCGGTTGCCGCGGTCGCCGTTCAGCAGCTCGTCACAGGCCTCCTGGGTGTCCGCGGGTGCGAAGTCCTCCAGGCAGACGCAGAACAGCGCGGTCTCCACGTCGTCGAGTGCGTCGGCGTTGCGGGGGTGGGAGGCGATCAGGGACTGCCGGGCGGCCGCCCAGTCGGCGCGGGCCATGGTGGTGAGGTGGCCCACCGACACGTCCGCCGGCTCGGCACCGGCCTTCATCACGGCGCTCAGGCCCGCCTCGATGTCGTCCAGGCCGTACGGGACACCGTCGGGGCCGAGCACGTCCATCCGGAACATGCCGCCCCGGAAGAACACCACGATGTGCCGTGCGTCGGACGGGCCCGGCCACCCCTCGGTGTAGGGGGCGCGGACGGTGTCCAGCTCGGCGCCGGGGATCCGGGTGGTGGAGAACAGGAACTTGTTCTGCACCATCGACTGGGGCACTCCTCGCTGCAGGACCGGCGGGATGAGCCCCTGGTCGAGCTGCCGCTTGTAGTTGAGGGCCCCGGCGACCAGCCCGGCCGCCCGTTCCAGTTGCGCCTCGCCGGTGTCCTTGAACAGGAAGAAGAAGTTGGCGTTGAGCGCGATCCGGTCCCGGCGGCCCAGGTAGCGGTACGGCCAGAAGGTGTCGAGCCAGCTGTGCACGCCCTCCGTGGCGTCGTACGCCTCGAGCGCCGCGTGCAGCACCCGGCCGGGGCCGTCGGGCCGGAGGAAGGCTGCCACCTCCGCCTCTGTCGCCGCCAGCTCGTCGGCGGTCAGCAGCGGCGCGCACCAGGCGAGGAACCTCTCACAGCTCGCCTCCAGCGCGGGCAGGGGCACGCGGGGAAGGCTGTCCTCCTGGGCGAAGGTCGCATTGCTCGGTACATCCTGACTGATCTTCAACTCTGCTCTCAATTCGGATCGTTGGGGCCGGACGGGCGGTGCGGCCGGGAAATGTGGAGCTGTGCGTACAGCCAGCCTTCCGCCTCCAGGCCACGCGCATCCACCCCGTTGGACAACATCGTGTCCAGGACGAGCGTCTGTTCCTCCGAAGAGGCGAATCTGCGCTGCTTGAAGACGCCTTCGACATGGACGGTCCGGTAGCCGAGTTCCGCGAGCGCCTGCTCCACGGGGTCGAACGGGAACATCCGCAGCACGAAGTGCGCCATCCAGGGCCGGTGAGTGCCCTGCGCCTCGACGACACGCTTGAGCGTCCGCTCGGTGACGTAGCCGAGACAGCCCGTCGAGATCACCAGGTCCGTCCCGGCGAACTGGGCGCGCTGCCGCGGTGTGGGCTCGTTCGCCTCCAGGTCGGCGTGCACGGCGTCGTCGAGGAACCCGGCCTCGAGCGCGTACGAAAGCGCGCTGCCGGAGGTGTCGAGGCCGGCGAAGCGTACGGGCTGCGCGGGCTGTCGGGACCGGGCCAGCTGCCGGTCCCGGGCAAGCAGGGCATCACGGCTCTCCCCTTCGCGCTCCTCGTCGCCGTAGCGCGCGTACAGCTCGTCCATCGTCGCGTCGTATTTCAGCAGGGCGGCGTTGATTCCGTACGAACAGCCGATGTCCAGCACTTTCGGAACGGCGACGTGCTGGGAGTCCCGGTACTCCTTGATGAGCTTCGCGAAGTAGGGCTTGGCCAGTTGGGGAACGCAGTAGCCGAGGGGGCGCAGCACACTGAAGTAGGCGCGCGGATCGGGCTGGGTGTAGATGTGGTCGAGCGAGACTTTTCCGGTCGCGTCGAAACGCACAGGGCTTACTCCTCCATGGATCGCGTGGATCGCAGAGTGGGGGGACAGGGCCTGCGACGACCGTCAGTCCAGGAGCTGGTCGCCGCGGACTGCGCGGCCCTCGGCCGCCATGTGCTCCGGCAGTACGCGGCCGAAGAGCTGGCGGGTCCGTGGCACGCTCCCGATGACGCCGGGGCGCTCGCTGTAGGCGAATATCGCGGAGTGGCGCGCGACCTCGCCCCGCACGGGGCTGACCCGGTGCAGCGAGTAGCGGCCCTTGAACAGCTGAAGGTCACCGGGATGCAGGGACAGGCTCCGGGTCAGCCGCTCGCCCCGGCCGTCCAGGACGTCGCGGACGTCGTCGAAATTCTCGTCCTGCGCCGACCTGATGTTCGGGCAGTACTCGAAGACGCCGCCAGCCCTGGCTTCCTGGGTGAGCATGCTGACCGTGTACTCGTTGGTGTCGAAGTGCCAGGGGTGCTCCATGCCGGGCTCGACGACGTTGAGAACGAGCCCGGAGAGCGGGTCGGCCAGCTCGTGAAGCTGCGGCAGCTCGAAGCAGCGGGCGACGAAGCTCTGGAACGCGGCGTGGGAGTAGAGCCGGCTGATGAGGGAGCCCGCGGGGATACGGTCCCGCGCGACGAACGCGTTGCCCCGCTGGAAGGTCCGCCGGCCGGGGTGGTCCTCTGGCAGCGCAGAGTCCACGGGGATGTTGTAGACGTTGACGGTTTCGGTGTCGAAGTGCGCGCGCGGGGCGATGGCGGAGCACTCCTGCCGCAGGACATCGCGGAGTGAGGGGCGGATGAAGTCCGGCAGTACGGTGCAGCCGAGGGTCGACAGTTCGCGCCGGGCACGGGAGACGACGGCCTGCCCCTCGGCGCTTTCGAGTTCCGACAGGGGATAGCGGGCCGTGTCGACCACCTGGTCGAGCGTGACAGCTTCCAGAGTGCTCATTCGATCCTCTCAACGCCCGAACTCAACTGAGAAGTAACGAAGTTGAAGTTCCCACAGTGCCGCGAGGATGTCTGTGACACGTCACACGCGCCGACGGTCGTTTGGATCGGCTCAGGATGCCCAGCCGCGCAGTGAGATCTGCGGGCCACCAACCAGGTAGTGGCGCAGAGCCGTGGCGGACGTGGGTACGAATTCGTCCGGGAGGCCGGCGGTGTCGGTCCAGCGGACCTGGGCGTGCTTGGCGGGTTCGCGGTTCTCGGGTTTCCCGGCCCATCGGTGAGCGGCGAAGACGACGGTGAGGAACCCGTTGGGCGCCTCGACCCCCCAGGCGCCGTGGACGACCTGGGCGAGGCGCAGGTCCTCGGCCTCGACGACGAGGCCGGTCTCCTCACGGAGTTCGCGGACAGCCGTCTCGGTGATGGGCTCGCCCGGCTCGCTCTTGCCGACGGGGAGATCCCACAGGCCCGGGGCGAACTTGTTACGGGGGCCGCGCTGGAGGAGGACGACGCGGTCGGTCTCCCGGTCGTGGACGATGACGGCGGCGACGAGGACGGTCATCGAATCGAGGGCGGGAGCAAGGGCCGGGGGGCGGTCCTCGGCATTCGGCTGGGCCACTGCGATCCCCTCGTAGGTCAGTCAGTCAGTCGGTCGGTCAGTCGGTCGGTCAGTCAGTCGGTCAGTCGGCCGGTCGGCCGGTCGGTCCGACAGATTGGGCACCCTAGCGGGCCGGTCGCCCTGACGGCTCCCAGTTTTGTATTAGTGCAAAACTGAATTGCGACTAGTGCAAGACCCGGCTACGGTTCGGGTCATGCCTGCCAAGACGCCGCAGCCCGTGACGCTGACCGGCCACCACGTACGCCTCGAACCGCTGACGACGGATCACCTCAGGGACCTCTTCGCCGCGGGCGGAGGTGACGACGAGGTCTGGCGCTGGCAGGGCGGACCCACTCCGCACACGGAGGACGAACTCGGCCACAAGCTGCATGAGCTGCTGAACGACGCCGAACAGGGCACGTACGTCCCGTTCGCGGTCATCCGGCGCGCGACCGGCAGGGCGGTCGGCTGGACCACGTACATGGACGTCGATACGGAGAACGAGCGCCTGGAGATCGGCTGGACCTGGTACGGCCGCGCGTCGTGGCGTACGGCGGTCAACACCGAGACGAAGCTGCTCCTGCTGACGCACGCCTTCGAGGAACTGGGCATGGGGCGCGTCCAGTTGAAGACGGACCACATGAACGAGCGGTCCCAGGCCGCCATCGCCCGCCTCGGGGCGCAGCGGGAAGGCGTCCTGCGCCGCCACAAGCAGCGCCCGGACGGGACGTGGCGGGACAGCGTCTACTTCTCGATCCTCGCGGACGAGTGGCCCGGGGTGAAGGCGCGCCTCGGCGACCGGCTGCGGCCTCAGTCGCCCGGCGAGGAGAAGCCATGAAGGCCGATCCCCGCTGCACGCACGTACGATCGGGTCGCATGGGGATCTCTGTACAGAAGCTGACGTACTACCCGGTCAAGGGTTGCGCCGGGACCGGTGTCGAGTCCGCCCGGGTCGGCGTGATGGGGCTGGAGCACGACCGGACGTTCATGGTCGTCGACGCCGCGGACGGGTCGTTCCGCAGTCAGCGGGCGCTGCCGGCCATGGCCGCGATCCGGCCGGAGATCATCGGCGGCGGTGCCGCGCTGCGACTGTCCGCGGACGGGGCCGAGAGTGTACTGCTGGACGTCGACCCGGACGGGGAGCGGAGGCCGGTGAGCATGTTCGGGCGGGACATCGGGGAGGGCGCGGATCAGGGAGATGCCGCTGCCTACTGGTTCTCCGAGGTCCTGGGGGCGAAGTCCAGGCTGGTGCGGGTGCCTTCGGACTTCGACCGGGACGGCTGGGGCGAGACGCCCGGCAAGGTCGGTTTCGCGGACGCGCATGCGGTGCTGGTGGCGTCCCAGGCCTCGCTCGACGGCCTGAACGCCCGGATCATGGCGCGGGGCGCGGCCCCGGTGCCGATGGACCGCTTCCGGGCGAACATCGTTCTCGACGGCTGCGCCGAGCCGCACGCCGAGGACGAGATGCGCCGTCTGGAGATCGGCACCGTCAGACTCGCGTACGCGGTCAGGGCGATGCGGTGCAGTGTCCCACTGGTCGACCAGTGCACGGGACTGCGCGCGGGCCCGGAGCCGATCCGCACGCTGGCGGCGTACCGGCGGGAGCCGGACTACGAGAACAAGGTCAGCTTCGGCATGAAGGCGGCGGTCGTGGAGCAGGGAACGCTTGCGGTGGGAGACCCCGTCGTGCCGGTGTGGGCGTCTGGGACGTCCGCCTGATCGCCCTCTTTCAGCAGCGGGGAGCCGGTTTGCTGTACGTCGTGTTGCTGGGGGTCGCCACGTAGTAGTCCGTGACGTAACGGCCGTTCAGAAGGCGGTCCCATATCTTCGTCGTGCCGACCGCCGAGCCCGACTTCTGGCAGACCACCCACGCCAGCGCCCCGTTGGGGGACGTGCCGCGTATGGAGGACGAGGTGCCTGCGCCGGTGTGTTCGGCGAGCGTCGCGCTGGTCTGGTACGGGTACGTGCAGCGCGGCAGCGGGGCACTGTACGTGGTGCTGGACGGGGTGCTGACGTAGTAGTCGGTGACGTACGTGCCGTCCGTGAGCTTGTCCCAGACGGCCGTGGTGCCGACCGCGGAACCCGGCGCCTGGCACGCCACCTTGAGGGCGGCCCGGGGCGCGTATGTCTTTGCGACGGGGTAGCTGGTCGAGGGGCCGGTGCGGGCGTTGAGCGCGGTGGTGCTCGTCGCCGTGTAGGTGTACGCCACGGTGGCGACCGGCGCGTCGAGCCTGTCGGTGTCGATGTTGAGTGTGACGCCACCGTACGTCTCGTCGTGGTCGCCCTTGAACTGCTTGGCCCGCTGGTGCACCGCCCACTTGGAGTCGGCGATGCCGGTCCAGCCCTTGAGTGAGTCGACGGAGTCGAAGCGGGCGATCCACAGCGCGTCGGGGCGGGCGTACGAGGTCGAGGTGTACACGTCGGAGAGCTGCTTCGCCCCGAAGTTGAGGTTCATGTACACGCCCGAGACATAGCCGAGCCGGTGCAGTTCCTTCGTCCAGCCCGAGAGGTACGCCAGCACCCCGGTCCGGCAGGTCGCGTCGGTCTGCGAGTACGCCTCGATGTCGTTGTAGAACGCGCTGCCGGGCTGCATTCCGAGCGCCTTCCCCTTGGCGACGGCGTCGCCGGCCGCGGCCGTGCCCTGGCCCTTGGCGGTCGCGGCGGCCCGGCTGATCTTGGCGTCCGTGGGCCTGCCGCCGCACGGCGGTTGCAGGCCCTTGTA
The DNA here is from genome assembly GCF_006715635.1 of Streptomyces sp. SLBN-118. NCBI lineage: Bacteria > Bacillati > Actinomycetota > Actinomycetes > Kitasatosporales > Streptomycetaceae > Streptomyces > Streptomyces sp. SLBN-118. The sequence continues at coordinate 1,952,222 of NZ_VFNP01000002.1, forward strand.
AATGGGCAGCAGGCGCCACTTCAGCGCGGAGACGGACGCGACCCACGACGGGGTCAGTTGGGGCTGGGCGCAGGTGCGGGTGATGCCCCCGATGTACACGCCGACGGCGCGGTACGGGGAGGCGCCCCACGCCTGGATCGCCGACAGCGGTGGCGCCGTACAGGTGTCGAAGGCGAGTCCCGAGTAGGTGGTCGCGCTCGCGCCGGGGGCATACGCGACCGAGGTGGCCGGTTCGGCCGCGGCGGGCGGGCCGAAGGTGAGGGCGGAGCCGGCGCTCAGTACGCCGGCGGCCGCGAAGACGAGAAATCTGCGGCGGATACGGCCGGTATTGCGGATGGTGCGGAGACCGCGGATACGAAGGCCGTGGTGCGGATGCGACATGGCTCCCCCGTGGGCGAATCGGACGGTGAGACCAGAATGCACCGTTCTGCGCCAACCGGACCCTGCGACGCCGGGGTTTGTTGAATCAGCCTTCCGACGAACCAGCACTGTTCCACCGCTGTCACCCAGAAGGCCCGGGCGACAGCGGCGGACAGCAGGCCCGTCGGATCAGCGGCCGTAACGGATCAGCGCCCGCACCATCCGGCACGTCGTGTCCGACGGCGGGTGGATCCCGATGCTCTCGGCCGTCGCTCGTATCTTGTGGTTGTCGGCCGTCGCCGGGTGATAGATCCCCGAGTCGAGCAGGGCGATCGTAAGGCGCATGGCCTTGAGTCGGCGGTTGTGGGAGACGTACCACTCGCGCGGCTGTCCGGCCGGGAGCGGCTTCTTCTTCAGCGGCTTGTACATGGACGACGACAAGGACGACGAGGACAGAGACGCAGTCACGGACACGGGCTTCGACATGAGTGTGGCAACAGCCATCGACAACCTCCTGGCGCGGTGGCGGGACCATCCCGAACTACTGTTCAGTCTACTGGCCACCACTGACAATCGGCCCTGGCCAGGGGGTGTTTGAGGGGCGTGTGAGCAGTACCGTGGCGGCATGGAGATCTGGATCAACCCCGCCTGTTCCAAGTGCCGCAGCGCCGTCGATCTGCTCGACGGCGAGGGCGCCTCGTACACCGTCCGGCGCTATCTGGAGGATGTGCCGAGCGAGGAGGAGATCCGGGCCGTGCTCGAACGGCTCGGGCTTGAGCCGTGGGACATCACACGGACGCAGGAGGCCGATGCGAAGGAGCTCGGGCTCAAGGAGTGGCCGCGGGACGAGGGTTCGAGGGACAGGTGGGTCGCCGCGCTCGCGCAGCACCCGAAGCTGATTCAGCGGCCGATCATCACGGCGGACGACGGGACGGCGGTCGTGGGGCGTACGGACGAGGCGGTACGGGACGCGCTCGACCGGTCCTCGCACTAGCTCGGAGCGTCCTGCCCCCGGGGGCGCCGGACAGGCTGTGCCGCCGCGCTGCGGCCTCAGCCAGTCGCACCGGACCCCTCTGAGCTGCGCCAACCTTAAGGAAAGTTAAGGAAGTTGTGGGCGGGACGCTGAGAAACCAGCGATGCCGACTCGTACGTAGGGACACACGGAACCGACCCGACAGGAGTCCCACGTGTCCCGCAAGAAGACCCTCAGCGGTAAGAAGAAGATCGCTCTGCTCGTCGGCGCCGCCACCGTAGTCGGCGGTACGGCAGTGGCCATGACCGGCACCAGCAACGCGTCGGTGGCCTGCGACGGACTGACCCAGGCCCTGAAGAACAACGAGAGCTTCATCGCAGGCCAGCGTGCCAATCCGGACGCCCAGTCCGAGGCCCGGATCGCCAACCGGCAGGCGGTCATCGAGGAGATCAAGCGGAAGCAGGCGGCTTCCGGGTGCGAGGTGGGAGGCGGCGGAGGTGAGGCCGCTCAGCCGCCCGCGGAAGCCCAGGGCGCCGGCCAGAACGGCGACCAGGGCGGAAGCCAGGCCGGTGACCAGAACGGCGGCGGCCAGGCGTCCGGCGAAGTCGTCTGCGCCGGGTCGACCGTCACCCTGTCCGGCGAGGCCGGCGCACCCGCGGCCTCCAGCAACCAGTTCCCCATCGGCACCACCCTCAAGGTGACCAACCTCGACAACAACAAGTCGACCACGGTCAAGGTCACCTCGACGTCCGGCAGCTGCGCCCTGCTGAACAACGCGGCCTTCGAGCAGGTCCGCGAGCCCGGCAAGAACCTCATCCGCAAGGCAAGGATCGAGAAGGTCGGGAGCGGAGACCAGGGCGGGAACCAGGCGGGCGACCAGGCCGGTGACCAGAACGGCGGCCAGAACGGAAGCCAGGCCGGTGACCAGAACGGCGGCGGCCAGGCGTCCGGCGAAGTCGTCTGCGCCGGGTCGACCGTGACCCTCTCGGGCGAGGGCGGCGCACCCGCCGCCTCCAGTGGCCAGTTCCCGATCGGCACCAGCCTCAAGGTGACCAACCTCGACAACAACAAGTCGACCACGGTCAAGGTCACCTCGACGTCCGGCAGCTGCGCCCTGCTGAACAACGCGGCCTTCGAGCAGGTCCGCGAGCCCGGCAAGTTCCTGATCCGCAAGGCCAGGATCGAGCGCGTCGGCTGACCCCGACGCCCCACGGAACCCAGGGCGGTGCCCCCCGTACGGCACCGCCCTGGTCACCGGTCGAGCAGGAGCTCCGCCTCCGCCAGGATCTCCGTCACTCGCAGCCCGAACCGTATGTCGCACTCGTGGGCCCGTCCCGTACGAGCCGACTCCAGCAGCGCGTCCACCGCCGCCCCGAACGAGCGCACAGCATCCCCCCACACCGGCAGTTGGACCCTCCCCCGGTCGCCGACGAGCTCGATGCGCACGCCGGACGCCGCCACCGGCGCACTCAGACCGAGCGTCGCCGTGCTCGACGCCCCAGACGTGTGCCGCAGCACCAGATGCACGGTGTCCTTGGGCCCGCGCGCCGCGGTCACCTCCGTCACATCGCCGAGCGCCGGGATCACTACGGAGAGCACATGCGGGCCGACGTCCCACAGTCCGCCCTTCTCACGCCGCCACGGCGAGGCGGCGTACGGGCTGTCTCCGCCCGGCGCGTACAGCGAGCCGAGCCACTGGGCGTGAGCCGTGAACCAGCCGCCCGCCGCCGCCTGTTCGGCGATCCAGGGCGCCGTGTCCGCGGCGAAGCGCAGGGTGCAGAAGACCACTGAAGCGACCCCGACGCGCTCGGCCGCCTGTGCCGCCTCTCTCGCCGCCGCCACGCTCGTGGCGACCGGCTTGTCCAGCAGAAGGTGACAGCCCGCCTCCGCGGCACGGGCCGCGAGCGGTGCCTGGATGTCCGGCGGCAGCGCGAAGGAGACCGCGTCACTGGCGGCGAAGAGGTCGTCCACGCCGTCGTCGCCGGAGAAGGCGCCGGTACCGTGCGCGCCTGCCAGGACGGCTGCCGCCTCGGGCCGTCTGGCCCACACCCCGGTGAAGTCGACGTCGCGGTGCGCGGCGAGCGCGGGAGCCTGGGTGCGCTCCGCCCAGGGGCCGGCGCCGATCAGTCCGATACGCAGCTGCTTCGCGGGCCTCGTCATGCGGACCAGTGTGCCCGTGAATGCCGTACGTTCCCTCGATTCCGCCGGAGCCCTGCCCGGCCGGACCCTTGTATACGACGTGTACGACGCGGCGCTGCTCAAGGAAGGGGGCAAGCTGATGGCCGGAGACTAAAATCCGTGCACCACGGGGGGGCGGCGCGGCCGGGCGGCGCCCGCGGTAGGTGAGCGGCAGGAGCAGCCCGCATGACGCGCGTCTTCATAGCTTCGTCCACGGAGGGCCGGCCGTTCGCGCAGGCGGTGGCGGCCGTGCTGGCACGGCAGGGCGTGGAGCCGCTGCTGTGGTGGAGCCAGCAGTGTTTCCCGCCCGGAATGACCCTGCTGGACTCGCTGTTACGGCTGATCAACGAGGCGGACGGGGCGCTGATCATCGCCACGCCCGACGACCGGACAACCCGGCGCGGGGCGACCAGTTACGCCCCGGCGAGCAATGTCCTGCTGGAGTACGGCTTGTTCACCGGGCGCCTGGGCCAGGCGCGGGTGGCGATCGTGACGGTGGGAGATCCCGATCTGCCGTCGGATCTGGGCGGCGTGGTAAATCTGCGGCTCGGGTCGCCCGCCGCCTACCAGGACCCCTCGGTGTACGAGTCGGTGGAGATCGAGCCCAAGATCGTGCCATGGCTGCGCACCCTGGACGCGGTCAGCAGCAACGGCGCGAGGATCGCGAGCCTTCTCAGCCGGCTCGCGCCACAGGCCAAGCCACGGGACCGGGTCCGGCTCAAGGCGCGGGTGCTGTGTGACCAGCTCGACTCGCGCGCGTTCCCCAAACTGCCCGAGCCGCAGGTGCTGGACATCCTGCGCCGCTATGCCCTCTCGTACGGCCGGGAAGAGCGAGTCGGACATACGGTGAAAACACCGGTCGCCGGCTATCTCGATCTGACACGCGTCACCCCGGAATCCCTCGACCAGCGGGTTCTTGCGGGCCACCTGGCCTACCATGTGGCCGAACTGGTCAACCGCAAGGTAATGCGACCGACACTGATCGCCGTTTCGAAGGTGGCGGCCACCGGTATTTTGAGCGCGGCGGCCGACTTGCTACCCTTCCCTGCCGTCTACGTAAGTCCCTATGGCCCGAACCGTGGCAACCCCGTCGAGGGTTTTTACGAGAAGGGCGATCGCGCCGTCCTGTTGCACGATGTGGCCTTGAGTGGACATCATCTGGTCGATTGCATGACCGCCCTCCGGTCCGCAGGCATCAATGCCAGGCATATTGTTGCACTCGCCGAGCACGACGGTCAGAACGAGGCTCTCGATTCATTGCTCCAAGAAAACGGGATCATGATGCACACCGCCGTGAAGTTCACCCCAGGCACCGGACACCACCCCCAGGCGGTGGAATCGATCCAGCCCTTGGGCATCACCGGATCGCCGGACCCGGACGCCGCCCCGCAGTGTCTGCTGTGCGATGTGCTCAACGACGCCGAAACCACCCCCTTTCGGGGCCTGTTCGGCCGCGAAGAACTGCAGTCCGAGGTGCTGGCGCGGGCCGACGGATTCGTGGTCGTCGCGGACGTCGCCCCGCTGACCCGCGGCCATGTCCTCATCGTCCCCGACGAGCACGCACTCTCCATGGCGGACCTCTCCCCGGCGGCGCTCGCCGGCCTTGAAATGCTGCGCAGGCATGTCACGTCGGTCATTCGCGAAGGATTCGCATCGGAAGTCGTAGCATTCGAGCACGGATTGTGCGATCCGAATCTGAGTTCCGCCTGCGGAATCGACCACGCACATCTCCATGTCGTACCGCTGGACCAACCCGTCGCACCGCGCTTCCGGGAAAGCTTCGCCTGCCGGGACATCGGATCCCTGTCCGAGCTTCCGCAGGTGAACGAGGCACGTCAGGAATACCTTCTGCTGATCGACCAGGAGGGCGCGCACCATTTCGCTGCGGCGCAGGTGCCGACGAGCCAGTTCTTCCGCAAGATGATCGCCGAAATCAGCGGCGAGCTGCTGTGGAAATGGAACGACAAATTCTTGCTGGGCGACCGCGAAGAGACCCGCGCCAGGATTCTGGAGCTGCATCGCGTCTTCGGCGCGGCGGCCGGCTGAGCCACTGAGCCGACCCGTCGGGCGAGCGGGCAGACGGTGCAAAGGGGGGCTCACGCGAAGCCGGGCCGGGCCACCGGTCCGGCGTAACGTGGGGTTCACACATGGGCAACGGACGGGAAATCCCGTATTGCGAAGCTGCGCGGCATACCGCTGCACCCGCAAAGGATGAGGCCCCGTGACGTACAAGGCTGAGTACATCTGGATCGACGGCACCGAGCCGACCGCCAAGCTTCGCTCGAAGACGAAGATACTCGATGACGGCGCCGAGCTGCCCATCTGGGGCTTCGACGGATCCAGCACCAACCAGGCCGAGGGCCACGCGTCCGACCGGGTGCTCAAGCCGGTCTTCTCCTGCCCGGACCCGATCCGCGGCGGCGACGACGTCCTCGTGATGTGCGAGGTCCTCAACACGGACATGACCCCGCACGAGTCCAACACGCGTGCCGCGCTCGCCGAGGTCGCCGACAGGTTCGCCGCCCAGGAGCCGATCTTCGGCATCGAGCAGGAGTACACCTTCTTCAAGGGTGCCCGTCCCCTCGGCTTCCCCGAGGGCGGCTTCCCGGCCGCGCAGGGCGGCTACTACTGCGGTGTCGGCTCGGACGAGATCTTCGGCCGTGACGTCGTCGAGGCACACCTCGAGAACTGCCTCAAGGCGGGCCTGGGTATCTCCGGCATCAACGCCGAGGTCATGCCCGGCCAGTGGGAGTTCCAGGTCGGCCCACTGTCTCCGCTGGTGGTCTCCGACCAGCTGTGGGTGGCCCGCTGGCTGCTCTACCGCACCGCCGAGGACTTCGAGGTCTCCGCGACGCTCGACCCCAAGCCGGTGAAGGGCGACTGGAACGGTGCGGGCGCGCACACCAACTTCTCGACCAAGGCGATGCGCGAGGGCTACGACGCGATCATCACCGCCTGCGAGTCACTTGGCGAGGGCTCCAAGCCGCTCGACCACGTCAAGAACTACGGCGCGGGCATCGACGACCGGCTGACCGGCCTGCACGAGACCGCCCCGTGGAACGAGTACAGCTACGGCGTCTCCGACCGCGGCGCCTCGGTCCGTATCCCGTGGCAGGTCGAGCAGGACGGCAAGGGCTACATCGAGGACCGCCGCCCGAACGCCAACGTCGACCCCTACGTCGTCACGCGGCTGCTCGTCGACACCTGCTGCACCGCACTGGAGAAGGCCGGCCAGGTCTGATCCCAGCGTCATACCGTTTCCAAGGGCGTCCACCGGTCCGGCCGGTGGACGCCCTTCGGCGTGCCTCAGGGAGAGGGAAGCACGAGCCGTAGCACGCTGCGGGACGGGGAGTGCCTGGTCGTCATGTCATCTGTTTCAATGGGCACATGGCCAGCCACCAGCACATCGCGACGGGTCGCACCGACCTCGAGCCGTTCTTGCCTTCCCGGCAGCACCATGACTTCGACCGGGTGTGTTGCCGCGCGGTGAACGCGCAGGCCCTCTAAAGCCGCTCACCCCGGTCTTCGGCCGGCGCGCACGACGTACGTCCGTCCTCGTACCGGCCGATCAGCAGCCGGAGCAGGAGCCGGGCGATCAGAGCGACGGTCCCGTACGGATCGACTCGGAGCGGCGTACCGCCCTGGTGGACGGGCGGCCGCTGGATCTGACCTACCTCGAGTTCGAACTGCTGGCGCATCTTGTCGCGCACCCCCACCGGGTGCACACGCGCGACCAGTTGGTGACCACAGTCTGGGGTTACGGGCACGTGGGCGACGGCCGGACCGTCGACGTCCATGTGGCCCGGCTGCGCCGGAAGCTGGGCGCCGAGCGGCGCCTTCGATCCAGACGGTGCGGCGGGTCGGCTACAAGTACACGCCATAGCCACCGGCCTCGTGGCCGCTCGCCCTCGCATTTCCCTGGCAGCGGAATCGCTGTGCCAAGGGCCGTACCACCAGGCAGAGTCGCCGGTATGAGACTTCTGATTCTGGGGGGCACGGAATTCGTCGGCCGTGCGGTGGCCGAGTCGGCGTCGGCCCGCGGCTGGGAGGTCACCGTCTTCCATCGCGGGCGGCACGAAGCACCCGCCGGTTCGGCCACGCTGCTCGGCGACCGCACGGCCCCGGACGGCCTGGCGGCGCTCGCCGAGGGAGAGTGGGACGTCGTCGTCGACACGTGGTCGGCGGCGCCTTCCGCCGTGCGGGACACGGCCCGGCTGCTCGCGGGACGCGCCGGTCGCTATGTCTATGTGTCGAGCTCTTCCGTGTACGCCTGGCCGCCGGGCCCGGGTTACGACGAGACCAGCCAGGTCGTTGAGAGCTCTCCCGACGCGGACGACGTGCCGTACGCGGAGGCCAAGCGGGGCGGTGAACTGGCCGCGGTCGAGTCCTTCGGCGAGGACCGCGCGCTGCTGGTCCGCGCGGGCCTGATCATCGGCCCGTGGGAGAACATCGGCCGCCTGCCGTGGTGGCTGAACCGGATCGCCCGCGGCGGCCCGGTCCTCGCACCGGGCCCGCGGGACACTCCGCTGCAGTACGTCGACGTACGCGACCTGGCGGACTGGATGCTCCAGGCGGCCGAGCGGGGGCTGAGCGGTCCGTACAACGTGGTGAGCGAGCAGGGGCATACGACGATCGGGGAACTGCTGGAGGCGTGCGGGCGGGCGACGGGTTCGGCGCCGGAGTTCAGGTGGACGCCGGCGGAGGCGATCCTCGCGGCGGGCGTCGAGCCCTGGACGGACCTGCCGATCTGGATCCCCTCGGCCGAGCAGCCCGAGCTCTACGGCGCGGTGCACAACGTCGGGGTCGCGAAGGCAGTCGGAGCGGGGCTGCGGTGCCGGCCCGTCGGCGAGACGGTGGCGGACACGTGGGCGTGGCTCCAGTCCATCGGGGGAACGGCGCCGCAGCGGCCGGACCGGCCGGTGGTGGGGCTGTCGCGGGACGTGGAGGCAAAGCTTCTGGGCGGCTGACGGTTCGCCTGCTGGGCTGAATGTGCGGCCCAGCCCTGGCCGTCCGGGACGTCAGTAGGCAGCCTGTCAGGCCTCGTACTCGGTGAGGTCGATCGCGTAGACGTGCAGCGGGAAGCCGGACACCGGGTGCGTCGTCTCGCGGTCCAGGTGCATGCCGAGCTTGCGCATCACGTTCTCCGACGCGTCGTTGCCCAGCCGAGCGATGCTGATCACCCGCTCCAGGCCGCGGTCCGTGAGCGCGAACTCCAGTGTGGCGGCGGCGGCTTCGGAGGCGTACCCCTGACCCCAGTACGGGGTGCCGAGCCGCCAGCCGATCTCCACCGCGGGCAGCACCTCGGGCAGGAAGGCGGGCACGGACAGGCCGACGAAGCCCGCCAGTTCCCCCGAGGCGAGCAGTTCGACGGCGAAGAGACCGAAGCCCTCCTCGTCCCACTCCTCCTCCCAGCGCTCGATGTCCTCGGCGGTCCGCTCCGCATCGCGTACGGAGCCGTCTCCGATCCACTGCATGACCTGCGGGTCCGCGTTGATTTCGGCCATGGGGGCCAGGTCGTCCTCGCGCCAGCGGCGCAGCAGGAGCCTGGGGGTGTGGATCTCGGTCATGCGCCCCATCCTGCCATCCCGGCCGCCGTCCGACTTCGGCCCAATCCACCGGGTTTGCTTCTGGAGAATTCTACGAATTGCTGCTTCAAACCCGCTCTGCTTGAACACCCCATGAGCCCCACCCGTATGGAACGTCGCGCTTCTCCCTCAGCCGGGACCCCCTTATACCCACACCCGGCGACGAAGCAGAGGAGTTCCATGGGACGCACAAGAAAACGCTCGACGCTGGCGAACCGGGCGATCGTTGCCTCCGCCGCATTGATCCTGGGCGGGGGTGGGCTGGTCGCGGTCAATGTGTATGCATCCGCGGGCGAAGGCTGGTCCTGGTCCGGTCAGGGAAACGAGCAGACGCAGACGAAGAACGCCGGAGCTGAGATCTCCACGATCGACTGCCCCGAGGTCGCGAACGATATCCGCGAGGTGCCCGACCAGGCACGCGCGGAGGTCGACGGGGAACTGGCGAAGATGGACAGCCAGATCACCGACGCGTACAAGCAGTTCGCTGACCAGAAGGAGGAGATCGAACGGGATCCACAGCTGGCTCAGAACGCCATTCTGAATCCGCTGAAGGACAAGCGGACGGCGAGCATCGAGCGTATTTCCATCGCGATCGGCCGGTCCGGCCGGCCGCCCCAGGGACTTGACTCCCTCGCTCAGTGCAGCCTGCGCGCCGACGACAACGCCGGCGACCAGGGCGACCAGAACGGCGACCAGAACAACGACAACGGGCAGAACGACAACGGCCAGGACGGCGGTCAGAATGGTGACCAAAATGGCGGCCAGGACGACAATCAGGGCAATGACCAGGGCAATGACAATGGTCAGGGCGACAATCAGGGCGACGGCAACGGACAGGGCGGCAATGGTCCCGAAGCATCCGACTTCGTAGACATCCAGTCCGTCCAGCCCAACGTCCAGCAGCCGCGGCAGCGCCGCGGCGGTTCCCGAGGTTCGTTCGTCACCCAGTGCGGAAAGAACGAGAACGGCAAGTTCAATCCGGACAATGTCATCGTCGCCCCTGGTGTGAGCAATGGCGCGCACCATATGCACGACTACGTCGGCAATCAGGCCAACGACGCTTTTGCCAGCGACGACGATCTCGCCAACGGGGACACCAGTTGCCAGAACCAGGGCGACAAGTCCACGTACTACTGGCCCGTGCTGCGTCTGCAGAACGGACAGAACGAGAACGACGCCAATGCGGACGGCGGCGGCAAGGACAAGAACGTCGGAGAGATCCAGACTCCGTCCGAGGTCACGCTGAATTTCGTCGGCAACCCGGTCAGCAAGGTGACCGCGATGCCCCGCTTCCTGCGCATCATCACCGGTGACGCCAAGGCATTCGTCAACGGCGACGCCAACGCGAACGCGTCGTGGAGCTGCACCGGTTTCGAGGACCGTCAGCTGAAGGACAAATACCCGATCTGCCCCCAGGGCAGCCAGGTGGTGCGGTCCTTCAAGTTCCAGAGCTGCTGGGACGGTCAGAACACCGACAGCGCCAATCACCGCACCCACGTGGCCTTCGCGGACGCCAATGGCCAGTGCGGCAATGGCTTCAAGGCGATTCCGCAGCTTGTCCAGCGGATCGTCTACGACGTCCCGCCGGGTCCCGGTTTCGCGGTCGACTCCTTCCCCGAGCAGCTGCACAAGCCGGTCACGGACCACGGTGACTTCATCAACGTCTTCGACGAGAACCTCATGAACAAGGTGGTGAACTGCATCAACAACGGTCAGAAGTGCCAGTGACCGCTGACACGATCACCTGATACGGCCGGATCGGCTCCCCTGGAAGGGGGGCCGATCCGGTCGTTTTCTGTCAGCTCCCGTCGTGTCCCGAGTGGCCGCCCTCGCTCCCGACAGTGTCACCGGTGCTCCCGGAGTGGTGCTCGGAGCCGGTCTCCACCGTCCCGCCGAGCCGGCCGCGGAGCGCGGTCACCACCTTGGCGTCGCCGACCGCGACCCATCTGCGTCCCACCAGGTACGAGCCGCCGTAGTCGTTGGCCTCGTTGATCCATTCGCGCTGGCCCCGGTCGGTGGCGAAGGTGGCCAGCACATACTTGCCGTCGCCGGTCGTGCAGTTGGCCTGCCGCAGCTCGGCCGCGTCCGTCTGGATGTTCGGCTTGCACTGCGCCTGCTGGGCCAGCTGCTCCAGGGTGCCGGTCGCCGTCGTGGGGGCCTTGTCGCCATCCCCGCCACGCCCGTCGCCGTCGTCGCCCGATCCGCAGGCCGCGGCAAGGCTCAGTGCCAGAACTGCCAGTGCTGCGCGGGCCGTCCGCCTCGCGCCCGTGTTCGTACTCGTCCGCATCCAGCCATCGTGCCTTGTCGGCGGCCTTACGCGCCGCCGAACGCCCGGTAACCTGCGCGACGCACGCACCTGTTGTGACGTGAGCCACATGGAGGAGCGCCGATGGCCGAGCTGTCGAGACGTACGGTGCTGGGCACCGCGGGAGCGATCGGCTTAGGTGCGTCACTCGCCGGGCACGCCCCGGCCGCCGCCGCACCCGTGGCACCGTTCGCCACCGATCCTGCCCGGGAGGCTCTCGGGCGCCTGCTGCCCCGGCACGCCGGCCAGTTCCGGCTGCGGCCGCTGGAGGGTCCCGAGCGTTTCCGGGTCACCGGCTCCCGGGGCCTTGTCGAAGTCGAGGGCACCAGCCCGGCCGTACTGCTCACCGGGGTGCACTGGTACCTCAAGTACGTCTGCCGGGCGCACATCTCCTGGTCGGGCAGCCGGCTCGACCTGCCGGTGCTGCTGCCCGCGCCGCGCACGGCTCTGGAGCGCTCCGCCACCGTCCCGCACCGGTTCGCGTACAACGACACGCACGACGGCTACACCGCCCCGTACGCCGACTGGGCCCGCTGGGAGCGCCTGCTCGACGTCCTCGCCCTGCACGGCTGCAACGAAGTCCTGGTCACCCCCGGCCAGGAGGCCGTCTACCACCGGCTGCTGATGGACTTCGGCTACTCCGACACCGAGGCGCGCACCTGGCTGCCCGCCCCCTCGCACCAGCCCTGGTGGCTGCTGCAGAACATGAGCGGGTACGGCGGCCCGCTCTCCCCCGGGCTCATCGGCCGGCGCGCGGACCTCGGCAGGCGGATCACCGACCGGATGAGGGAACTCGGGATGCACCCGGTCCTGCCCGGATACTTCGGCACGGTCCCGGACGGCTTCGCCGCCCGCAACCCCGGTGCCCGGGTCGTCCCCCAGGGCACCTGGAACGGGCTGCGCCGCCCCGACTGGCTGGACCCGCGCACCGAGAGATTCTCCGACGTCGCCGCGGCCTTCTACCGGCTCCAGGGGGAACTGTTCGGCGAGACCCGTCACTTCAAGATGGACCTGCTGCACGAGGGCGGCACCCCGGGGGACGTCCCGGTCGCCGATGCCGCCCGCGCCGTCGAGTCCTCCCTCCAGAGAGCCCGGCCCGGCGCCACCTGGGTGATCCTCGGCTGGCAGTCCAATCCGCGGCCCGCACTGCTCGACGCCGTCGACACGGACCGGGTGCTGATCGTGGACGGGCTCTCCGATCTGGACACGGTCACCGACCGCGAGAGGGAGTGGGGCGGGGCCCCTTACGCCTTCGGCACCATTCCGAACTTCGGCGGGCGTACGACCATCGGCGCGAACACCGACCGGTGGACGGCGAAGTTCACAGCCTGGCGCGACAAGCCGGGCAGCGCGCTGGCCGGAACGGCGTACATGCCGGAGGCCGCCGAGCGCGACCCCGCGGCGCTGGAGCTGTTCAGCGAACTCGCCTGGCGCGAGGAGACGATCGACCGGGACGCGTGGTTCGAGGAGTACGCCGCATTCCGCTACGGCCGCGAGGACGCCTCTGCGCGTACCGCCTTCGCCGCGCTCGCCGCCACGGCGTACAAGCTCACCAGCACCGACGGCCGGCCCTACGACTCGCTGTTCTGCCGCCGCCCCGGGATGACCTCCGCGATCGGCACCGCCTTCGATCCGGCTGGCTTCGACCGGGCGTTCGCGGCGCTGCTCGGCGTACGGCCCTCGCTGCGCGACTCGGACACCTACCGGCACGATGTGACCGACCTTGCCCGCCAGGCCCTCGCCAACCGCTCCCGCACCCTTCAGCTTCCTCTGCGTGCCGCCTATCAGAACAAGGACGTCGACGCCTTCCGCGCCGTCTCGGCACTGTGGCTGAAGCTCATGCGGCTGAGCGACACGATGGCGGGCTGTCACCGCTCCTTCCTGCTCGGCCCCTGGCTGGAGGACGCCAAACGTCTGGCGACCAGCGCGGACGAGGCGGTCGAGCTGGAGCGCACGGCCCGGGCGCTGATCACCACCTGGGCGGACCGGGCCGCGGCCGGTCAGCTCAGCAACTACGCCAACCGCGACTGGCACGGGCTGATCAACGATGTCCACCTGCCTCAGTGGGAGGCCTTTCTGGAGGAGCTGGCCACCGCGCTGGCCGAGGGCCGCGCCCCCACGCCCTTCGACTGGTATCCGGCCGAGGAGGCCTGGACGAAGGACCGGCGCGCCTATCCGGTGCGCGCCACGGGGGACGCGTACCGCACCGCCCGCAGGGTGTACGACACCCTCGCCGCCGCCCCCTACCAGGGCTACGTCGACGTCACCGTGAACCCGCCCGCCTTCACACCCGGCAGCACCGGCACCGTCACGGCCGCCTTCCGCAACCTCAACGGGCTGCGCTCCACCGGCCGCGTCGACATCGAGCTGACCGGCCCGGACGCCGAGCCACTGGGCGACACCTTCCTGGACAGTGTCCCGGCGGGAGGCACCGGCACGGTCTCCTGGCGGGTGACGGCCCCGGCCGATTCCCTCGACGAGCCGCTGCGCGCGATGCCGTACGCGCTGCGCACGCAGTACGGGCCACGCGGTGAGGAGCGCGTGGCCGTCCCCCAGCGGGGCTCGCTGTTCCTCGCATCGCCGCTGGACACCTGGTGGCGCACGTACACCAGCAACGCGGCCGTCTTCGGGCAGGCAGGCGACCGGCTCGCGATCAACGGCGGGGGCACCGACCTGTGGCAGGGCACCGCCCACTTCGGCACCGCCTTTTCCGAGGGCGGCCTGACGGTGGGCGCGAGCGTCGAGCTGCGGGTGGACTCCCAGGACAGCACGAGCGGTTGGGCCCGGGCGGGCATCGTCGTCCGCAACGGCCTCGCGCGGCCGGGCGGCGCCGGTTTCCTGAACCTGGCCGCCACTCCCGGGCAGGGCGTCGTCCTGTCGTACGACACGAACGGCGACGGGACCCTCGACACGTACAAACGCATCCTGGGTGTCAAGGCACCGGTGCTGCTCCGGCTGACCCGCAACGCCGGAACCTCCTTCACCGGCTCCTGCTCGACGGACGGCGGCACCGCCTGGCGCACGGTCGCCACGGTCCTGGTTCCGGGGGCCGCGGACGTCCAGGACGTGGGGCTTTTCATGAGCGCGGCCAACGGCGGCGGAGGAGCGCGCGGCACGGTCCACTTCAGCGGGTGGTCGGTCACATAGGTTGTTTACATTGATATCGCCCCTTTTCTGAGCCAGGGAGCCGCCCGCCATGACAGCGATCCCCGCCACCACCGTCGCCAATCTCCGCGACCTCGGAGGCACACCCCTGCCCGCGGGCCATGCCGTGCGCTCCGGTCTGCTCTTCCGCTCCGGGCAGCTCGACCGGCTCGATCCCACCGCCGATTCCGTGGTCGCCGCCCTCGGGATCCGCACGATCGTGGACTTCCGCACGGAAGCCGAACGCCTTGCCCGCCCGGACCGCATTCCGGCCGGCGGCCGGCTGCTCCTCGCCGACGTACTCGCCGACCGGGTCGCCTCCGGGCTGCTGCCGGCCGTCGCCAAGCTCAAGCAGGTGCTGGCCGATCCGGTGCTCACCGAGAGGGAGTTGGGAGGCGGCCGGGCCCAGCAGATGTTCGCCGACACCTATCGCGGCTTTGTCGCCTCCGACTCGGCGCGCACCGCCTACCGCGCCTTCCTGACCGAGGTGGCGGACCCCGATGCCGGCCCGCTGCTCTTCCACTGCACGGCGGGCAAGGACCGCACCGGCTGGGCCGCGACGATCGTCCTCACCCTGCTCGGTGCGCCGCCCGAAGCGGTGGAGGCCGAGTACCTCTCCGTCAATCCGGCGGTACGGCAGGCCTTCGCACCGCTCATCGAAGGCTTCATCGCACAGGGCGGCGACCCCGAGACCGCCCTCGCGGTGATCGGCGTCGTGCCCGAGTATCTGGCGGCCGCGCTGAACGAGGTCGATGCCCGCTACGGCACGATGGAGAAGTACGTGGTCGAAGGGCTCGGCGTGCCGGTCCAGGCGATCGAGCGCATCCACGAACGGCTGGCCGGTTAGGTCCTGTCCGGTCGATCAGGCCGGATCAGTGAGCGGGGTCTGGTGCGTGCGATCGCAAGGCGGAGGATGGGGGTCCCCCCGCCGAAGGCAGGGGGAGAGACGACGCGGAGCGTCGGGGACTGACGACAACGCAGCGAGCGGGCGTGCCAGGGCACGCGAGCCCGGCAAGATCGGCCGGACAGGACCTGAGAGGCACGCCCGGTCGGGTTGTGGCCGGTGACCATAGGACCATTCGCTCGTTCTGCTGAACGTGCGCCCACAGGAAGTCGTCACCACCCCCGCCCCTGCCCCTGCCCCTGCCCCTCCCGCTCCCGACCCCGGCCCGGTCGCCGTCGAGGAGGCCGAGGCGGCACTCGTCGAGCACTACACCCGGCTCGTACGGATCGCGTATCTCGTACTGCCCCCCACCCTCGGGCGCAATCGCCGGGTGCTCACCGCGCACGCTCTCGCGCAGCGCTCCCTGCCGCGCGGCCGCACGA
This sequence comes from Streptomyces sp. SLBN-118, assembly GCF_006715635.1. NCBI lineage: Bacteria > Bacillati > Actinomycetota > Actinomycetes > Kitasatosporales > Streptomycetaceae > Streptomyces > Streptomyces sp. SLBN-118. The sequence continues at coordinate 1,968,093 of NZ_VFNP01000002.1, forward strand.
CACCGGCCGGCGCCCTTGACCCCGGGGACTGCGTGCCCGGCTCGCGCCGGGCGCCCGGCGACGCCGACCCCGGCTATGTCTATGTGCGGGGACGGGTGCTGCGCCAGGCCCTGGACGCCGGGCTCCCGCTGAAGCGCCTCGCCCGGCCGCGACGCGCCCAGCTCCCGCCGCTGCTGCCGCACGTCTGGGGGCTGCGGGTCTTCCCCCGCTCCGGAGGAGCTGATGAACTCGCCCTGGACCAGCACCTGTCCGCGCTCTCCGGGGCCGCCCGGGCGGCTTATGTCCTGCGTGGCCTGGAGAGGCTGGCCGACCCCGACGTATGTCATGTGCTCACCGCCGCCGGGGTGGTGGATCCGCATGCCGCGCTGGCCGAGGCGGACGGGATGGAGGCAGCGGTGGGGGCGGGTGCGGCCGCGCTGCTCGAATCCCCCGAGTTCGATCCGTGCTCGCTCCAGGCCCGCCCCACCGATCTCATGCGCCGCCGCCAGCACATCAAGGCGGCCCTGGTGGCGGCCGCGGCCCTCGCGGTGTGCGGTGCACTGCTCGGGCTTCCGGGCGACGGCTGGGGCAACGACGGCCTCGCCGCGCCGCCCTATGCCCGCAATCCCGCCGCAGAATCCGCCATGGATCCAGCCACGTTGATCCGGGTCTCCCCCGCGGCATGGCAGCAGTCCTCCCGTACGGACTTCTCCGTCTGGCCGGCCCGTGGCGCCCTCACCGGTGACACCGCCCTGCTGCGCCGGGCGCTCGCCGTGTGGGCGCGGCCGGGCAGCGAGGTCCAGGTCTCCGCGACCCCCGGCACACCGCCGGGACCACCGATGGGTTCGCCGCAGCTGCTGTACGCGGGCGTGGTCGACCAGGCGAACGTGGTACTGCTGCACGACGGGCTGCGGGTGGTCCGCTACGCCGAGCCCAGGGACGGGACCCTGGGCGTGGCCCTCGACTTCGCGCGCACGGACGCCGCGGACTTGGCCTCGTCCGGGGCGCTGGTGGCGGGCCGCAGCGACGGCAACGTGCGCTATCTGACGGCGCCCTGGGTCCGCGAGACGTCCGTGAGGGACCTGCTCGCCCCGGCGGGCGCGGGGCGCCCGCTCGCCCGGGGCCGGGACGGGGTCACCGCACCGCTGCCGAGCCCCGCGCAGGCCCGGGACTGCAAGAGCTGGGACGTGCTTCAGCTCCGGGACGCCGCGGCCGAGCGGTTGCTGGCAGACCTCGGCGAACTGACCCCGGCCCGGCTCACCTCGGGGCCGCCGTCGGCGCCGCGGGACGTCACCGGGCAAGCGGCCCTGGCCTCGTGGGCTCGTACGGCCTGTCTGCTGCCCGTGGTGCGGGCGCACGGTGTACGCAGCGTCAACTCGTGGACGTACGCGAAGCAGACCCTGCCCGAGTCGAACGGCACTGCGGAGTGGCTGTGCACACGGGCGGAGACCTGGCGGGGCACGGGCAGCCGGGTGATGGCCCAGTTCCAGGCACCCGGCGCGCAGGCGACCGCCCCCGGCGCGATCGCGGCGCGTTCAGAGGACTCGCCGTCGTGCGGCGTACGGGATCCGAAGGTCCTTGCGGGCGTCTTGTGGAAGTCCCGGGCAGGCCGCTGGTACGTACTCGCGGCGGGCAGCGGCCAGTTCAAGTCACTGACCACGTCGGGCGGGGTCGACGGCAGCGCGCGGGGAAACGTCCTGGCAGTCCCGGCGAAGGAAGGGTCGCGGGCGGAGCTCAACGGCCGCCTCGGCGACGGCAGTCGCGTCGGTGCCCTGCACTGACCGCTGTGCGGTCCCGGTCGCGGGGCGGCCAGGGCGTGTTTTGGAAGTGGCGCCGTCGGCCCGCAGGGCGGGCCCCGCGGCGTCTGGTGCGTGCAATCGCAAGGCGGAGGATCGCCCTCGTACTGGACGTACTTGGGCGACTCCGACAACACCGCGTGGGGGCACCTCCCGTGCCCGAAGGGCTACGGGGGAGTGCGTGCCAGGCGTCGCGGGGCAGGCGAGACTTCCAAAACACGCCCTGGTCCTGGACCTGTCCGACCGGCGCGCCGCGGCCGGTGGGTAGGCTGTGCCGCATGACGACCGGGGTTCGCCGCAGGATGGGCGTCGACGAGCGCAGACAGCAGCTGATCGGTGTGGCTCTGGAGCTGTTCAGCCACCGCTCCCCCGACGATGTGTCGATAGACGAGATAGCCGCGGCCGCCGGTATTTCGCGGCCTCTCGTCTACCACTACTTCCCCGGTAAGCACAGCCTGTACGAGGCCGCGCTGCGGCGCGCCGCGGACGAGCTGTCCGCGCGCTTCCACGAGCCGCGGGAGGGGCCGCTGGCGGCCCGGCTGTTGCGGGTCATGGGCCGCTTCTTCGACTTCGTGGACGAGCACGGGACCGGGTTCTCCGCGCTGATGCGGGGCGGGCCGGCCGTCGGCTCCACCACGACGAACGCGATGATCGACGAGGTCAGGCAGGCGGCGTACGAGCAGATCCTGGCGCATCTGGGGATCAACGAGCCGCCCGCACGCCTTCAGTTGGTCGTACGGTCCTGGGTGTCGCTGGCCGAGTCGACGGCGCTGATCTGGCTGGACGGGCGGAAGATCCCACGCGCCGAGCTGGAGTTGCAGCTGGTGCACGACTTCGCGGCGCTGTGCGCGGTGAGTGCGGCCTACGACGAGGAGATGGCGGTCATCCTGCTACGCATCCTGGCCGACGAGCCGGCCGATGGGCCCTTCGGCGATCTGGTCGGCCGGCTCGCGTCGCTGGCGTCCTCACTGGACCGGGTGCCCGCTCAGCGCTTTCGGTAGGACAGCTCCAGGTCGCGCACCTCGGCGGAGACGACGGGGGCGATGCCCTCCGCGGGCTCCAGATGAGCGGCGAGGAGTTCCAGGACGGCCTCGGACAACCGGGCCTTGAGCTCGGCGCTGCGGCCCGGCAGCACGGCGATCCCGATGTGGACGAGGGCGTCCGTGGGGGTGCCCCCGGCAACGACCGTCTCGTCGACACGGCGGAACCGGGTCTTGCAGGAGGAGAGCTGGGTGTCGATCGTCTCGACGATCAGCGGGTGCAGGGCCAGCGCGAAGCCGCGGCGGTCGAAGGCGGAGCCGAGGTTGTCGGAGTAGTCGACGGTGATCTGCGGCATCGGGCGCTCCAGCACGGGTGATCGGTGGGACCGGGTGGTTGTGGGACCCGCCCTTTCGCGGGTCTCCTTGACCCCGTCAATCATGCGGGAACGAAAATCACTTGTCGGCTCGGGGGCCGATCCGATCGAAATCCGTCAGCTGTAGCGCCAGCAGAGCGACGTCGTCCTCGCCGGTGCCGAAGCAGTCCAGCAGGGTGTCGCAGAGCGGGGAGACGCCCGGTGGCGCGTGGGCCGCGGCATGGCGGAGGTGTTCGAGCGAGACCGTGAGGTCCGTGCCGCGGGTCTCGATCAGGCCGTCCGTGACCAGCAACAGCCTGTCTCCCCGGACCAGTCGGGCGTCGGTCGGCCGGGGACGGTCCAGGCCGAGGCCGAGCAGCGGGCCCGAGGTCTGGACATAGGACGCCGTGGCTTCGGCGGAGACGATCAGCGGTCGGACATGGCCCGCGTTCGCGATCGTGAGGCGGCCGCCGCGGGGGTCGATGAGGGCGAGGCAGACCGTGGCCGTGGACTCCGGGTGGTAGCGCTGGAGCATCCGGTCCAGGCGGTGCAGGAGTACGGCCGGGTCGCTCTCGTCGGTGGCGTATGCGCGCAGGGCGTGCCGCAGTTCGACCATCACCGTCGCCGCGTCCAGGGAGTGGCCGACGACGTCGCCGACGCCGACGAGGACGCCGTGGGGCGTCGGCAGGGTCACATAGAAGTCGCCGCCGATCTCGGCCTGGGTGGAGGCGGGGACGTATCGTACGGCGATCTCGGCGCCGGGAATCTCGGGCAGTCGCTGTGGCAGGAAGCTGTGCTGGAGGGTGAGGGCGAGATGCCGTTCCTCCGCGGACGCCCGCAGCGATTCGGCGGCCAGGGCCGTGGCACGGGCCAGCTGGGTGAGCAGCATCGCGGCCTCCGGATCGGTCCTGCGGTAACCGGGGGTGGCGAGGCAGACCGGTGGCTGGTCCTCGCTGCTGCGGGCGAGCAGCAGCCGTGCGTCGGTGGCGAGGCCGCGCCGGAAGAAACCGGCCGGCCACAGCGGCTCGGGCGCGACCAGGCTCTGTACGCCTGTTCGTCCGGACATGGCGCGCTGGAGCAGTCGGGCCACGGCCGTCCGCGTGCTCTCGTCGGGGCAGGGGCCGCGGGCGCCTGCGTGCCCCACATACAGTTCACCGCTCGGGCTGAGGACGAGGGCGAGGGCCGGACCGCCGACGAGCCGCTCGGTCCCGGCGGTGGCCACGTCGGCCAGCTCCTGCGGGCTGCGTGCGGTGTGCACCTCCATCGTCGCGGCGGCCAGCTGCGCCATCCGCTCGGCCTGGGCCTCGGCGTCGTGGCGGGAGCGGGCCCCGCGCAGGGCGGCGCGTATGACGGCCTGGATCTCCTCCGGCTCGACGGGGACCGTCAGATACGCGTCGGCCCCGGCGTCCAGGCCGCGGGTGCGGTCCTGCGGGGTGACCGCGCTGGCGGAGAAGTGCACCACCGGCATCGTCGCGACGACGGGGAGCCGTTTGATGCGGCGGCACAGTTCGAAGCCGCTCATGTCGGGCAGTCCGACATCCACCAGCGCGGCATCCGGCAACGCACCGGTCTTGAGCCTCGTGTCGAGCTCGACCAGTGCGTCGCCGGCGCTGGCGGCGGGGATCACCAGATGCCCCGCCCTGCGCAGGACCGCGCCCATCGCGTAACGGTTGGCATCGGTGTCGTCCACCACCATCACGGTGGTGCCGTCCATCCGGTCACCGTAACGCCGCGGACCCTAACTGCGTTCGAAGACGGCGACACTACGCCCCGGAACGGCGAAGGTTCCCGAACTCCCTTCGAACGAAGCCTTCTTGACGGTAAGGTCCGCCCCTGTCGCCTGGACGGGGTGCAGTGCGTACGAACGGCCCGCGAAGGCTTCGGCGCGCTGGGTCTGCGTGTCCGGGGTGGCATTGAAGACAACCACCAGGTCACCGAGGGCCATGGTGATCACACCGGGGGACTCCTCCTTGCCCGAGAGCGGGAAGGAGACGGTTGACTGCACATCGTCCGCGGACGCCAGGCTGAAGGCCTTCTCGGTGGCGCGGATACTGAGCAGGTCCCGGTAGGCCGCCGATGCGCCGTCGATCCCCTCGCAGCCCTCCGCGAGGGAGGGAGCCGTCAGCAGCGGCTTGGCGAAGGGCCACTTGGACTTGTTGTCGGCCTGCGGAGGCAGTCCGCGCCCGAAGCCGTTGCCGTCCCGGCAGTCCCAGTGGATCGCGTTGAACCAGTCGCCGCTGTCGTACGCATTGCGGTCCAGCGACTTGGAGCGCAGCAGGTCCGTACCGGCCTGGGAGAGCGCGGGCCCCTGCGAGAGCGCCGCGGTCGCCATGGCGAGGACCTGCATCCGTGCCCGGTCGGCCGGTGACGTGGCCCTCGGGAGCTTGAAAGCCAGCGCGTCGTAGAGGGATTCGTTGTCGTGGGCGTCCGCGTAGGCGAGGGCGTCGCCGGGGGCGGCAGCGTATCCGGCGGGGGCGCCGTTGTAGTCGACCTCGGAGCCCTTGACGGTGCGGCCCGAGCTGTCGGTGAAGGTGTACCCGGCGAGATTGCCCGTGAGGCCGACCTTGATCAGGTCCTGGTAGTGCAGCAGGCGGGCCTTCTGCTCGGCGGGAGTGCCGTTCGCGGCCGATGAGTTGGGGTCGGTGAAGAGGCCGGAGGCGAAGCCCTGGATCCCCGGGTCCTCGTCGAAGGGGCCGCCGCCGCGTACGGCGTCACGGGCCCGGTCGGAGAAGGTCGCGATCCCTGTCCCGGCCATGTTCTTCTGGGTCGCCTGGACGAAGCGGGCGTCGTCCGCGATCTCCCCGAAGTTCCAGCCCTCCCCGTAGAGGATGATCTTCTTGCCGTCGACGCCGTCGCGCTCGACGGTCAGCGCGTCGAGCGCCTTGCGGACCGCGAGGATGTTGGCCTTCGGGTGGTGCCCCATCAGGTCGAAGCGGAAGCCGTCGACCTTGTACTCCTTGGCCCAGGTGACGACCGAGTCGACGACGAGCTTGCCCATCATGGCGTTCTCGGGCGCGGTGTTGGCGCAGCAGGTGGAGGTGGCGACGGTGCCGTCGGCGAGGAGGCGCTGGTAGTAGCCGGGCACGATCTTGTCGAGTACGGACTTGTCGGCCTGGCCGCTCGCCACCGTGTGGTTGTAGACGACGTCCATGACCGTGCGCAGGCCGCCCTCGTTGAGGGACGCGACCATCTGCCGGAACTCGACCGTGCGCCGCGTTCCTTCGGGGTCGGAGGCGTAGGAGCCTTCGGGGACCGTGTAGTGCAGCGGGTCGTAGCCCCAGTTGTACGCGTCCTTCGCGGCGGCCTTGGCGATGCACGCCTGCTGCTCGTCGGAGTCGGGTGCGTACACCTTCAGGTCGCAGGCGGGGACCGTCTGGTCGGACTTCCTCTCGGGGATGGTCCCGATGTCGAAGGCGGGCAGGAGGTGGACGTAGGACGTCCCGGACGCGGCGAGCGCACGCAGATGCTTCATCCCGGCCGAAGCACGGTCGGTGAAGGCGAGGTACTGGCCCGGGTGCCTGGAGGTGCGGTCCGCGACCGAGAAGTCGCGGATGTGCAGCTCCTGGATCTGCGCATCACGCAGGGGCACGGCCGCGGGCTTCTTCAGCGTCGCCCAGCCCTTGGGGGCGAGCCGCGGATCGGCGAGATCGACGACCAGGCTGCGGGCCGAGTCGGTGGTCAGGGCGGTGGAGTACGGGTCGGTGACCTTGTTGGTGACGACCTTCTGGACGCTGGGCGCCCAGACCTTGACGACGTAGCGGTACGGCTTGCCCGCCCAGCTCTTCGGCCCGGTGACCGACCAGACGCCGCTCGTGCCGCTGCGCCGCATCGCGACCGTCGTGCCGTCGAGTTCGAGGGAGACGGACCGAGCGGTGGGGGCCCACAGGGAGAGGGTGGGACGGCCGCGGTCGAAGACAGGACCGAGTTTCGCCCCGGTCGCGTCGTACAGATCGTCGAGAACTCCCGGGATCTGAACACCGGTCGCGGCGAGCAGTGCGCCGTTCGCGGCGCGCTGGGTGGCGATCAGCTGACCGCGCAGGGCATCGCGCACCCGCTCGCGGTCACGCGGGTCGACGCTGAAGGCCGGATAGGCCGCGAGGTGCGGGTGTGCGGCCTTCTGTGCGTCGGTCAGGGCAGCGGGGTTGAGCCGCAGCCAGCGGCCCTCGTCGCTCAAAGCCCCCTCGACGACCGAGATCCCGCCGTTCGCCGCGTACACCAGCTGCTGGCTGGTCGCGTCGGTGGCCTTCACCTTCCAGACGACGGTGTCCCGGTCGATCCACTGGGCCTCGGCCTTCGCCAGGTCGAGCGAGGGCGCGCCACCCGTCTGCGGCAGCAGGTACTTCGGCTGCCCGGCGAGCAGCCAGACCTCGTTCGTATACGTGGCGAGGTCCAGCGACTGGTCGTTCGGCAGGTCCTTCTGGTCGCCCTTGTGGACGATATAGCTGAGCGAGGTCGCGCCCGCGGCGAGCGGTACCTCGAAGGTCACTCCGTACGCGTCCTTCTTCACCGGCTGGAGCGGCCTGGACCAGTCGGTCGGATCCTTCGCGCCCGTCCAGGTGTGCAGACCCCAGCCGTCGTAGTCGCCGTCCGCCCGGTGGTAGTGCAGGACGGCCTTGCTCTTGTCCTGGGGCGGGTAGGCGCCGTCGGGCGCGGTGGCCGACTGGCCGTCCTTGCCCTGGGCGATCCACACCTGGCCGGTGCGGGCGAGGTCGATCGTCCGCTGCGGGCCGTCGGCCGAGCCGTTCTTCTCGACGGTGTACGGGAGCGCCGAGGCACCTTCGGCGAGCTTGAACCAGGCGAACGCGCCGTACGCGTCCCGCCCGGTGAACGCGGCCTGCTGCTCGCCGGCCCTGAGCTGCCAGCCGTCGTAGTCGCCGTCGGGGCGCTGGTAGTGCACGACCGCGTAGTCGCGCTCGACGGCCACCGGCTTCTCGGGCGGCGGGGCCTGCCCGGCGGTCGTCTCCGCCCGGTCACTGGCCTTGCGCCCCGCATTGTCGACCACAACCGCCTTGTAGCGCAGGGGGGTTCCGGCCGCCACCGAGGCGTCGATGTGCTGGGTGACCTTGTACGGAGCGTGGTCGGCCGAGCCCAGAGTGCGCCAGGCGCCGTTGCCAATCTGCGCGGCGAAGACGACGCGGTCGAGCTGTCCGCCACCGGTTTGGGCGCTGATCTCGACGGTGCCACTGGCTCCGGCGGGCGGAGCCTTGAGGGTGACAACGGGCTTGGCGGCGGGCCGGTCCAGTGGCCGTGCGGCCTTCAGCACCAGCGACGACAGGGCGGGGACGGTGAGGGTGATCTTCCCGTCGGTGGCGTGGACCGCGCCCGAACCGCCGTACAGGGTGACAAAGTCGGTTGCGTCCGCCGGGACGGTCACGGTCGTGGGCGTGGTCCCGTTGTTGGCGGCGACGACGTACTCGGTGCGCGTCCTGGCATCCGTACGGGAGAAGGCGTACACCGAGTCCTTGGCGTACCGCTCGCTCTGGACGCCGTCGCGCAGCGCCGGATTCTCCTTGGTGAGCTTCGACAGCGCGGCGATCGAGCGGTAGAGCGGGTGCCCGCTGTCATACGCGTCCGAGGCGTGCGTCCGGTCCGTGCCCAGCTGGTCGTCGTCCAGATAGTCGGGGGTCTTGGAGGCGAACAGGCTCTGGCGGGCGTCCTTGTCACCGCCCGAGCCGGTGAAGCCCTGCTCGTCGCCGTAGTAGACGACCGGGTTGCCGCGGGTCAGGAACATCAGCTCGTTGGCGAGCCGCGCCCGCTTGAGCAGTTCGGCGTCGTCGGCCCGGGGGTTGTCCTGCTTGAGGAAGGTGCCGATCCGGCCCATGTCGTGGTTGCCGAGGAAGGTCACCTGCTCATAGGCGTTGGCCTTGTCGCTGGTGTAGCGGTAGTCGTCGGCGAAGACCTTCCCGAGACGCCCGGCGGAGGAGCCCTGCGAGGCGAAGGCGCGCGCCGCGTCCTGGAAGGGGAAGTCGAGGGTGGCGTCGAGCCGTCCGCGGGTGACGTACGGCGAGGTGATCGCCGTGTCCGCGGCGAAGACCTCGCCGAACATGAAGAAGTCGTCCCGGCCGTGCCTGGCGGCATACCCGTCGAGGGCGGTGGCCCACTGGGTCCAGAAGTCCATGTCGACGTGCTTGACGGTGTCGATACGGAAGCCGTCGATGTCGAAGTCGCGGACCCACTTCTCGTAGATCTGCTCCATGCCCTTCACGACCTCGGGACGCTCGGTCCACAGGTCGTCGAGGCCGGAGAAGTCGCCGTACTCGGAGCTCTCCCCCGCGAAGGTCGAATCGCCGCGGTTGTGGTACATCGTGGGGTCGTTGAGCCAGGCGGGGACCTTCCGGCCGGTGACCTTGGGGGTGTACGGGAAGGAGTCTGCGTCGACCTTGCCGAGTGCCGACCGGTCGTCGAAGGGGCGGCCGCTGCTGTCCAGATACGGGTAGGCGCCCTTGGGGCGGTAGCCGTACTTCTTCTCCGCGTAGTCGACAGTGTCGGCGGTGTGGTTCGTGATGACGTCGAAGAAGACCTTCATGCCCTTGCCGTGGGCCTTGTCGATCAGCTTCTCGAGATCGGCGTTGGTGCCGAAGTGGGGGTCGACCTGGGTGAAGTCGGTGATCCAGTACCCGTGGTACCCGGCCGAGGCGTCCTTGCCGGTGCCCTGGACGGGCCGGTTCTTGAAGATCGGCGCGAGCCAGATTGCGGTGGTGCCGAGGCCCTTGATGTAGTCGAGCTTCCCGGTCAGCCCTTTGAGGTCGCCGCCCTGGTAGAAGCCCTTGTCGGCGGGGTCGTATCCCGTCTCCAGACGCGAACCGGTCAGCCCCCCACGGTCGTTGGAGGGGTCGCCGTTGGCGAACCGGTCGGGCAGGACGAAGTAGAACTGCTCGCGGGTCAGATCGTGCCGCGCGGGCTGCGCGGCGAGCGCGCTGTCGGAGGGTGGGGCGGGAGGTCTGGGGGCGGAGGCGGCGGGGCCGGCGGATATGAGCGCGGCGAGGATGGCGACCGCGGCACCGAGGGCGGTGCGGCGGGTGGTGGTGGTCACCGGTTGGGTCTCCTTGGGAGGGCGGGGGGTTTTGGTGGGCGGGGTTGCGGGCGCCTGATCCGGGGGCAGTGCCCCCGGATCAGGCGGCGCGCAGCGCTACGTGCGGAACGTGTCCGACAAGGTCACCGAGCCGCTCGACGGCACCGTCGCCGTACGGTTCGCGCCCGTTTCCCACGTCACCGCACCCGCCGCGTCCTTGCGGATGTACTTGTATTCGAACGCCGTCCCCGCGGGCAGCGCGACGTCCAGCTTCCAGACCGGATAGCCCGCCGGGTCCAGCTTCAGCGCGCTCGCCGGGTTCCAGTTGCCGAGCGCCGGCTGGTTGCCGGTGACGTAGATGTTCTGTCCGGACACCGTCGTCGCGTTGACGTTGAAGGACGCACCGGCAACCGAACTCGACCCGCAGTTACGGGCGTTGACATGCAGCGCGACCGCCGTGTCCGAGCCGAGCGTCGCCGTGAACTGGCCGGAGCCGTTCACCGTCACGCCCCTGCCGGACTGCACGTCGCAGTAGTCGCCGGCAGGCAGTGAGGTCTGGAAGGTCCGGGTCAGCGACGACCCCTCGTGGTTGATGGCGACATACGCCTTCGAGCCGCGCCCGAAGGCGATCTGGTCCGCGCCGTTGTCCCACCAGTTCGACACGGCCTGACCGCGCGCGGTGTTCCGGAAGGCGACCATGGAGGAGATCTCCCGCCAGGCGTGCTGGCACTTCCAGCCGTCGCTGTAACAGGCTTTCACCGCCCCGCCGTTCGGCGGCCCCGCCTCCTTGTCCGACCACTCGTAGCCGGAGTGGATGTCCGGGGAGCCGTACGGCCAGGCCAGCATGAAGACATTGGCGAGCGTGTAGTTGGCGCCGTCCTTGTAGGAGAGGGTGTCGCCGCCGCGCTCGGTGTCGTGGTTGTCGACGAAGACCGCCGACTTCCCGGACTCCATGAAGCCCCAGCCCTCGCCGTAGTTCTTGAGGTAGGCGAGGTTCTCGTTGTTGAAGACTTGCTTGAGGCCGCGGGCGTAACGGAACTCCTGGACGTCGCCGTTGCCCAGGTACTCGCTGGGCGAGACGGCCTCACCGGCGCCGTAGATCGCCTCCTGCTTCCAGTACACGCCGGGGTTGCTGAGCCTGGACTTGATGGCGGCGAGGTCGGCGGCGGGCATGTGCTTGGCCGCGTCGATACGGAAGCCGTCGACGCCGAGCGTGAGGAGATCGTTCAGGTAGGCGGCGATGCGTCCGCGGACGTAGTCCTCACCGGTGTCCAGGTCGGCGAGCTGGACGAGTTCACAGTTCTGGACGTCTGCGCGGTCCTGGTAGTTGGTGATCGTCGACCGGCAGTCGTCCATGTCCGCGCCGGAGTAGATGCCGGGGTAGCTGTACTTCTCGTAGCTCGAACCGCCCGTGCCGGTGCCGGAGGCGGATGCCATGTGGTTGATGACGCTGTCGACGACGACCTTGACGCCTGCCGCGTGGCAGGTGCTCACCATGCTGCTGAACGCCGCGCGGTCACCGAGACGGCCGGCGATCTTGTAGCTGACGGGCTGGTACGAGGTCCACCACTGCGGGCCCTGGATGTGCTCCTGGGGCGGGGAGACCTGGACGAATCCATAGCCCGCGGGGCCGAGCTGGTCGGTGCACGCCCTGGCGACCGAGGCGAAGTTCCACTGGAACAGGACGGCGGTCACGTCCTTGTCGCCGGGCGGTGTCGCCTGGGCGGCTCCCGGTGGCGCGATCACTGCGACTGCCGCGCCCGCCGCCAGGGCGAGCGCGGCAGCAAGAGGTCTGCTGGCCATATGTCCTCCTGCACAGCACTGTGCATACGTGGGGGAATGCGGGTGACGGTGAGCCTTGCCCGGCAACGCGCCATGCCCGTAAGGCCTTTGTGGTGCTGATGATTCTTGCTGCAAGAACGCAGAAAGTTATTGCGGTCGCGACCGTACGAGGATGGGGGGCCGGGGTCAACCCTTTTGGACACGTGGCCGTAGCACCGTGGAAATCTTGCCGTTTCCTCGTTGCAAGACCTTTCGCAAGGCTTGCAGTGGTGTTACGTTCAACCATGACTCCGGGCCGGTCGGCCGGGGGCCCGGCATTCCCGGGCCCCACGCGCCCGGCCGGCCGGTCCGGTCCGGCGGTCCCTGGCGGCGGGGGACGCCGACCCGGACGGCGGACCTGCGGCGGGCCTGTTCCCCACCCCGCCCTTTCCCGTAACTGGGGCTCCGCCCCAGACCCCGTATGCGGCCTTCGGCCGCATGTCCTCAAACGCCGGACGGGCTGGATTCCGACCGGCGCTTGAGACGCGGTGATCCGGGGTCGAAGCCCCAGGTCGCGCCGCGAAGCAGGCGCCGGGGTCCGGAGGCGAAGCCACCGGTGCAGCGATTGGGAGCGGCGGGGTGCTGACCTGGGGTTTCTCGGTGGAATGTGTGTTGACCCGGGGAAACTCTTCTCCGTAGTTCTCACAGCTCAACGCCGTTTCCCGGGCTCAGGTGCCCTGGATGTGCCCTCAGTTCCACACGAGCGTGTAGTCCTATTCTATTCGGCGTTGCCAGCCCCAAGCGTCCCCGACACCCTCGTCGACGCGAGCACGGCTGGGAGCCGGGCAAGTCCGCCCGAAGGCGTCCCCCGTTACCAGTACCTAGCGTCTACAGGGCCCAGTCCCGGATGCGCGCGAACTCCGCCGCCCGCTCCGCCATCCCCAACTTCCATGGAGTCCCGTCCACTTCAGCGATCTCCCGCCACAGAGCCGCCGTGGCCGAGCTGAACGCCGCGAGTGCCTCGGCCTTTGCGTCCCCCCAGGACGGGAACCGACTTGCGAAGGCGAGGGCCTCCTCCACGGAATGCCCGGCGTCCATGAGCTGGAGGATAAGTGCGCCGGGGTCGATCCAGGCCGCCCCTCGCGTCGGCCAGGCCCAGTCGATGAGTCGTGCGCCGACACCGGTGATCAGGACGTTGTCCGGGGCGAAGTCGGTGTGCAGGAGAGTGTTGCCCTCGAAGTAGTGCAGCGTACCTGGCGGTGCGTAGTCCGCCCACCGGCCGACGGCGTCCTTGATCCCAATGCCGGCGGGTGCTGTAACGCCCTGCAGTTCGACAAGCGCGGTTTCCACGAGCGGCAGGTCGGGCGATCCTGGCGTGTAGTCGGCGTGGCGGCCGTCGATCACCTCGTAGCCGAGCAAGCTCCAGCCACCGAACTCCAGGTGCCAGTACAAGCGGGGACAGGATGCCGGCAGGTACGGCGCGACGGCAGCCTCGCGGCGCTGGGCAGCGACCTGGGGATGGTCGGCCGGGATGCCCTTCACGAAGACCCGGCCGCCGTTCGTCTCCAGGACAGAGGCGATGCCGGAGTTCATGCCGCCTTGCAGGGTCACCGCCTGGTGAACGGCGCCGCTCTTGTCGGCGACGGCTCGGCGGACGTCGGCGGGAAGCTGCTCGAACGGGATGCGGGACATGGACACGCGCGGTTCCTCAAGGGTGCTCGGGTACGGGGAAAGCCGCCCCGGCCAGGGTACGGCCGGGGCGGCACTGAGGGGGTGGAACGAGCGGGCGGCACGGGTGCCACCCGTGGTGGATCTAGTACGGCTGGTCGTCACCAGCCGAGCAGCTGCACTCGGCGCATCGCCGACCTCGCTGCGGCCACCAGGAGCACTCACTATCTCTGCGGCTCGGGCGGCTGGCGCTACCTCGATACCCAGGCGTTGGACGCCCATGGCATCCAGGTGCTGTCCTTCCACACCCCTGTGGACATGGGCGACCCTCTGTGGCGGTGGGCCCGCCAGACCAGCAGCCTCTGGGCGATGAGCAGCTTGGGGCCAGCGGCCCTTGGGGAGAAGCTGATCGAACATCGACCGGCTGTTGCCCTGGGGGTTTGCGCGTGACTGAGCCGAGCGCTCCCGAGAGAAAGCCCTTCCTGTGCGTCGTCGTTTGCGCGTGCGGTATCGCCAATGACGTCGGCAGGCTGATCACAGCTGCGCAGAAACAGCGCTGGGATGTCGCCCTCAGCCGCACCGAACGCACGTGCGGGCAGGCTGCGCCTCCTCCACCGGCGCGCGGTCCGCGGGCCACGGCCGCAAGGCCGTAGGAGAGGAGGACGGGCGATGGATTCCGCCCGGCCCCGGCCTACCGCCTCGCCTGCGCCGTCGAGCCGCGGACCACGAGCTCCGGCTGGAAGACATACTCCGTACTCTGCACGGGACTTCCCTGGATCTCCTCCAGCAGCGCACCCACCGCCGCCGCGGCCATCGCCTTCACCGGCTGCCGAACCGTCGTCAGCGGCGGATCGGTGAACGCCACCAGCTGCGAGTCGTCGAAGCCGACCACCGAGAGGTCGTACGGCACGCCCAGGCCACGCTCCCGGGCCGCCCGGGTCACGCCGAGGGCCATCATGTCGCTGCCGCAGACGATCGCGGTGCATCCCTTGTCCAGCAGCGCTCCGGCCGCCGCATGGCCGCCCTCGACGCTGAACAGGGAGCGCTGTACCAGCTGTTCGGCCGCCGCGGCGGTGTAGCCGTGGATGCCGACGAGGGCGTCCGTGAACCCCTCGGCCTTGCGGCCCGCCGGCACATAGCGCAGGGGGCCGATCGCGAGACCGATCCGCTCGTGTCCCAGCTCGGCCAGATGGTGTACGGCCATCCGCATCGCCGCCCGGTCGTCGCAGGAGACGCAGGGCGCGTTGATGTGCTCGCTGTAGCCGTTGATGAGGACGAACGGAACGCCCCGGTCGGCGAGTTCGGCATACCTCGAGTGATCGGCCGCGGTGTCGGAGTGCACGCCGGACAGGAAGACGATGCCGTTGACACCGCTCTCCTGGAGCTGTTCGACCAGTTCGTCCTCGGTCGCGCCGCCCGGCAGCTGGGTGCACAGGAGCGGCGTGTAGCCGTGCCCGGCCAGGACCTGTTCGACGGCCTGGGCGAAGGCGGGGAAGATCGGGTTGGTGAGCGCGGGGGTCAGCAGCCCGACGAGGCCCGCGCTGCGCTGCCGCAGCCGTACGGGCCTCTCGTAGCCGAGCACGTCGAGCGCCGCGAGCACCCGCTGGCGGGTACCGCTCGCGACGCCCGGCTTGCCGTTCATGACGCGGCTGGCCGTCGCCTCGCTGACCGAGGCCTGGGCCGCGATGTCCGCGAGCCGCGGGGCCGCGCCGGTCTGGACCCCGCCGCTCCGCGACGCCTCGCCCCGCGCGGGGGGAATGGTCACCGAGTCCACCACACAGTGCTGTCTGCGGGCAGTTCGGCCTCGCCGCCCGCCGGCTCCACGGCGGTGCTGGCCAGCAGGACGCGGCCGGGTGCCGGGATCCGTACGGCCGCACCCGTGGTGTTCACGGTGCAGACGAAGCCGCCCGGGCGCCGCAGGGCGAGCACGCCCTCGGGCGCCTCGAGCCACTCGACCGCGTCGCCCGCGCCGAGCGCGGGATGCTCCCGGCGCGTCGCGAGCGCGCTGCGGTACAGCTCCAGGGTCGAGCCCGCCACGCCGGTCTGCGCCTCGACACTGAGCGCGGCCCAGCTTTCCGGCTGGGGCAGCCAGCTGCCGCCGGTGCCGAAGCCGTACGAAAAGCCGTCGGCGGTCCAGGGGATCGGCACCCGGCAGCCGTCACGGAAGCCGTCCTGGCCCTCGGTGCGGCCGAAGGCCGGGTCCTGGCGTACGTCGTCGGGCAGATCGGTGACGTCGGGGAGGCCCAGCTCCTCGCCCTGGTAGAGGTAGGCGGAGCCGGGCAGCGCCAGCATCAGCAGGGTGGCGGCGCGGGCCCGGCGCAGGCCGAGTTCGCGGTCACCGGCCTCGCGGATCTGAGTGCCCCCGGGCGGACCCGCGAAGCGGGTGGCGTGCCGGGTCACGTCGTGGTTGGAGAGCACCCACGTGGCCGGGGCACCGACGGGCCGCATGGCGTTCAGCGACAGGTCGATGACCGCGCGCAGTTCGGCCGCGTCCCAATGGGTGCCCAGGTACTGGAAGTTGAAAGCCTGGTGCAGCTCGTCCGGGCGGACGTAGTTGGCGGTGCGCTCGACGGTCGGGGTCCATGCCTCGGCCACCGCGATACGGTCGCCGGGGTACTCGTCGAGGATCGTGCGCCAGGCGCGGTAGATCTCATGGACACCGTCCTGGTCGAAGAACGGCATGACGTCGTTGCCCAGCAGTTTGAGCTGGTCGCCGGAGCCTATGTCGGGCAGACCGGCCGCCTTGACCAGGCCGTGGGCGACGTCGATGCGGAAACCGTCGACGCCCATGTCGAGCCAGAAGCGCAGGATGGAGCGGAACTCGTCCGCGACGGCCGGGTGTTCCCAGTTGAAGTCGGGCTGCTCGGGGGCGAAGAGGTGCAGGTACCAGTCGCCGGGGGTGCCGTCCGGGTTCTGTGTACGGGTCCAGGCGGAGCCGCCGAAGATGGACTCCCAGTCGTTGGGCGGCAGTTCACCGTCGGCGCCCTTGCCGGGCCGGAAGTGGTAGCGCTCGCGCAGCGGTGAACCCGGGCCCTCGCGCAGTGCGCGCTTGAACCATTCGTGCGCGTCGGAGGAGTGGTTGGGCACCAGGTCGACGATGATGCGCAGGCCGAGGTCGTGGGCGTCGCGGATCAGCGCGTCGGCGTCCAGCAGCGTTCCGAACATCGGGTCGATGGCGCGGTAGTCGGCCACGTCGTATCCGGCGTCGGCCTGCGGGGAGGCGTAGAAGGGGCTGAGCCAGACGGCGTCGACACCGAGGTCCTTCAGGTACGGCAGCCGGCTGCGGATGCCCGGAAGGTCGCCCATGCCGTCGCCGTTCCCGTCGGCGAAGCTGCGGGGGTACACCTGGTAGATGACGGCGCTTCTCCACCAGTCAGCCGAAGCGGTCCGGTCGGCGGTGTGATGGGCGTCAGCCAGGTACTGGGTCATTCTCGATCCCTTGGAGGCTCGGAGGCTCGGTGCAGCGGTTCGGGCGAAACGTCGGACAGCAGGGCGCACCCGGCCGGAATGCGGGCCGGGTGCCCCGGGGCGTACGGGTCAGGATTTGGCGGCGCCGGCGGTGAGACCGGTGACCAGGTGGCGCTGGACCAGATAGAAGAACAGCGACGCGGGGATGGCGATGAGCACGGAGGTGGCGGCCATCAGGTCCCACTGGGTGTCGTGCTCGCTGATGAAGCTGGTGAGGCCCACGGCGAGGGTGTACTTGTCCTGGCTGAGCATGAAGACCGAGGCGTAGGCGACCTCGGCCCAGGCGGTGAGGAAGGTGTAGAACGCGGCGACCGCCAGGCCCGGCCGGGCGAGCGGCAGGATCAGCCGGTAGAAGGTGCCGAAGGGCGAGAGGCCGTCGACCCGGCCGGCTTCGTCGATCTCCCTGGGGATCGTGTCGAAGTACCCCTTGAGCAGCCAGGCGCAGTACGGGATCGCCGTGGTGCAGTAGACCAGGATCAGCGCCAGGTAGGTGTCCAGCAGACCCATGTTGGCCAGGATGTTGTAGAGCGGCACCATGAGGATGGCGACCGGGAACATCTGCGTGACCAGGAAGGTCCACATCAGCTGGCGGTGTCCGGGAAAGCGCATGCGGGAGACCGCGTAGCCCGAACTGGCGGCGATGAAGACGCCGAGCAGGCACGTACCGAGCGCGACGATCAGCGAGTTGGCGAACCACTGGAGGAACTCGGTGTCGCCGAGGACCGTCGTGTAGTTCTCGAAGCTGATCTTGTCGGCGATGTCGCCCGGGTGCAGGTAGTCGGTCTTGTCCGGGCCGAGCGAGATCCAGGCGATCCAGCAGATCGGGAAGGCCGCTATGAATGCGGCGGCGATCAGCACGGTGTGGATGAGCACGGATGCGGAACGGGGCCGCTCGCCGCGCTTCAGCTGCCGCTTGCCCGCGGCGGGCTTGCGGGGCGGGACGGCGGCTGCCCGTTCGGCGGCCGCGACCGGGGCATCTGCGGTGGTGCTCATGGGGGTCGCTCCCCTCTCTTTCGTCATGGCTGGTGTTGTTGCTCGACGGCCTGGGCGGCCGTCAGGCGGCCTTCTCGTTGCGGGCCAGCCAGCGCCGGTAGAAGGAGGCAAAGACGATGAGCATCGACAGGATGATGACGCCGTACGCGGCGGAGCCGGCGTAGTCGCGCGGGTCCTGGCCGAAGCCGAGGCGGTAGGCCCAGGTGACGAGGATCTGTGCCTCGGGCGCTCCGGTTGCGCCGAACAGCAGGAAGATCACGACGAACTGGTTGAAGGTCCAGATGATCCCGAGCAGCACGACCGTGCTGCTGACGGAACGCAGGCCGGGAACGGTCACATGACGGAAGCGCTGCCAGGGCGTCGCGCCGTCGACCTCGGCGGCCTCGTAGAGCTCCGGCGGGATCGACTGAAGACCGCCGAGGAGCGAGACCATCATGAAGGGGACGCCGACCCAGGTGTTGACCATGACGGCGGCGGTCCGCTGCCAGAAGGGGTCACTGAGCCAGGGCTGGGCGGGCAGATGCAGCGACTCCAGCGCCATATTGAGGATGCCACCGTCGTCGGCGAGGATCAGCCGCCAGGCGAAGACGGTGACAAAGGTCGGCACGGCCCACGGCAGGATCAGGACCATTCGGTAGAAGGTGCGGCCGCGGAGCTTGCGGTTGAGCAGCAGGGCGAGCCCCATGCCGATGCTGTAGTGCAGGGCCACACAGACAACGGTCCAGACGATGGTCCAGGTGAAGTGGGGCCAGAACTGGTGGTCGCCCCCGGAGAGGATCTCCGCGTAGTTGTCGAAACCCACCCAGGAGAAGCTGTCGGGGATCTTGTTGACGCCGATCGTCTTGCCGACGTTGTTGCTGTTGGCGTCGGTCAGCGACAGATAGATGCCGCGGATCAGCGGATAGAGCACGAGCACGCCGATGACCGCGACCACCGGGGCCACCATCGCCCAGGCGTACCAATTGCGGTTGTACGACTGCCTGATACGGCTGATCGGCCCGCGGCGCGGAGCTGGGCCACGCCGGGTCTTCTCGCTTCCGCCCTCGACGGCGACGGTCATCTTCGGCACCTTTACGACAGATTCTCAGGAGGGTGTACGGAGTGCGCCGTGGTGGTACGGCCGGGGTCTGCCGGCCGTACCACCACGGGCGGCAGTGTTAGGAGAAGTCCTTGAGCAGCTTCTTGTAGGACTCGGCGGTGGTGTCCAGGCCCTTCTGGGTGCTCACCTTGCCCTGCAGGATCGCGGTGAGGTTGGTGCCCAGGTCGGCGAAGAGCGAGCTGTACTCCGGCAGTTCCGGACGGGGCCGGGCGGAGCCGGCGAGGATCGCCTGGAACTCGGCGATGCCCGGGGTGGCCTTGACCTCGGCGGTGTAGGCGGAGGTGCGGGTCGGCAGGGTGCCGTTCTTCAGCGCGATCTTGGCCTGGGTCGCACCCGAGGTCATGAAGCCGACGAACTTCTGGGCCGCGGCCTGGTGCGCCTTGTCGGAGCCGGCGTAGACCGAGAGGTTGTGGCCGCCGGTCGGGGCGCCGGCCTTGCCGGTGGCGCCGGCCGGGACGCCGGAGATGCCGAGGTTGGCCTTGTCCTTGAACGCGGCGCCCTTGTAGATGTTCGTCAGCTCCCACGGGCCCTGGACGATCATCGCGACCTTGCCGGTGTTGAAGGCGTCCATCATGTGGGCGTAGGAGTCGGCGGTCACATCGAGCTTGGCGACACCCGGCGAGGCGAGGAGGGCCTTGCTCGCGTCGACGGCCTTGACGGCCTCGGGCGAGTTGACGGTGATCTTCTTCGAGGCGGCGTCGACCATGTCGGTGCCCTCGCCGAAGAGGAAGGGGAGCTCGAAGTAGGCGTCGGCGCGGAGCTGGAAGCCGTCGACTCCGGCCTTCTCCTTGACCGCCTTGGAGACCGTCTTGATCTCTTCCCAGGTGGTCGGGGCCTTGTCGTAGCCCGCCTTCTTCAGGATCTCCTTGTTCCACATCAGGCCGAGGGAGTCGGTGACGAAGGGGGCACCGTAGGTCTTGCCCTCGTACTGGGCCTGCTTGAGGAGCGAGGGGGTGATGTCCTCGGACTGCTTCAGCGCGTCCGTGCCGTCGAGCGGGGCCAGGAACTGCGACTTGGCCCAGGAGGCGGTCCAGCCGACCTCGGCGCGGATGATGTCCGGGGCGCCCTTGCTGCCGGCCGCGGTCTGGAACTTGTTCTGCGCCTGGTCGAACGGGACGTTGACGTAGTTGACCTTGATGTCCTTGTTGGCCTTTTCGAACTCGGCGATCATCGCCTTGTACGTGGGCGCCTCATTCGTCGCATTCGACGTGTCCCACCAGGTCAGGGTGACCGGGCCGGAGGCCTTGTCGCCGCTGTCGTCTCCGCCGCACGCCGTCGCTGCCAGTGCAAGGGCCGCTACCAGCGCGGTGGCCGCTATGCCACGCCGCATGTGAACTCCTTCAGAGATGCCCGAGATGGCGGAGGCGACCTTGGCCCCCTGCCGACCGCTCCCTCGCGGCGCCGGGTTCGGGCCAGAACGTAACAAGGATGAAAGAGAGTCGAAAGACCTTGCGGCAATTTTCTGCAAGAGCAGAGGATCGTTACATCCACGTGTCCTGACAGTTGCCGACGCATCGCTTGACGGCGGCCGTTTCTGCTGTCCGCGGCGCTCCGCAGTGGGCTGCAACTACTTTCGCAAGCTCTTGCAGGGCTGTTATTTTGGACCCCTGAGCACCGTCACCACCGGCCCCGTACCCACGTTGACCTCGTTAGTTGTACGTCCCCCCGCCCCGGACCTGACGAGAGGGACCCTGAATGACCCACGAGCTCACTTCCGCCGTCGGCCTTCCCGCCCCCACCGCGGCCGAGAGGCCGCTTGCTGCAAGCACTTCCAACCAGGGCCGCGGCTGGTGGCGCGATGCCGTCATCTACCAGGTGTACGTGCGCTCCTTCGCCGACAGCGACGGCGACGGCATCGGTGATCTGCGCGGGACCACCGAGCGGCTTCCGTATCTCGCGCAGCTGGGCATCCACGCCGTGTGGCTCACGCCGTTCTACGCCTCCCCGCAGGCCGACGGCGGCTACGACGTCGCCGACTACCGGGCCGTCGACCCGCTCTTCGGGAGCCTCGCCGACGCGGACGATCTTGTACGCACCGCCCACGAGCTGGGCATGAGGGTGATCGTGGACATCGTCCCCAACCACACATCGGACCAGCACCCCTGGTTCCGGGCAGCGCTCGCGGGCCCGACGGGCCAGTCGGCGGCGCGGGCCCGCGAGCGCTACCACTTCCGGCCCGGCAAGGGCCCGGCGGGCGAGCTGCCGCCCAACGACTGGCAGTCGGTCTTCGGCGGCCCCGCCTGGACCCGCACGGCGGACGGCGAGTGGTACCTCCATCTCTTCGCCCCCGAGCAGCCGGACCTCAACTGGGAGAACCGGGAGGTCCACGAGGAGTTCGAGTCGGTCATGCGTTTCTGGCTGGACCTCGGCGTCGACGGTTTCCGGATCGATGTCGCGCACGGCATGGTCAAGGCGGCCGGACTGCCGGACATCGGCCACAAAGAACAGGCCAGGCTCATCGGCTCGCAGAAACTGCCCTTCTTCGACCAGGACGGCGTGCACGAAATCCACCGCTCCTGGCGCAGGCTGCTCGACTCCTACCCCGGCGACAGGATCGGCGTGGCCGAGGCCTGGGCACCGAGCCCGGACCGGCTCGCGCTGTACGTGCGCCCCGACGAACTGCACCAAGCCTTCAACTTCCAGTTCCTGCGGTGCCCCTGGGACCCGGAGGCGATGCGCGCCGTGATCGACGAGTCACTGGCCGCGACCGCGTCGGTGGGAGCGACCACCACGTGGGTGCTCTCCAACCACGACGTGGTCCGCCACCCCACCCGTTACGGCGGCGGGCGGCGCGGCCTGCGCCGGGCCCGCGCGGCCGCGCTGCTGATGTTCGCGCTCCCCGGCTCCGCGTACGTCTACCAGGGCGAGGAGCTCGGCCTGCCCGAGGTCACCGAACTGCCCGACGAGGTGCGCCAGGACCCCGCCTTCTTCCGTGCAGCGGGCCAGGACGGCTTCCGTGACGGCTGCAGGGTGCCGATTCCCTGGACCGCCGAAGGCTCGTCGTACGGCTTCGGCCCCGGATCCAGCTGGCTGCCGCAGCCCGGGTGCTGGCGGGAGCTGTCCGTCGAGGCCCAGACCGGCGACCCGTGCTCGACGCTGGAGCTCTACCGCTCGGCGCTGGAGCTGCGGCGCCGGCTTCCGGCCGGTCCGATGCGCTGGCTGCCCGGGCCCGAGGGGCTGCTCGCACTGTCCCGGCCGGGCCTGGTCTGCACACTCAACACCACCGGATCCGTCATCGAAATCCCGTTGCCGGGACGGCTGTTGCTCTCCTCCGACGGTATGGAACCATCGGGAGACACAGCTCGTATTCCGGCCGATTCCTGCGTCTGGTGGGCAATCTGACATGCGACCGGTACAGTCCAATCCCGTGACCGCACGGCTCGCCGACATCGCAGCCCAGGCGGGGGTCAGTGAAGCCACAGTCAGCCGCGTGCTCAACGGCAAGCCCGGTGTGGCCGCGGCCACCCGTGAATCCGTACTCGCGGCGCTCGACGTCCTCGGATACGAGCGCCCGGTGCGCCTGCGGCAGCGCAGCGCGGGACTGGTCGGCCTGATAACGCCCGAGCTCGACAATCCGATCTTTCCGGCGCTCGCCCAGGTCATCGGCCAGGCCCTGACCCGGCAGGGGTACACACCGGTGCTGGCCACCCAGACCCCGGGCGGCTCCACCGAGGACGAACTCACCGAGATGCTGGTGGACCGCGGGGTCTCGGGGATCATCTTCGTCTCGGGCCTGCACGCGGACACCACCGCCGACATGCAGCGTTACGACCAGCTGCGCGGCCAGGGTGTCCCCTATGTCCTGTTGGGCGGCTTCTCGCCCAAGGTGAAAGCCCCCTTCGTCTCCCCCGACGACCGGGCCGCGATGCACCTGGCCGTGACCCACCTCGTCTCCCTCGGCCACACCCGGATCGGGCTCGCGGTCGGCCCCAAGCGCTTCGTCCCCGTGCTGCGGAAGATCGAGGGTTTCCAGCAGGCCATGGAGATCCAACTCGGCCTGACCGCCGAGGAGTCCGAGCAGCTGATCCAGCACTCGCTGTACAGCCTCGAAGGAGGCCAGGCAGCCGCCGGCGCCCTGATCGGTCTCGGCTGCACGGCCGTGGTCTGCGCGAGCGACATGATGGCGCTCGGCGCGATCCGGGCCGCGCGCGGTCTCGGCCTGGAGGTGCCTCGCGACATCTCCGTGGTGGGCTTCGACGACTCCCCGCTCATAGCGTTCACCGATCCGCCGCTGACCACGATCCGGCAGCCGGTCCTGGCCATGGGCCAGGCGGCCGTCCGGACCCTGCTGGAGGAGATCGGGGGCACCCCCGCCCCGCACAGCGAGTTCGTCTTCATGCCTGAGCTGGTGGTACGGGGCTCAACCGCTTCGGGGCCCGTACAGCGCCCCGCGGGGTGACTGGGAGACGCAGTAGTCCATAGGGTGGAGAGAATGCGTACTGAACCAGACCGAGGGATGATCGGTGTGGGACGCGAATCTGGCAGACTCTCTCCCCATGGGTGAAGCGACCGTGAAAACACTGGAAGGCCGGACGGCCACCCCGTCACCCATCGTGGACGAGGAACGCCCGGCGTCGACGTCTGCGCCGAGCGGTCGAGCGCGCTCACCGCGCCGTCCACGGCTGTGGTTCGAGATACTCCTGATCGCGGTCAGTTACTGGACGTATTCACTCGTCCGCAATGCGGTACCGGAGCAGAAGTCCGCGGCCCTGAGCAACGCGGACTGGATCTGGGGCGTCGAGCACTCCCTGGGCCTCGCCTTCGAGCAGTCGGTCAACCACGCCATGAACTCGGTGACATGGCTGATCGTGTCGATGAACTACTACTACGCGACGCTGCACTTCATTGTGACGATCGGCGTGCTGGTCTGGCTCTACCGCGGCCATCCGGGCCGTTATGCGGCCGCGCGTATGGCGCTCTTCGCAACGACCGCGGTGGCTCTCGTCGGTTACTACCTGTATCCGCTCGCTCCCCCGCGACTGATGAACGGCCACGGCTTCATCGACACGGTGCTGGTCCATCACACCTGGGGCTCGATGGCCTCGGGGAACCTGAAGAACATGTCGAACCAGTACGCCGCGATGCCGTCCATGCATATCGGCTGGTCGCTGTGGTGCGGCCTCATCATCGTGGCGCTGGCCTCCGCGCCGTGGGCGAAGATCCTCGGCGTCCTCTACCCGGTGGTCACCCTTGTGGTCATCGTGGCCACGGCCAACCACTTCTGGCTGGACGCGGTCGGCGGCATGATCTGTCTGGCCTTCGGCTTCGCCGTCTCGTACGCCTGGTACCGGGCGCTTCCACACCAGCTGCCGCAGCTGGTGGAGCAGCCGGAGCGGCCGGTCTGCCGGCTCCCCCGCCTCACCGCCAGGAGATAAGCCGCGCGGCGCTCGCCTCGAAGCGAGCGCCGAAGGAGCGCCGAGGGAGCGCCGAGGGAGCGCGGGGGCGTCAGCCCCCGCTGAGCCCACGCCCCCCGGCCGCTCCCCTACGCTCCGTAGAACAGCGCCTCCACCACCGCACGGGCGCGCCGCGTTATCCGCCGGTAGTCGTCCAGCATGTCCCCGCTGTGGCCCATGTGCGGCTCCCGCCCCGTCACCCCCGGCCCGTACCCCAGGTACCGCCCCACCGCCGCCAGCTCGCGGCCGTACGAGGGGAACGTGTCGCCCGGGCGGCCACGGACCAGCATCACGCCGTTGCGGACGCGGGTCGCCAGTACCCACGCCTCGTCGAGGATCTGCGCGTCCTCCGTGTCGATCAGGCCCGCCGCGTGTGCCGCCCGCAGGGCCTCGCGGGTGCGGGTCGTGCGCAGCCCGGGTTCCGCCCAGCCGTGGCGCATCTGGAGGAGCTGGACCGTCCATTCGACGTCGCTCAGCCCGCCGCGTCCGAGCTTCGCGTGAAGCGTGGGGTCCGCCCCCCGCGGCAGGCGTTCCGACTCCATCCGGGCCTTCAGCCGCCGGATCTCGCGGACGGCGTCCTCCCCGAGCCCCTCCGCGGGATACCGCAACGGGTCGATCAGGTCGATGAAGCGCCGCGCCAGTTCCTCGTCCCCCGCCATCGGTTCCGCGCGCAGCAGCGCCTGGCTCTCCCACACCAGCGACCACCGCCGGTAGTAGGCCTCGTAGGAGGCGAGCGTGCGGACCATCGGACCGCTCTTGCCCTCCGGCCGCAGATCCGCGTCGATCAACAACGGCGGGTCCGTCGTGGGCAGTTGGAGCAGGCGGCGCATCTCCGTGACGACCGCGTTCGCCGCCCGCGTCGCCTCCTGTTCGTCCACGCCCTCGCGCGGCTCGTGGACGAAGAGCACGTCCGCGTCGGATCCGTAACTCTGCTCGTGCCCCCCGAAGCGCCCCATGCCGATGACCGCGAACCGTGTCGGCAGCTCGTCGCCCCACTCTTCGCGTACCGCGGCCCGCAGCGCGCCCGCGATGGTCGCCGCGTTGAGGTCGGTGACAGCGCCGCCGACCCGGTCCACGAGCGCGCCCGGGTCCGCCTCGGCGGGGCTTTCCTCGGTGCCGTAGGAACCGATCAGGTCGGCCGCCGCGGTACGGAACAGCTCCCGCCGGCGTACGCCACGCGCCGCGGCCACGGCTCCCTCGGCAGTGTCGGCGCGCCCGACGGCCGCCAGGATCTCCTGCTCCAGGTGCTCGCGGCCGCGCGGCTTCAGGCCCTCCGGGTCGCCGAGCAGCGCCACCGCCTCGGGCGCCCGCAGCAGCAGGTCGGGGGCGAGCCGCCCCGCGGACAGCACGCGCGCCAGGTTCTCCGCCGCCGCGCCCTCGTCGCGGAGCAGCCGCAGATACCAGGGCGTCTTGCCCAGCGCGTCGGACACCTTGCGGAAGCCCAGCAGACCGGCGTCCGGATCGGCCGAGTCCGCGAACCAGCCGAGCAGCACCGGCAGCAGGGTCCGCTGGATAGCGGCCTTCCTGGTCATACCGGACGAGAGCGCCTCCAGATGCCGCAGGGCCGCCGCGGGATCCACGTAACCGAGCGCCTCCAGCCGCTGCCCGGCCGCCTTCGGGCTGAGCCGCGTCTCGCCGGGCGTGAGCTGTGCGACGGCGTCCAGCAGCGGCCGGTAGAAGAGCTTCTCGTGCAGCCGCCGTACGACCGCCGCGTGTCGCTTCCACTCCTTGTTGATCTCGGCGACCGGGTCCGTACGCAGCCCGAGCGAACGCCCCAGGCGCCGCAGATCGGCCTCGGCCTCCGGCACCAGATGCGTACGCCGCAGCCGGTACAGCTGGATGCGATGCTCCATGGCTCTCAGAAAGCGGTACGCGGCATCCATCTGGGCGGCGTCCGCGCGTCCCACATAGCCGCCCGCCGCCAGCGCCCGCAGGGCCTCCAGCGTGGTGCCGCTGTGCAGTGTCGCGTCGCTGCGCCCGTGGACCAGTTGCAGCAGTTGTACGGCGAACTCGACGTCACGCAGCCCGCCGGGGCCGAGCTTGAGCTCGCGTTCGATCTCGGCCGCAGGGATGTTGTCGACGACGCGGCGGCGCATCTTCTGCACGTCCGGGACGAAGTTCTCGCGCTCGGCGGCCTGCCACACCATGGGCGACACTGCCTCGATGTAGTCCTCGCCGAGGCCCGGGTCCCCGGCGACCGGCCGGGCCTTGAGCAGGGCCTGGAACTCCCAGGTCTTGGCCCAGCGCTGGTAGTACGCGACATGGCTGGACAGGGTGCGCACCAGCGGGCCGTTGCGTCCCTCGGGCCGCAGATTGGCGTCGACGGGCCAGATGGTGCCCTCGACGGTCGTCTCGGAGCAGATCCGCATCAGATGCGAGGCCAGCCGGGTCGCGGCCTGCATGGCCTTGCTCTCGTCGGCGCCGTTGGCGGGTTCGCCGACGAAGATTACGTCCACGTCGGAGACGTAGTTGAGTTCGTGGCCGCCGCACTTGCCCATGGCGACGACGGCCAGCCGGCACTGCGCCGCGTCGCCGGGCGCCGAAGCCCGGGCGATGGCCAGGGCGGCGCGCAGGGTGGCCGTGGCCAGATCGGCCAGCTCCGCGGCGGTCTCGGCGACATCGGTCGTACCGCACACGTCGCGGGCCGCTATGGACAGCAGGCACCGCCGGTAGGCGACGCGCAGCGACACCGTGTCGGTGGCATCGGCGAGTCCGCGCTCGAAGTCCGCGACGCCCGGGTGCAGATCGGCCGCCTCGTAGGTGATGAGCGCCTGCCAGTCGCGCGGGTGGCGGGCGAGATGGTCGCCGAGCGCCTCGGACGTGCCGAGCACGCCGAGCAGCCGGTCGCGCAGGGGCTTCGCGGTGATCAGGGTGTCGAGGAGGCCCTGCCGGCCGTCCGGGGGCTGCGCCTCGACGAGCCGTACGAGGCCGCGCAGCGCGAGGTCGGGGTCGGCGACGGCGCCGAGCGCGTCGAGGAGGACGGGGTCGGAGCGTACGGAGGCCATGTCGGCGAGGCCCAGGAGCCCCTCTGCGGCGGACGGATCGGTGAAGCCGTGCCGCAGCAGTCGCGTGAAGGTACTGCTTCTGCGCCCCGACACCGTCATCCCGTCGTCTCCCGTCCTGCCCGCTCAGGGACCGTCGCGCCCGATTCAGAGCACTGATTCGAGCCTAGGCCCCTGTACGGCCCGCCGGGCGATGAATAAGGGCGCCGGCCGCAGTCTGCACATTCGGTGACCCGAGCCGGAAGGACCACGCCATGCCCGAGAACGAACCCGTGACCAAGCTGGACGCCCGCTACAGCGACGAAAAGGCCACCGCCGACGAGTGGGCCGATGCGGTCGAGCGCCTGAAGGCGGCCGAGGTCTACTGGCTGTCGACCGTGCGCCCCCAGGGCCGTCCGCATGTCACCCCGCTGATCGCCGTCTGGCACGACGGCGGGCTGCATTTCTGTACCGGCGCCGACGAGCGCAAGGCGAAGAACCTCCGCGACAATCGGGAGGTGGTCCTCACCACCGGGGCCAATGCCCTCGATGAGGGCTACGACGTGGTGGTCGAGGGCTCGGCGGAGCGTGTGAGCGACGAGACACGACTGCGCGCGCTGGCGGAGGCGTACGTCGAGAAGTACGGCTCGGACTGGACCTTCGAGGTCCGCGACGGCGTATTCGTGCACCAGGGCGGCACCGCGCTGGTCTTCCGCGTGGAACCGCGCACGGCCTTCGGCTTCGCGAAGAGCCCGTACAGCCAGACCCGTTGGCAGTTCACCGAGTAGAGGAGCTCCACCGATGGCACCGGCAGAACCGATGGAACTGACCCTTGAAGTGATCATGATCCCGGTCACGGATCTCGACCGGTCGAAGGAGTTCTACGCGGAGGGCTGCGGCTTCAACGTCGACCTCGACCAGGAGGTGGCCCCGGGCATCCGCATCATCCAGATGACCCCGCCGGGCTCGCGCTGTTCCGTCTCCATGGGCAGCGGCCTCCCGGGCAGCCCCGGCCAGACCCCGATGGCCCCCGGCTCGCTCCAGGGCCTCCAACTGTGCGTGACGGACATCGAGGCGGCCCGCGCGGCGTTCGTCGAGCGGTCGGTGGACGTCAGCGAGATCCAGCACGTGGGCGCGGGCGGCTGGGAGGACGGCCCGGGCGAGACATGGAACTCGTTCATGTTCTTCCAGGACCCGGACGGCAACGGCTGGGTCGTCCAGGAGGCTCCGGCACCCCTCTCGGAGCGCTGAGCAGACGCGAGTTGCGTGATGTCGTACCGCGTCACACAACTACGCACCGTGATGAGCCCGTTGTCCAACCCACGTATCTTTCCGCCGACTTGGCCGACGTTTCCGCCCGCCCCTTTCGTCACCCTCAGTGATCATAAATGTGGCATGCGCGACAAAAGGCACCTATCTTGAGGGCAGGTGACGCGATACTTCCGTGACTAAGGACAGTTATGGGCACTCCGCGCGTACTCGTGATCGAAGACAATGTGGATGTCAGTGCCCTGCTGAAGCGTCATCTCAGTGGGCTGGGGTGCCAGGTGGCGGTCGCGGACACGGGTGAAGAAGGCCTGGAACGCGCCTTTGCCGACCCGCCCGACATGGCGATCATCGACATCATGCTGCCCGGTATCGACGGCCGGGAAGTCATCCGCAGACTGCGCGCGGACACCCGTACCAGCACGTGCCACCTCGTCGTCTCCACAGTGCTCGACCCGGAGGACGTGACCGAGTTGGCAGTGGACGCGATGCTTGCCAAACCCTTCCGGCGCTCGAGCGTGATGCGCCTCATCGACTCCTTCCGGAATTCCGCATCCCAGGAGACGTAATGCCTCGAGTTCTCATAGCCGATGACGATGGCGACATACGGGACCTCGTCGCGTTCAAACTGACCCAGAGCGGTTATGAGGTCATCGCCGTGGAGGACGGCATGGCCGCGCTCAAGGCAGCGCGCAGCGAGCCGGTGGATGTCGCCCTGCTCGACATACGCATGCCCGGCATGTCAGGCCTGGATGTGTGCCGCGAACTCCGCGCGGCGCCCGAGACCGCGTCACTCCCCGTCATCCTGATCACTGCCCGCTCCCAGGAGGGAGACGTCGAGACGGGTTTCGCCGCTGGAGCCGACGACTACATCATCAAGCCGTTCAGTCCGCGCGAGCTGAGCAGCCGCGTCCAGGCCGTGCTCACGAGGGCCACGCGGTGATCGCCACCGGACTCGTCACCGGCGCGCTGCTGTGCCTGACGTCCGTCGTGGTGCTGCTGGGGGTACTGATCGTCGGCCTGCGCGTCGTCCGCCGGTACCGGCATCGCCGGAGAGACCGGATCGTGGCGCCGGTGAGGGGGGTGCTGCTGGAGCTCCTGTGCGCGGAGGAGGACGAGCAGACAGAGGCGCTGGACCGGCTCACGGAGCTCGACGACCGCACCTGGGGGGCTCTGGAGCCAACGGTGGCGGTGATGTTCGGCAAAATCACCGGACAGGCCAGGACCGCGCTCATCCAGTTGTTCGAGCGCCGTGGGGCCACCGCGCATGCCGTGGCGGATCTGGGCCGCCGCGGCGCGGCCCGCCGGGGTCGCGCCGCGGAAGTGCTCGGCCAGCTGCGCCACCGGCCCGCGGCACCACCCCTGTGCCGCCTGCTGAACGACCACGACCCGGAGGTGCGGCTGGTCGCCGCGCGGGCGCTGGGTCTGATCGGAGAACCCTCGGTCGTTCCACAGCTGCTGGAGTGCCTCTACGGACCGCGGACCGTGCCGCCCGCCGTGGTCACCCGGGCGCTGACGTCCTTCGGGCCGGAGGCGCTGCGAAGCATCGCGGCGGGCCTGCACCACCCCGAGCCGCTGGTCCGGGCCGTCGCGATCGAGACGCTGGGCGCGATCGGCGGGGTCTCCAGGACCGCCGAGATCGCGCGTGCTCTGAGCGAGGACAGCCATGCGGAAGTGCGTATCAAGGCCGCCCGCGCGCTGGGCAGGCTCGGCATGCCCGACGGCCTTGAGCCGCTGCTGACCGCGGTGGACCCCGGTCAGCCGGTCGCCCTGCGCACGGTGGCCGCCGGGGCCCTGGGCAGCCTGGGTGCCGTGGCCGCCACGGCCCGGCTGCGGGAGCTGCTCGGCGACCCGGATGATCATGTGGCCGCCACCGCGGCCCGGTCGCTGCTGCGGCTCGGCGAGGCGGGCAGTGCCGACCTGCGGGCGGCTGCCGAGGGCCGCCCGGGCGACCGGGCGGCGGCGCAGGCCAGGGGGGCCCTCGCGGAGTCGGCTGCCGTGGGCGCGTCCTCCGCTCCCACGGCCGAGGTGGTCCTGTGAGTGTGGGGAGCGCTGCCGACATCCTGAGCCCGGTGAACGCGACCGGCGCCTGGAGCCTGGCGAGCGACGAGTCGTCGGGATGGCTCATTGACGCGGCGCGCACCCTGATCGCGGTGAGTGACGGCGCGATCCTCACGTACTTCGCCCTCATCAACACCAGCTATCTGCTGCTGATCCTCCTCGCCGTGGGAGAGCTCGTCAGAAGGCTGCGCCGGGCGCCCTTCGCAGGCTACGACGACACCTCCGCGAGCCCCTTCACCCCGCCGGTGTCGCTGATCATGCCCGCGTACAACGAGGAGGCGGGAATCGCGGAGGCGGTCCGGGCCATGCTCCTGCTGCGCTATCCGGTCTTCGAGGTCGTCGTCGTCGACGACGGCTCCAGCGACGGGACGCTGGATGCGCTCCGGGGGGCCTTCGGCCTCGTCGAAGTGGACCGCGTCGTGCCCGACGACGTACAGGTGCGCGGCGCGGTGGAGTCGGTCCATCTCCCCAGGGGCGGACCGGTGCCGCTCGTGGTGGCTCGCAAGGCGAACGGCGGCAAGGCCGACGCGCTCAACGCCGGAATCAACCTGGCGCGCTATCCGCTGCTGTGCATGGTCGACGCGGACTCGATCCTGGACTCCGAGTCGCTGCTCGCGGTGGCCAAGCCGTTCTGCGACGACCCGATGCGAGTCGTCGCCACCGGCGGCGTGGTCGGCATCGCCAACGGCTGCACCGTCGTCGCGGGCCGGGTTGTCGAGCCCCGCGTGCCCCAGGAGCTGCTGGGCCGCATCCAGGTGGTCGAGTATCTGCGGGCCTTCATGCTCGGACGTACCGGGTGGTCGAAGATCGGCGGCCTGCTGGTCATCGCCGGCGCCTTCGGTCTCTTCCGCAGGGACGTGGTGGTGGCGGTGGGCGGCATGGACGCGAACTGCATCGGCGAGGATGCAGAGCTGGTCGTCCGTATGCACCGGTATCTGCGTGACCAGGGCCGCGACTACCGCATCGTCTTCGTCAGCGAGCCGATCTCCTGGAGCGAGGCGCCGTCCACCGCGAAGATCCTGGGGAAACAGCGGCGGCGATGGCATCGCGGGCTGACAGAACTCCTGCTCAAGCACCGCCGCATGATCGGCAATCCCCGGTACGGCCGGATCGGGCTGGTGTCGCTGCCCTTCTACGTGGTCTTCGAGCTGCTCGCCCCGGTCGTCGAACTGGCCGGTCTCGTCCTGGTACCCGTGGGCCTGCTGGTCGGAGCGGTCGATCCGGACTTCCTGTGGCGCTTCCTTCTCGTTGCGTACGGCTACGCCCTGGTCGTCAGCCTGGTTTCGCTCGCGGTGGAGGAATACGCCTTCCACCGTTTCGCGCGGTCGCGGGACATCTGGGGCGCCGTGGTCGGCGCGATCGCGGAGAACCTCGGATACCGCCAGCTCACAGCGTGGTGGCGACTGCGTGGCATGTGGGACGCGCTGCGCGGCGCTCCGCAGGTGTGGGGCTCCATGACCCGCAGCGGATTCACCGAGTCCGACGAGGCGCGAGCGAGCGAAGGTGATCGTGCATGAGCGGACGCAGAGGACGTGGCGGCGACTCCGTGACGCGACGGCTCGGCATCGCCTTCTCTGTGATGACCGGCCTCATCCTGCTGGTCGGGGCGGGAGTGCTGACCGCCACGTTCATCGGCCACGGGGCGAGCGACGAGATCGTCGACCGGACACAGCCGGCCCTCGCCGACAATCTGCGGCTGCACGGCGAGGCTTCCGACATGCAGCGTTCCATGCGCGGCTATCTCCTCACCGGCGATCAGAAGCTGCTGGATGCCTACCGGGCGGCACGCCAGGCATACCCGGCCGTACTCGCCTCCGCCCTTGAGCACGGCGATCCCGCGACCGACCGGAATCTGAGGACACAGGCACAGCAGCTCCAGGCATATGTGCGCATCGCCGACCAACAGGCGGGAGTCACACAGAGAAGCGAGCAGGCGGCGCGGCTCACCCGCGAGGGCGCCGTCCGGTACAACGCGTTCGCGGCCACCAACCACGAGCTTGAGGTCCGGTTGAGCGAGGACGTCCAGCGGATGGACGAGCATGCCGACAGGATCGTCCGGGTCAGCGCCGCGTGGGTCGCCGGCCTGCTGCTCGCGGCGCTGGGCGCCACCGTCTTCACATCGCTGCGAACCACCCGTGCGCTGGTCCGGCCCCTCAAGAGCGTGGAGTACACACTCGGCCTGCTCACCGCCGGGGAGTACTCGGCACGGGCGGTGGAGCACGGGCCCGCCGAGATCCGCGCGGTGGCCCGCTCGGTGAACACGCTCGCCGACGAGGGGGACCGGCTGCGCGAGATCGAGGACGAGCGGCGCCGGCTGTCGGAGATCGCCCGGCAGGTCGGCATCCGGATCCGCGAACGCCTCGATGTGGATGAGGTCTTGGACACGGCGTGCGCGGGGATCGGCGAGGGTCTGGAAGCCGACCATGTGTTCATCCTGCTCACCCAGGAGGACAGCCAGGTGGTCCCGGTGGTCCGGGCATGGAGCGCGGAGCAAGGTCTGCTCTCGGCCAGGGGGCTTCAGGCACTCCCTCCCATCCCGTCAGAGGTGGTCCGCGACCACTACCGGCGAGGAGCGACCTGGTCCATCGACAATCTCCCCGAATATCTCTCCGCCGGTGTACCGCTGCCGGACGCCCCCGGGTCCTTCGGCAGGACGGGCCTGCCGGAGGAGAATCGCGACGCGGCCAGGTCCCTCGGCCTGTATTCGGTCGTGATGACCCCGATCGGAGTGGGGGAAGAGCCACTCGGAGCCGTATGCCTCTCCCGCAGTGACCCGGAGCACGTCTGGCACGCCGTGGAGATCGACATCGCGGAGTCGATGGCCACCGGTGTCGGCCGGGCGCTGCACAACTCGATGCTCTACGGGCAGGAAGCGAGCCTGGTGGAGAAACTGCGCGCGCTGGACCGGGCCAAGAGCGACTTCCTGTCGACCGTCTCCCACGAGTTGCGGACTCCGCTGACCAGCATCGTCGGATATGTCGAGCTTCTGACGGACGACGACACGGGCCCTCTCACGGAGCCGCAGCGGCGCATGCTGGACGTCATCGACCGCAATGCCAACCGACTGCGCTCGCTGATCGAGGATCTGCTGACGCTGTCCCGGATCGAGTCCGGCGCCTTCACTTCGCAGAGGGAGGACGTCGATCTGAGCCGGCTGGTGAGTTCGGCGGTGGACGCCATGAGGCCCGCCGCCGAGGCGGCTTCCGTCCGGCTGGAGACCGACTGCCCCGAAGAGCCCCTCGTACTGGAGGCGGACAGCGACCAGTTGGACCGGGTTCTGATGAATCTGCTGTCCAACGCGGTGAAGTTCACCCCGACCGGCGGGGAAGTACGCGTCCGCGCCGCGCGGGAGGACGGCGAGGTGATCCTCAGTGTCAGCGACACCGGTATCGGCATCCCCAAGCAGGAGTGCCAGCAGCTCTTCAGCCGGTTCTTCCGGGCCTCGAACGCCGTGGACCAGGCCATCCCGGGCACCGGGCTCGGACTGACCATCGTCCAGACGATCGTGACGAACCACGGAGGCACGACGGAAGTCACCTCCGAGGAGGGCCGGGGCACGACGGTGACCGCACGGATGCCGCTGGTGACAGCGGGCAGGACCGCGCAAACCGTGACCGATCGGTGAGCCACCGTGAGCGATCGCGGCCGGCCAGGAGGTGAAACCCGATGAAGCTGCCGCTGCGAAGCCGCCGCACGTGCGCCGCGATGGCGTCCGTGCTCGCCGTCCTCGCCGTCGGCTTCGGCCCGTCGACCGCGCGTGCCGCCCCGCCGTCCACCGACGAGTGGGCCGTCGAGTGGACCGATGACTTCGGGGGCGGAGCCGGGACCGCGCCGGACTCCAAGAACTGGATCACCGACGTCGGCACCGGCTATCCCGGCGGTCCGGCCCAGTGGGGAACCGGTGAGGTCCAGCGGTATACGAACGACCCGGCCAACCTGAGCCAGGACGGCCACGGCAACCTGCGCATCACTCCACTGCGGGACAGCGCCGGACGATGGACGTCCGGACGCATCGAGACGCGCCGCAGTGACTTCCGGCCGGCGGACGGCAAGAAGCTTCGCATTGAGGCCCGCCTCCAGCTCCCCGGTATCACCGGCCCCGCGGCCGCGGGCTACTGGCCGGCCTTCTGGACTCTCGGCCGGCCCTTCCGTACAGGCGAGGGAGTGTCACCCACCGTGGGCGAGTTCGACGTGCTGGAGAACGCCAACGGCGTCAACCGGGTGTGGGGCGCCATGCATTGCGGGACGAGCACGGGCGGCCCCTGCGAGGAGAGCACCGGCCTCAATGCCGACACCGCCTGCCCGGGCTCGGAGTGCACCGGCCACTTCCACACCTACGCCGTCGAGTGGGACCGCAGCGTCGAGCCGGAGCGGCTGACCTGGTCCGTGGACGGCAGGCCCTACCACTCCGTCAGCTCGGCACAGATCAACGAGGCCACCTGGGACGCCGCCACGGGCCACGGGCACTTCATCCTCCTCGACCTGGCCATCGGCGGCGGCTTCCCCAAAGCCATCGCCGGGCACAGCACGCCCACCCCGAACACGCGCCCCGGCAGCCCCATGCTCGTGGACCACGTCACCGTCCGTACTACAGGCGGGTCAGACTGACCCGGGCCGGTCGATCTCGGCCCACACGGTCTTGCAGGGCGCGGGCCCCAGCACCGTCCTTCAGCGATCGGCGTACGCCTCGACCAGCAGCAGGCCGCGCCCCGACTCGCCCTCGGGGAGCGGGCCTTCAGTCGCGTGGGGCAGCAGGTCGGCCCGGGTGTCGGTGACTTCGATACGCACCGTCCCCATATCCGTGAGGCGGACGGCGAGGCGGAAGTCCCGTCCCGCCACCCGCCCGTGCAGCGCGGCGTTCGCGGCGAGCTCGGCGACGATCTGCCCGGCGGCCTCGTACGGCTGCCCCCAGTCGGTGAGTTGCCGCACCGTCAGCCGACGGGCGAGCCGCGCTTCGGCGCGTGGGCGAGAGGAGCACGGTGAAGTGGCGTACAGCAGTCATGGTTCGGGTGATTTCTTGGTTCACATCACTCAGCGTGGCCGCCCGCACCTACTCTGAACAGTAATGAAGTCGGTACGCAGCGTAACCGTCCGGGTGGCGCCCGGGTGTGTCCGGACGGTGCGGACGGGTGGAGGTCGGCGGCATGGACGACGGTACGGAGCAGCAGAATTGGGACGACGAGAGCGGGGCGGTCCTCAGGGCGGTGGGCCGTCAGCTCAAGGCGTGGCGGGAGTCGGCGGGGCTCCGACAGGCGGAGCTGGGGACAGCCATCGGGTACAGCGAGGAGCTGGTCTCCTCCGTGGAGCGCGGGCGGCGGGCGCCGAAGGACGTGTACCTGCAGCGGGCGGACGACGTGCTGGGCGCGGGCGGCAAGATCATCGCGATGCAGAGGGACGTGGTGGAGGTCCGGTACCCGAAGAAGGTACGGGACCTGGCGAAGCTGGAGGCGGAGGCAGTTGAGCTCGGCGCGTTCAACAGCTCAGTGGTCCAAGGGCTGTTGCAAACGGAGGACTACGCGCGGGCGCTGTTCCGCATGAGGCGACCTCTGTACACCGAGGACGTCATCGAACGCGAGGTGGGTGCACGGATGGCACGACAGGACATCGTCGACAAGACGAAGGCTCTGCCCGTCTTCAGCTTCGTTCAGGACGAGGTGACTCTGCGCCGCCCGGTCGGCGGCAGAATGGTGCAGCGTAAGCAGCTCGAACGGCTGTTGGAGGTCGGGCAGTTCCGGAACGTCGAGATCCAGGTCATGCC
This sequence comes from Streptomyces sp. SLBN-118, assembly GCF_006715635.1. Classification (NCBI taxonomy): domain Bacteria; kingdom Bacillati; phylum Actinomycetota; class Actinomycetes; order Kitasatosporales; family Streptomycetaceae; genus Streptomyces; species Streptomyces sp. SLBN-118. The sequence goes on from NZ_VFNP01000002.1 coordinate 2,004,661, forward strand.
GACAGGCCGGGAGGAACATGCGGGTCTGACCGGCGGGTTCCGCATCTTCAAGCTCCAGAGCGGCGCGACACTGGGGTATTCGGAGGTGCTGCACTTCACGCGTCTGATCCCCGAGCCGAGGGAGGTGCAGTTCCTGGAGATGCAGTATGGAAGCATCCGAGCGCAGGCTCTCACGCCACGGGAGTCGCTGGCCCTCATCGAGAAAGTGCTGGGAGACACATGAGTATCGAGCCGGAGTGGTTCAAGAGCAGCTACAGCAGCGGCGAGCCTGGCTCCGACTGCGTGGAGGTGGCATGGCGCAAGAGCAGCTACAGCACCGGCGAAGCCGGCTCCGACTGCGTCGAGGTCGCGACCACCACCCGCGCCGTCCACGTACGGGACTCCAAGAACACGACCGGCCCACAGCTCGCCCTCGCGCCCCAGGCATGGGCAGACTTTGTCACGTACGCAGCCGACCACTGACCCCGGAGGCCCCGTATGGACTGGACGCTCGAAGTGATCGTGGTCCCCGTCTCGGACGTGGACCGGGCCAGGGACTTCTACCGCGACAAGGTCGGTTTCGCGGTCGACGTCGACACCCGTGTCACCGACACCATGCGCATCGTCCAGCTCACGCCTCCCGGCTCGGGCTGCTCGATCGTCATCGGAGAGGGCATCGGCGGCCCCGACGGCAAGGGGCCCGAGCCCGGCTCGTACTCAGGGATGCAGCTCGTCGTCGCGGACATCAAGGCGGCGCACGCCGAGCTCACCGAGCGTGGCGTGGACGTGTCCGACCCGGTGGAGATCGCACCGGGCGACGGCGGCACCTTCATGTACTTCGCGGACCCGGACGGCAATACGTGGGCGGTGCAGGAGTACCGCGTACGGGCCACGAAGCCGCTGTACGAGGTGCTGCGCCCCGGCACGGCCGACAGCGACTGAGGGTGCCGCGCCCGACAGTTCGGGGCCGACGGTCGATGACCATCGGCCCCGGCTGGGTGCAGTTCGTCCCGCTCAGAGCACCGGGAGGTTCTTGCGCAGTTCGAAGGCCGTGACCTCGCTGCGGTACTCCTCCCACTCCTGCTTCTTGTTCCTGAGGAAGAAGTCGAAGACGTGCTCGCCCAGCGTCTCGGCGACCAGCTCGCTCCGCTCCATGAGCGTGATCGCCTCGCCCAGGTTCTGCGGCAGCGGCTCGATCCCCATCGCCCGGCGCTCCGCGTCCGACAGCGCCCACACGTCGTCGTCCGCGCCGGCGGGGAGTTCGTAGCTCTCCTCGATGCCCTTGAGGCCCGCGGCGAGCAGCACCGCGTACGTCAGATACGGGTTCGCGCCGGAGTCGATGGAGCGGACCTCGACGCGGGCCGAGCCCGTCTTGCCCGGCTTGTACATCGGGACGCGGATCAGCGCCGAGCGGTTGTTGTGGCCCCAGCAGATGTACGAGGGGGCCTCGCCGCCCGCGCCCGCGCTGCGGGCGGAGCCGCCCCAGATGCGCTTGTAGGAGTTGACCCACTGGTTGGTGACGGCCGAGATTTCCGCCGCGTGCCTGAGCAGGCCCGCGATGAAGGAACGGCCGACCTTGGAGAGCTGGTATTCCGAGCCGGACTCGTAGAAGGCGTTCCGGTCTCCCTCGAAGAGGGAGAGGTGGGTGTGCATGCCGGAGCCGGGGTACTCACTGAAGGGCTTCGGCATGAACGTCGCCTGGACGCCCTGCTCCAGCGCGACCTGCTTCATGACCAGGCGGAAGGTCATGATGTTGTCGGCCGTGGAGAGCGCGTCCGCGTACCGCAGGTCGATCTCCTGCTGGCCCGGCGCGCCCTCGTGGTGGCTGAACTCCACCGAGATGCCCATGGATTCGAGCATGGTGATCGCCTGACGGCGGAAGTCCATGCCGACATTCTGAGGGGTGTGGTCGAAATAGCCCGAATTGTCGGCAGGGGTGGGCCGGGTGCCGTCCAGCGGCTTGTTCTTCAGCAGGAAGAACTCGATCTCCGGGTGGGTGTAGAAGGTGAAGCCCAGGTCGGAGGTCTTGGCGAGGATCCGCTTCAGTACGTACCGCGGGTCCGCGAAGGAGGGCGAGCCGTCCGGCATCAGGATGTCGCAGAACATCCGCGCCGTGCCTGGGGCCTCGGCCCGCCACGGCAGAATCTGGAAGGTGCTCGGATCCGGCTTGGCGATCATGTCGGACTCGTAGACCCGCGCGAAGCCCTCGATCGCGGATCCGTCGAAGCCGATGCCCTCGTCGAAGGCCTGCTCCAGCTCGGCGGGGGCCACCGCGACCGACTTCAGAAAGCCGAGAACATCGGTGAACCACAGGCGCACGAAGCGGATGTCGCGCTCCTCGAGGGTACGGAGCACAAATTCCTGCTGCTTATCCATTTCCACCCATCCTTGCTGGTAAAGCCGCCTGCTCCGCACGAGCATGCCATCCGTGGGTTTCGGGCGCGTTGCACGCCTCGTCCCAATGGCACCTGTACCGACGAGCCCATTGTCGGTCAGAGCCCGCAGCGAGACGACCCTCAGGCCTCTCTCAACGCGTCCGCCACGGCCAGTGATGGCTGTTTGACGGTCCCGTATGAGGTGCCGGACGCGCCCGCACACTACGATCTGCGCCCATGGGGGCTCCCCGGCTCAGCGACATCGCGCGCACCGCGCGTCCCATGGCACTGCTCAGTGCCGTGGCGACGCTCCTCGGCGCGCTCTTCATCTGTCTGAGCCCGCCCGCCGGGCATCACACGGCCGCGCCCGCCTCCACGTCAGGCTCCACGTCCGCGTCGGGCGATGCGGCGGCCGCGTACACCTGCCCGTACGACAAGGGCGCCTGCGGCCTGATGCCGCTCGTCAAACCGGCCGTGCTCACCGCGCCCCCGCTGGACGCGCCCGTCGAGGCCGGGGCACAGCCCCCGCACCTCGGCGCACCGCCCGCCGGGGCGTCGCTGCCCCGCTCGGGAGCGCAGCCGCGGGCTCCCAGCCTTCACGTCCTTCAAGTGTTGCGGACCTGAGCGGTCCCGCCTCCCCCACAGCCCCTTGATCACTTCATTGACGAAGGACGACACATCATGGCTCCTCGCACCAACGACCGCAAAGCCCGAATAGAGCAGATGCGCCGCGCCGAGCAGGCCCGCGAGCGCCGCAGCCGGATCATCACGATCGCCGTCAGCGGAGTCGTCGTGGCCGGACTCGTCGGCTTCGGCGTCTACGTGCTCAACAAGGAGTCGGACAAGAAGGACCAGGAGCTCGCAGAGGCCAAGGCTCCCGTCACCGGCGAGAAGAGCTGGGACGCGAAGAAGCTCGGCCGCACGCACGTCACCAAGACGGTCTCCTACCCGATGAAGCCGCCGGTCGGCGGCAACCACAACCAGGTGTGGATGAACTGCAACGGCGACGTCTACAAGGAGCCGGTCCCCGACATGAACGCCGTGCACTCGCTGGAGCACGGCGCGGTCTGGGTCACCTACAACGACAAGGCCTCGGCGGCCGATGTGACCAAGCTGAGCGAGAAGGTCAAGAAGACCCCGTACACGCTGATGAGCCCCTTCAAGGACCAGGCCGGGGCGATCATGCTGAGCGCCTGGGGCAAGCAGCTGACGGTCGACAGCGCGAGCGACCCGCGCGTGAGCCAGTTCTTCACCAAGTACGTGCAGGGCGCGCAGACGCCCGAGCCGGGCGCCGCGTGCACCAACGGACTGGGCGGCAAGTGATCCGTATGAGCCGTCTGTCGCGAACGCACTGGGCCGCGATCACGGCGGTCGTGCTCGCGCTGCTGTTCGCCGGGGCCGCGACCATGGCCTCGGCGGGCGGCAGCGACGACTCCACGTCGCGCACGCCGCCCGCGGATTCGGCCGACGCGGGCTTCGCCCGGGACATGTCGGTCCATCACCAGCAGGCGGTGGAGATGTCCTTCGTCGTCCGGGACCGTACGCGGGACGACGAGGTGCGCCGGCTCGCGTACGACATCGCCAACACCCAGGCCAACCAGCGGGGCATGATGCTGGGCTGGCTGGATCTGTGGGGGCTGCCGAAGCTGTCGGCGGACAGCGAGCCGATGGCGTGGATGGGCGAGGAGCATGCGCACGGGTCCGGGCACGGCGGGCACGCCGGGTCCCCGGCCGGGGACGGCGCCCTGATGCCGGGCATGGCGACCAGGGCGGACCTGGACCGGCTGGGCAAGGCCAGTGGCAAGCAGGCGGAGATCGAGTACCTCCAGCTGATGATCATCCACCACAACGGCGGGATCTCGATGGCCGAGGGCTGCGCGAAGCGCTGCACGGTCGGCCCCGAGAAAGCGCTCGCCGAGGGCATGGTGGCGGCGCAGCGCTCGGAGGTCGAGCTGATGGTGGACCTGCTGCACAAGCGGGGCGCGGAGGTCCGTACGTCGTAGGCCGCCGCTGCCGTACCGGGGGCTCCGCCCCGGGACCCCCGCGCCTCGATCTCCCCCAGACTTCGTCCGGGGGACCCCCAAGGGCTGAAATTTCCCGCCGGTCGGCCTGAAGATTCAAGCCGACCGGTGGAAGTCCAGCCCGCCCCACGATTGAGGACATCCCGCCTAAGGTCGCATACAGGGGTCGGGGACGAAGCCCCCGGCTCGCGCCGCGAAACAGGCGCACGGGTCTGGGGCGAAGCCCCCAGTTCGGGAAGGGTCGGGATGGGGAACAGGCCCGCCGCAGGCGCACCCACCCCACCCCGCACCCCCCGCTGCGGTCGCGTCCTTCGAACGGCCCAATGACAATGGGTTCGCACGGGCCGTCACGGCATGCCAGGAGGTACGAAGCCATGACCACAGCCAGAGACATCATGCACCCCGGCGCCCAGTGGATCCCCGCGCACGAGACCCTCGACCGGGCCGCGCAGCTGATGCGCCAGCTCGATGTGGGCGCGCTGCCCATAGCCGACTCCAGCGAACGGCTCTGCGGCATCCTCACCGACCGTGACATCGTCGTGGGCTGTGTGGCCATGGGCCACGACCCCTCGCGGATCACCGCCGGCGACATGGCCAAGGGCACCCCGCGCTGGATCGACGCGGGCTCCGACGTGGGCGAGGTACTGCAGGAGATGCAGGGCCACCGTATCCGCCGGCTGCCGGTGATCGAGAACAAGCGGCTGGTGGGGATGATCAGCGAGGCCGATCTTGCGCGGCATCTGACCGACGAGCAGATCCACACCTTTGTGGAGCAGGTCTACGCGGAGGGCTGAGACCACGTCGTACGTACGGCCCGTCCGTCGCTCGCCGCGGCCGATCCGTCCAGGACCGCCCGTGCCACCGCGTCGGGGCGGTCCAGCATCATCAGATGGCCTGCCGGTGCGACCGTCTCGAAGCGGGCGCCCAGCAGCCGGGCGAGGGCGTGCTGGCGCTCCAGCCAGCGTTCGCCCGCGGCGTTCGCAGCGAGCACGGTGACCGGGACACCGGGCAGGGCGTACCGCTCGCGCAGGGCGAGGAGTTCGGCGGCGACCGCACGGTAGTGAGTGTTCTCCAGGAGGCCGCCCTGCAGCACGCGTGAGGTGGCGTAACAGCGGCGCACGAGCGCGGCCGGGGCCGGGTCGCCGCCGCCGGTGCGGGAGAGGCGGACGACGGCGCGGCGGGTGAGCGGGCCGAGGGCGGCGGGGACTCCCGCGGCGGACAGAACCCGGCCGAGCGCGCGGGCCGCGGCGGTGCGCACCGCGGGCGCGGCGGGCACGCGCGCATGCTCCTCGATCGACGAGTCGACGAGGACGACGGAGGCGGTGCGGGCGGGGTGCAGCCGGGCGAAGGCCTCGGCGTGGAACCCGGCGATCGAGTGCCCGACGACGGTGGCGGGCCCGTCCAGGCCGAGCGCGTCCAGTACGCCCGCGATGCGGTGGGCCTCTCCCGCCGCGGACGGCGGCACGGCGGCGGCGCCGCTCAGTCCGTGACCGGGCCGGTCGAAGCGGACGACGGTGCGGTACGGGGCAAGCAGCGGGACGACGGGGTCCCAGTCGAACCAGCTCATCGCGAGCCCGGCGCTCAGCACGCAGACCGGTCCGCTGCCTTCGACGACCACATGGTGTGGCACGTCTCCCACTCGTACGAACGTCACCGTCGCTCCTCCTCCCGCGCCATCCACAGCGCGAGCACCGGTGCCAGCCTGCCACGAACGGGATATGGAGCGGGTGTGGCCCACGCGTCGATACATACCCGGTGGGGGTAAGCTGCGGACCATGGTCATCGGTCGGCGCTCGCGTTTCGGACAGCTGGTGCTGTTCTTGGCGTTGCTGTTCGGCATCGCCACGATGCATACCCTGGGCCACCCGGTGGCGGATCACGGCTCAGGCGCGGCGGGGAACGCGGCCCCACCCTCGCAGGTCGCCACGGTGTCCCACGGACACCACCACGCCGCAGGCCCCGCAGACGCCGCAGGCCCCGCAAACGCCCAGCCGTCTTACGCCGGGCCGGAAGTGCCCGCCCTGGCCATGGATCCGATGAGCGTCTGCCTCGCCGTGCTGGACACCTTCACGGTCGTCCTGGTCGCCGCCGGGCTGTTGCGCACAGACCACGGCGCGCTGCTCGCGGGCTGCCACGCCCGGATACTCCGCGCCCTGCGGCCCAATCCGCCTCCCCGCAAGACCCTCCTCGCCAGGCTGTCGGTGCTGCGGATCTAGAAGCGGGTCCCGCCGCCCCGACTTTCCGCGCTCCGAGCGGAGTCCAGAAGCAGCAGACGCGCCCATCCGCACGCATCACCACACACCACGAGGTGCTCTCAGTCATGCGCACTCATTCCACCGATCTCACCCGCCGTACCGTGCTCGGTGCGGCAATCGCCGCCGCCGGCACGGGAGTTCTGGCCGCCTGTTCCGGATCGCCGGGCACGGACCACGGATCGATGAACCACGGCGCAACCCCCGCGGCGGCCCCGGACGGCTATGTCAGCCCCAACGGACCCGAGGTCGCAGCCGCCGAGCTGAAGCGGGGCTCGGGCCCCGTCCGCACCGTGAAGCTGACCGCCACGCCCACCCCGCTGGACCTCGGGGACGGGCTCAGGGTCAGATCCTGGGCGTACGGCGACCGGCTGCCCGGCAAAGAGGTCCGCGTCACGGCGGGCGACACACTCGCGCTCACCCTCGCCAACCATCTGCCGCAGTCCACCTCACTGCACTGGCACGGCATCGCCCTGCGCAATGACATGGACGGCGTCCCCGGCGTCACCCAGAGCTCCGTCGCGCCGGGCGGTTCCTTCACCTACCGCTTCGCGGTCCCGGACCCGGGGACGTACTGGTTCCATCCGCACTCGGGTGTCCAGCAGGACCGCGGGCTGTACGCCCCGCTGATCGTGGAGGACCCGAAGGAACCCCTGGTGTACGACAGGGAGTGGGTCGTCGTCCTGGACGACTGGGTCGACGGGGTCGACGGCTCCACGCCAGAGGCGGTGCTGGCCGAGCTGAGGCACGGCATGGCCGGACACTCCGGCGAGGACATGTCCATGGACATGCCGATGGACACGGCGTCCCCGTCCCCCTCCCCGAAGGCGGCCGCGGCCGCCAAGGGCCCGTCCCGGATGATGATGGGCGCGACGAGCAAACTGCTCGGCGGCGACGCGGGCGATGTCGCGTATCCGTACTACCTGGTCAACGGACGGACGGCCAAGGCTCCCTCGGTCTTCAGGGCCTCGCCGGGCGACCGGATCCGGCTGCGCATCATCAACGCCGCCGGGGACACTCCCTTCCGGGTGGCGCTCGGCGGCCATGAGCTCACGATCACGCACACCGACGGCTTCCCCGTCGAGCACGCCGAGGTCGACAACCTGATCCTGGGCATGGGCGAGCGGTACGACGTCCTGGTGACCGCGGGCGACGGCGTCTTCCCGCTCATTGCGGTCGCGGAGGGCAAGGAGGCACCGGGCAGGGAGGCTGCCGCGATGGCGCTGCTGCGCACCAGCAGCGGCAGCGCACCCACCGCCTCCGTACGTCCGAGCGAGCTGACCGGCAGGCTGCTGACCCCCAACCGGCTCAGGGCAACCGAGTCCGCCGCCCTTCCCGAACGGAAGCCGGACCGCACGATCCAGCTGCGTCTGACGGGCAATATGACGCAGTTCAACTGGGCCTTCGACGGCAAGCCCTACGCCCCGGGCCAGCGCCATCCGGTCCGGGCGGGCGAGCGGGTCCGGCTGGTCTTCGTCAACAACACGAAGATGTGGCACCCGGTCCACCTCCACGGCCACACCTTCGCCCTGGCGAACCCGGCCGGCCTGCGCAAGGACACCGCGGGCGTCCTGCCCGGCAGGACGGTGGCGGTGGACTTCGACGCCGACAACCCCGGCCTGTGGATGATCCACTGTCACAACGTCTACCACTCGGAGTCGGGGATGATGACGGTGCTCGGTTACCAGAGGTAGCACCCTGGGCGCCCCGCGAAGCGGTACGCGGGACGTGGGGCGCCCCACATCTCCCCGCCGGGACATCGCGTCAGAGAGACGATTACACTGAGCCGCGTGCCTCAACTACGCCTCGCTCTGAATCAGATCGACTCGACCGTCGGTGACCTCGCCGGCAACGCCGAGGCGATCGTGCACTGGACCCGGCACTCCGCCGAGCAGGGGGCGCACATCGTCGCCTTCCCCGAGATGGTGCTGACCGGCTATCCCGTAGAGGATCTGGCCCTGCGGTCGTCCTTCGTGGAAGCGTCCCGGGCCGCCCTGCGCGGGCTCGCTGTGCGCCTCGACGAGGAGGGCTTCGGCGAGCTGCCGGTCGTCGTCGGCTACCTCGACCGCTCCGCGCGGGCCCAGCCCCGCTATGGGCAGCCCGCGGGCGCACCCCAGAACGCCGGGGCCGTGCTGCACCGCGGCGAGGTGGTGCTGGCCTTCGCCAAGCACCACCTGCCCAACTACGGCGTCTTCGACGAGTTCCGCTACTTCGTGCCGGGCGACACCATGCCGGTGATCCGGGTGCACGGCGTCGATGTGGCGCTCGCGATCTGCGAGGACCTCTGGCAGGACGGCGGCCGCGTCCCGGCCACCCGTTCCGCGGGGGCCGGGCTGCTGATCTCGATCAACGCCTCGCCGTACGAGCAGAACAAGGACGACACCCGCCTGGAGCTGGTGCGCAAGCGCGCCCAGGAGGCGGGCTGCACCACGGCGTATCTGGCCATGATCGGCGGACAGGACGAGCTGGTCTTCGACGGCGATTCGATCGTCGTCGACGCGGCCGGTGAAGTCGTCGCACGGGCCCCGCAGTTCGCCGAGGGCAGCGTGGTGCTGGACCTGGAGCTGCCCGCCGCCTCCGCCGAACCGCGGGAGGGCGTGGTCGACGACGGGCTGCGCATCGAGCGCGTCGTCCTCTCCGAGGAGCCCGTCAAGGCGTACGAGGCGGAGCTGACCGGCGGCTACGCCGAGCGTCTCGACGACGACGAGGAGGTGTACTCCGCGCTGGTCGTGGGCCTGCGCGCGTACGCCGCCAAGAACGGCTTCCGTTCGGTGCTGATCGGCCTGTCCGGCGGCATCGACTCCGCACTGGTCGCGGCGATCGCCTGCGACGCGCTCGGCGCGCAGAACGTCTACGGCATCTCGATGCCGTCGAAGTACTCCTCGGACCACTCCAAGGGCGACGCGGCCGAGCTGGCGCGCCGTACGGGGCTCAACTTCCGCACCGTACCGATCGAGCCGATGTTCGACGCGTACATGAGCTCGCTCTCGCTGACCGGTCTCGCGGAGGAGAACCTCCAGTCGCGGCTGCGCGGCACGATGCTGATGGCGGTCTCCAACCAGGAGGGCCACATCGTGCTCGCGCCGGGCAACAAGTCCGAGCTGGCGGTGGGCTATTCGACGCTCTACGGCGACTCGGTGGGGGCGTACGGGCCGATCAAGGACGTCTACAAGACGTCCGTCTTCCGGCTCGCGAAGTGGCGCAACCGCGCCGCCGAGGAGCGCGGGCAGGTCCCGCCGATCCCGGAGGCCTCGATCACCAAGCCGCCGAGCGCGGAGCTGCGCCCCGGCCAGGTCGACACCGACTCCCTGCCCGACTACGACGTACTGGACCGGATCCTGGAGCTGTACGTCGACCGGGACCAGGGCAAGGACGCGATCGTGGCGGCCGGCTTCGACGAGGAACTGGTCGCCAGGACCCTGCGGATGGTGGACACGGCGGAGTACAAGCGGCGCCAGTACCCGCCGGGCACCAAGATCTCGGCGAAGGGCTTCGGCAAGGACCGGCGGCTGCCGATCACGAACCGCTGGCGGGAGACGACGCACTGACCTGTGGGTCCGGGGTACGGGGGCTTCCCGCGGCGGCGACGCGCGAGGGGCCCCTTTTCCCGTCCCGTCGGCAGTCCCACCGTCCAACGCGAGGCTGCGCCCCAGACCCGTGCGGGGGCTCCGCCCCAGACCCCCCGCTCCTCAAACTCCCCCAGACTTCGTCCGGGGGACCCCCAAGGGGCTGAATGCACTCGGGACCGCGCCCAAATCGCCGTCGAGGCTGGAATGCGCGGCCGGGCCGCGCATGTCAGCCCGTCCGGCGTTTGAGGGCATGCGGCCGAAGGTCGCATACGGGGCCAGGGGGCGAAGCCCCCACCCCCGCGCCGCGTACCAGGCGCAAGGGGGCTGGGGGCGTGCCCCCAGTTACGGGATGGGGGGTACCTCCCACGGCCGCCAGGCCGTAGGGGGACAGGCGGGGCTGGGAACGCTCAGAGCTCGATGCGCGCCGCGATCGGCAAATGGTCGCTGTCCGTCTTGGGAAGGGTCCAGGACGAGATCGGCTCCACGCCCTTCACCAGGATCTGGTCGATCCTCGCCATCGGGAAGGACGCCGGCCAGCTGAAGCCGAAGCCGTCGCCCGCCGCCCCCTGCGTGGAGCGCATCTGGGAGGTGATGGACCTCAACGAGCGGTCGTTCATGGTGCCGTTGAGGTCACCGAGCAGCACGACCTTGCCGGTCCGCTCGTGCGCGATCGCCTCCCCCAGCGCGTCCGCGCTGTTGTCGCGCTGGTTCGCGGTGAAGCCCGCGTTGAGCTTGACCCGTACCGACGGCATGTGCGCGACGTACACCGCGACCGCACCCTCGGGCGTCCGCACGGTGGAGCGCAGCGCGCGCGTCCAGCCGAGCCGGATGTCCACGGGCGACGTGTCGGTCATCGGGTACTTGCTCCACAGCCCCACGGTGCCCTGCACGGAGTGGTACTTGTACGTCCCGGCCAGCGCCTGTTCGTACGCCGAGACCTGACCGACCGGCAGTTCCTGCAGCGCGAGCACGTCCGCGCCCGACGAGGCGACCTTCTTCGCCGTGCCCTCGGGGTCGAGGTTGCCCGCGTTGACGTTGTGCGTGGCGACGGTCAGATCGCCCCCGCCGCCCGACTTGCCGGTGACCAGGCCGCCGAAGAGGTTGAGCCAGACAATCGACGGCAGCAGCAGTGCGATCAGCGCGGTGGCCGAACGCCGCAGCACGGCGACAACCAGGATCACGGGGATGAACACGGCGAACCACGGCAGAAAGGTCTCGCTCAGGCTGCCCAGGTTGCCGATGCGGTTGGGGACTTGCGCGTGCAGGATCATCAACAGGGCGATCAGTACGGCGAGTGCGGCGAGCACGAGGCCGCGCCGCCAGATGCCTGGGTCGCCCCGCCAGCCGTCGAGCAGGCTCCGGAACCGGGCTCCGGTGCGCCCGTTCTGGGGCCTGCCGTGACCGGTCTCCGTCTTGTACGCCTGCGCCATGGAGCTTTCCTCACTGCCTTGCGTCACACCGACCTCGCCGTCGACAGTAGGCGACGACGGGTGTTTCGCCGCCGTCGCCGGACGGCCGTTCTGCCTCGATGACGACAGGACGACGTACCGGGTTCCTCGTATCGGGCCAGGTGAGGGCGCTGTGACAGAACCCGAACACTTCGGGCAGCAGCCCGGACGGCGGTTCGGAATGCTTCAGCGTGGCGCGCGTACACCCTGGAGGACCGCGTCCACGATCCGTTCCGCGCCGCCCTCTTCGGGTGTGCCTTCGGGGCGCAGCACGGTTCGGACCAGCATCGGTCCCACGAACAGGTCGCCGAGGAGTTCGATGTCGATGTCGGAGCGGATCTCGCCGCTCTCGATGCCGCGGCGCAGGACGGCTTCCATGAGTTCACGGCGGGGGGCGACGGCGGTGCGGTGGTACAGCTCCCACAGTTGGGGATAGTTCTGCATCTGCGCGAAGACGCTGTGCAGGAGCGTGGAGGACCGCTTGGCGAGACCGCGTCGGCGCAGCATCTCGACGAGCGCGACCAGGTCGTCCCGCACGGAGGTGCCGGGCAGGGGCGGAGCGACCGGTTCCATGGACCGTACGACGTCGAGAAGGAGGGCTTCCTTGCCTTCCCAGCGGCGGTAGATGGTGGCCTTGCCGACCCCGGCGGTGCGGGCGATGCGCTCGATGGACAGCTCGGATATGGGGACGCCTCCTTCGAGGAGCCGCACGACGGCTTCGACGATGGACCGCTCGGCCGCCTCGCTGCGGGGCCGCCCTCGCCTTGGGTTCTTGCGTTGCTCCGCCTGCTGCCGCTCCATCTGCTGCTGCTCCCTCAGGGGCACGTTCGCTCCCTCCCTCACCTTGTCCGGTCCCCTCCGTGTCCAGCCCTCGCCCGTTTTTCCGATTCTCCCCGCCCCCGCCCGAAGCCCGGCCGTCGGCTCCGGGGGAGCGTTCGCGCAATGCAGGGCGCTCAGTCGCGCGCGGCCGTCTCCGGGACGCGTTCAGGGCCTTGGCGGTCCGGTCCCGCGCCCGGTCGGCCGGGCAGGAACGCCCCGACCACCACGGCACCGATGACGGCGATGGCCGCCGAGCAGAGTGACGTCAGATGCATGGCGTCGAGGAAGGCCTCGTTCGCCGGGCCGATCAGTGCCTTGCCCGCCGGGCCGAGCCTCTCCGCGGCGGCGAGGGTGGCCTCGATGGACTCGCCTGCGGCATTCCGTGCCCCGGCGGGCAACACGCCGAGGTGACCCTCGATCCCGTTGCGGTAGTGCGTGGCCAGCAGCGAGCCGAGTACGGCCACCCCGAGCGCGCCGCCGATCTGGCGGAAGGTGTTGTTGACCGCGCTGCCCGAGCCGGCCTTCTCCCGCGGCAGCAGCCGCACCACCAGGTAGGTCACCGGCGTGGAGACGTGTGCCATGCCCACGCCCTGGGCGAGGAAGGCGATCTCGATCGCCCATACCGGGGTCGAGGTGTCGAACAGCGCGAACGCCCAGAACCCGACCGCGATCAGCAGCATGCCCGCCGCGCAGGTGACCCGCGTACCGAACCGGGCCACGGCAAGCCGGGCCCGCGGCGCGAAAACCATCTGTGCCGCGGCCATCGGCAGGATGAGCAGCCCGGCCCGCAGGGCGCTGTAGCCGCGCACGCTCTGCAGATAGAACGCGGAGAAGAAGGTCAGGCCCATGAGGGCGAAGAAGACGAGCGCGACCGCGGCGACGGCCGCGGAGAAGGCGGGCTTCTTGAAGTACCCCATGTCGAGGGCGGGATGCCTGCTGCGCTTCTCGTGGAGGACGAAGAAGACGAGCACGGCGAGCCCCAGGGCCACCGGGCCGACCACGGACCGGGCCGTGAAGTCGCCCAGCTCGCCGGCGTGGATGATCCCGTACACCAGCAGCAGCATGCCGACGATCGACAGCACGACGCCGAGGGGGTCGAGGCCGCCGGGGTTCGGGTCCTTGGAGTCCGGCACCAGAAGTGCGACGCAGACCACGGCGATGATGACGACGGGCACGTTGATCAGGAAGATCGAGCCCCACCAGAAGTGGTCGAGGAGCATTCCGCCGGTGACCGGGCCGACGGCGATCGCGACGCCGACGCTGCCCGCCCAGATCCCCATGGCCTTGGGCTGCTCGTCACGCTCGAAGACGTGCACCAGCACGGCGAGCGTGGCAGGCATCACAAAGGCGGCGCCGAAGCCCATCAGCGCCCGGTAGGAGACGAGCTCGGCGGGTGAGCCGGACAGCGCGGCGAGTCCCGAGCCGAAGCCGAACAGGGAGGTGCCGAAGAGCAGGACCTTCTTGCGGCCCACACGGTCGCCCACCAGGCCGGCGGTGAACAGCATCCCGGCGAGGACGAGCGTGTAGGAGTTCATCGCCCATTCGAGCTCGCTCTGGGTGGCACCGAGGCCGTGCGGCGGTGGGCTGGCGATCGTTTTGACCGCCACATTGAGGATGGAGTTGTCCAGCACGACGATGATCAGGCTGAACATCAGGACCGTGAGGATCGCCCACCTGCGGCGGTGCACGGCTTCGGGAATCCGCGGGGCGGGTCTGCCGGACGGGATCGTCATGGGGGCAGCGTAACTCAATTTCGATACGAGACCGTCTCGTATCGAAAGCCGAAGAGAAGGTGCCGGATGCCCTTCCGCGCGGGCGGCACGAGGTGCCACCATGGACCTGATCCGGGGACGCCGTCAGGGCGCCTCGAGATGACGAAGGAGCCGTTGGCCATGACGCTTCAGGCTGCCCAGAGGCCCACCGACAGCAGCAAGGCGCTGTACGGCGGCAAGGGCACTCGCCGCATCACCGTCCACGACATCGCCGCCGCCAAGGAGCGCGGCGAGAAGTGGCCGATGCTCACTGCTTACGACGCGATGACCGCATCGGTCTTCGACGAGGCCGGCATCCCGGTGATCCTCGTCGGCGACTCGATGGGCAACTGCCATCTCGGCTACGAGACCACCGTGCCGGTCACCATGGACGAGATGACCCTGCTCTCCGCAGCCGTCGTACGGGGCACCAGGCGTGCCCTGGTCGTCGGCGACCTCCCCTTCGGCTCGTACCAGGAAGGCCCGGTCCACGCCCTGCGCAACGCCACCCGGCTGATCAAGGACGCCGGTGTCGGCGCGGTCAAGCTGGAGGGCGGCGAGCGCTCGCTGGGCCAGACGGAGCTTCTGGTGCAGGCCGGTATCCCGGTCATGTCGCATCTGGGCCTGACCCCGCAGTCCGTCAACACCATGGGCTACCGCGTGCAGGGGCGCGGCGACGAGGCGGCCCACCGGCTGATGCGCGACGCCAAGGCGGCGCAGGACGCGGGCGCCTTCGCCGTCGTCCTGGAGCTGGTCCCCGCGGAGATCGCCGCCGAGGTCACCCGCAGCCTGCACATCCCGACCATCGGCATCGGCGCGGGCCCCGACACGGACGCCCAGGTGCTCGTCTGGACCGACATGGCGGGCCTGACGGGCGGCAAGGTGCCGCGCTTCACCAAGCAGTACGCCAACCTCCGCCAGACGCTCGGCGACGCCGCGAAGGCCTTCGCCGACGATGTCGTCGGCGGGGCGTTCCCGCAGGAGGAGCACACCTTCCACTGAGCCATCTCCGGCACCACCGACAGCCCGCCGACATCCCCCATCGGCGGGCTGTCGTCCTGCGTGAGGCCCCGAAGCCCCGGTGCCCGAAGCTCAGGAAGCCTCCAGGAGCCCCGGCACGTAGCCTTGAAAGTGGACTCGGGGCTTGCTTGCATCACCCTTCGGGAGGCGGTCGACATGGCCGGAATCGTGCGCAAGACCTTCGACTCCCCGGAAGAGACCCGGCCCTTCGCCGAGGGAACCGGGAAGCTCGACCTCGTCACCGGCGAAGGCGGGCCGCCGGTCGGCCGGGCCGTGTACGAGCCGGGCTGGAAGTGGTCCAAGCACATCAAGCCCATCGTCGGCACCGACAGCTGCCAGTCGCACCATGTGGGCTATGTCGTCAGCGGCCGGATGAAGGTCGTCATGAACGACGGCGAGAGCGAGGAGATACGCTCCGGCGACTTCGTCGACATCCAGCCCGGCCACGATGCCTGGGTGGTCGGCGACGAGAGTGTCGTCGTGCTCGACTGGGCCGGTTTCGTCGACTACGCCAAGCCCGCATCCTGACCTGCCCTTTCCTGGGCGTCGGCAGGCTGTAGCCCGCCTGTCGGCAGCTTGTCGGCAGCTTGTCGGCGACGCCCGTCATCGTTGGCGGCATGACGCGAATCGACAAGAACGCCGTCGAGGTACGAGGCCTCGTCAAGCATTACGGCGACACCAAGGCGCTGGACGGGGTGGACCTCGATGTCCGCGAGGGCACCGTCCTCGGTGTCCTCGGCCCCAACGGCGCCGGCAAGACCACCCTTGTGCGCTGCCTGTCCACCCTCATCACCCCGGACGCCGGCCGTGCCGTCGTCGCGGGCTACGACGTGGTGAAGCAGCCGCGGCAGCTGCGCCGCACCATCGGACTCACCGGCCAGTACGCCTCGGTCGACGAGAAGCTGTCGGGCTGGGAGAACCTCTACATGATCGGGCGGCTGCTCGACCTGCCCCGCAAGGACGCCCGCCGCCGGGCCGACGAGATGCTGGAGCGCTTCTCGCTCACCGACGCGGCGAAGCGGCCCGCGCTGCAGTACTCCGGCGGTATGCGGCGGCGGCTCGACCTGGCCGCCTCGATGATCGGCAGTCCGTCCGTGCTCTATCTCGACGAGCCGACGACCGGCCTCGACCCGAGGACCCGCAACGAGGTCTGGGACGAGGTGCAGCGGATGGTCGCGGAGGGGGCGACCGTCCTGCTCACCACCCAGTACATGGAGGAGGCCGAGCAGCTGGCGAGCGAGCTCACGGTCATCGACCGCGGGCGGGTCATCGCCAACGGCCGCGTCGACGCACTCAAGGCGAAGGTCGGCGGGCGCACCCTCCAGATCCGGCCCAGCGATCCGGCGCAGCTGTCCGCCATGGCCCGTGCGCTCGGCGAGTCCGGCCTCGACGGCATCGGCGGTGCGACGGTCGTCCCCGACGAGGGTCTGCTGTACGTACCGATCCTGAGCGATGCGCAACTGACTGCGGTCGTGGGCCTGTTGGGCACGCACGGCTTCGGCATCGCGCACATCGGCACCCATCTGCCCAGCCTGGACGAGGTGTTCCTGGCCATCACGGGCGAGAAGACGCCCGTGTCCGACACGATTCCCGAGGAGGTCGCCGCATGAGTACGGCAACTGCCACCACCGCTCAGTCGCCGGCTCCCGCGCCCGCCCCGGCCAAGAAGGCACCGGCCGGCGAGGGCCGGATCGGCCTGCGGGGCAATCTGCGGCACATCGGCGCGCTGGTACGCCGCAACGCCCTGCAGATCAAGCAGGACCCGGAGTCGATGTTCGACGCCGTGCTGATGCCGGTCATCTTCATTCTGCTGTTCGTGTACGTCTTCGGCGGGGCGATCTCCGGCAAGGGCAACCAGCAGCAGTACGTCAACTACGTGGTCCCCGGCATGATGGCGATGATGGGCATGAACATCTCCATGGCTGTCGGCACCGGCGTCAACGACGACTTCAAGAAGGGCGTGATGGACCGCTTCCGGTCCATGCCGATCGCCCGCTCCTCGGTCCTCATCGCGAAGATCGTGGTCGAGGTCGGCCGGATGATGGTCGCCGTGACCATCCTGCTCGGCATGGGCTTCCTGCTCGGCCTGCAGATCCACACCTCGGTGCTCGAACTCCTCGTCGCGGTCGGCCTCTCCATGGTCTTCGGCGCCTCGCTGATGTGGATCTTCATCCTGCTCGGTCTCACCATGAAGACGCCCCAGGCCGTCCAGGGAGTGGCCATGATGGTCCTGATGCCTCTGCAGTTCGGCTCGTCGATCTTCGCCCCGCCGACCACGATGCCCGGCTGGCTGCAGACCTTCACCGACTACAACCCGCTGTCCAATCTGGCGGACGCGGCACGGAATCTGATCAACGGCGGCCCCATCGCCCACTCCGTGTGGATGACGCTGGGCTGGTCGGCGGCGATCACTCTGGTCACGGCACCGCTCGCGGTCGCCAAGTTCCGCAAGAAGACCTGATCCCGACGTGGGGTCACACCAGGGCGGCGGCCTCATCCAGGGTGAGGCCGCCGCCTTCGGCGTATGCGCTCTCGTATGCGGCGTCCCCGAGCACCCCGCGGACCGCCACCTCGGAATCGGCCCGGCTCTCGCGCTCGTAGCGGGGCGAGAAGTGGCCCCGCGGCAGCAGGGCGTCGGACGCCCCGAGTATCCGGGCCGCGTCCCGGGCACGTTCGGGCTGCGCCATGGCCAGCGCACCGGCAGAGGTCACCAGGTGCAGCGAGGGCATCTGCGGAGCGACCATCAGGGTGAGCGGGTCCCGCGCCTTCTCCAGCGCGTGGCGTGCCCTGCTCAGGGACCGCTCGTAGTCGCCCTCGACGAGGTCGAGCCGGGCGAGGAAGCCGGTGATCATGCCTTCGAAGATCGCCATGGTCGCGGACTGGAACTGCGTCAGAATCACGTCGACCTCGGCACGCGCCTCCTGGACGCGGTCGTTGCGTCCCAGCCAGAGCGCCAGGTACAGCCGGGCGAAGACCGTCGAGTCCCGGCCCGCCCTCCTGACATCGGCCAGCACGTCACGGATCAGGGCCTCGCCCCGCTCGTCCTCCCCCATCTCCAGCAGGACACCGCCGAGACGGGAGCGCAGCACCGCCGTCTGGGCCTGGGCACCGACCTGCTCCGCGTATCCGATGGCTGACGTGAAGTCCTCGGCGGCGAGCGGGTATTCGCCGCGGTTCTCGCGCGCCTCGCCGCGCGCGGACAGCGCCTCCGCCGCACCGAAGGCATCGCCGATCCTGGTGAAGATCTCCAGCGCCTCCTCCGCGTCGCGGGCCGCGTCACCGGCCCACTCGCTGCGGTTGGCGAGCACATTGGCCCGTGCCTGGAGCGATACGGCGAGCTCCCATTCGTATTCGAGCGCGCGGCAGGTCTCGGTGGTCTTGTCGAGCAGGATCCTGAGCTGCTCGGCCTCTCCGGTCATCACGACGGCGAAGAACCAGAGCGAAGCCGGGGGGCGGCAGGTCTGCGGCAGCCCCGGCCGGTAGGCCTCGGTGATCCGGCGCAGCCGCTCCCTCTTCTCCGGCGTCGTCCACTCGTCGACGTCGTAGTCGATGAAGACCATCCGGATCAGCGCGGCACCGCGCCGGGCCTCCTGGAGCAGCTCGGGGGACATGGGCGGCGGCGCGTCCGTGATCCGTTCGGTGATCGGCGGGGCGGGCACGACGGGCGGTGCGAAGGGGTCCGGGCCCAGCTCGCCGGCGACCGTGGCCCAGTGCCGGGCCTCGGTACGCAGATCCCGCATCTGCCAGTACCAGGACAGGCAGACGACGAGGAACAGCGCCTCCTGCTCGTCGCGGGCGGCGACGGCGTGGCGCAGTGCGGTGCGCAGATTCTCGTACTCGAGCTGGAGCAGGTCCAGGGCGGCTCGCTGTCCGTGGCCGCGCAGGAGCGGGTCGGTGACGCGTGCCAGCTCCCGGTAGTGGACCAGGTGCCGCCGCTCCACGGTGCTGCGTTCGGCGGCCTGGTCGAGGCGTTCGGACGCGTACTCCCCGACGGTTTCGAGGAGGCGGTAGCGCATCTGGCCGTCGGGGGCGGCGACGACGAGCGACTTGTCGATGAGGGATCCAAGGACGTGGGCGACATCGAGGTCCGCGTCGCCGCAGACGGCCTCGGCCGCGGGGAGGTCGCAGCCGCCCGCGAAGACCGACAGCCGCCGCAGTACGGCACGTTCGGCGCCGTCGAGGAGGTCCCAGGACCAGTCGACGACGGCCCGCAGGGTCTGCTGGCGCGGCAGTACGGTACGGCTGCCGCTCGTCAGCAGGCGGAAGCGGTCGTCGAGGCGGTCGGCGATCTGGCGCGGGGTGAGCATCCGCAGGCGGGCGGCGGCGAGTTCGATGGCGAGCGGCAGTCCGTCGAGCCGGTGGCAGATCTCGGCGGCGGCCTCCGGGTCGTCATCGATACGGAAGCCCGGCGTGGCCGCGGCGCCGCGATCGGCGAGCAGGCGCAGCGCCATGGGGTCGGGCAGCGGGTCCACCGGGCGCACCAACTCGCCCGGAACGCCCAGCGGTTCGCGGCTGGTCGCCAGTACGGTGACGCCCGGGCAGCTTTCGAGCAGTCGCTCGGCGAGGGCGGCGGCGGCGCCGACGACGTGCTCGCAGTTGTCGAGGAGCAGGAGCATCTGGCGGCGCGCGCAGTGCTCGATCAGCCGCAGGAGGGCGTCGTCGCTGTGCCCCTCCGCGGCCCTCAACTCCTCGGCACCGGCGCCGCGCAGCACGGTCTCGCGCGCGCCGAGCGTGGTGAGGACGGCTTCCGGGACGGTCTCCGGGTCGTCCACGGGCGCGAGTTCGGCAAGCCAGACCCCGTCGGGCCACGGGCTCTGTCCGGCCGCGTCGACCCGCTCGGCGGCCTCCTGGGACAGCCGCGTCTTCCCGGCGCCACCGGGGCCGAGCAGCGTGACGAGCCGGGCGGCGGCGAGGTCGCCGTGGATGGCCTCGATGTCGGCGTCGCGCCCGACGAAGGAGGTGAGGCGGGCGCGCAGGTTGCCGGGGGCGCACGGCCGCTGCGCGGAGCCGTTCCCCACCCCGCCCTCCCCCCGTCCCGAACCGGGGGCAACAGCTTCGCGCGTGTGGGGTCCGGGGCGGAGCCCCGCTTTGGGCAAAGGGGAGGGCGACAGCAACTGCCCGTGAAGCGCGCGCAGTTCGTGGCCCGGGTCCGCCCCCAGGCTGTCCGCAAGGAGGCACCGCACCTCCTCGTACGCCGCCAGTGCCTCGGCCGCCCGCCCCGCGTCCCGCAGTGCGCGCAGACGCAGCACCTGGAGGCGTTCGTCCAGCGGGTGCGCCTCGCACAGCGCGGTGAGTTCCGGCAGCGCCTCCTCCGCGCGGCCGAGCGCGAGCGCCGCCGCGAGCCGGGCCCGGCGGGCGTCCAGGCGGCGGGCCTCCCAGCGTGCCGCCTCGGACGTACGGTCCGGGAGGTCGGCCAGCACCGGCCCCTGCCACAGCGCCAGCGCGTCGTCGAGCAGCGCCGCCGCCTTGACCGCGTCGCCCTCGTCCAGGGCCCGCGCCCCCTCCCCCGCGAGCCGGTCGAACCGGTGCAGGTCCACGTCGTCACCCGCCGCGCACAGCCGGTATCCGCCGCTGTCCGCGGAGGCGACCGCCGCGTGCCCCAGCGCGCGCCGCAGCCGCCCGACGAGCGCCTGGACCGCGCCCACCGCGTCCGCGGGCGGATCGCCGTCCCATACCTCGTCGACGAGGACGCCGACCGGGACCGTACGCCCGGCCCGTACAGCCAGCACGGTCAGGAGCGCGCGCAGCCGCGCACCGCCGAGCGCGACGGGGGTGCCGTCGTCGTGAAGTGCCTGCGTGGTGCCGAGAACCCGATAGTGCACTCGCCCATTGTCACCGGTGCCCATCCGGGGCGGCGCAGCAGGAACCCCCGCAACCCCCCGGGACGTTCTCCCCACGTCACCGGTACGGTCGATCCGCATGTCCCTCCCCCTCTCCCTCCCCTACGCCCCGGCGGGCGTGGGAGGACTCCCAAGTCTCCTGGAGCCGCACCCATGACCACCGCCACCTCTCGCCACAGCGACCGGCGCATCAGTCCGGTGTTCCTCGGGATCGTCGCCGTGATGGGCGTGACCGGGTGGGCTGTGTGGACGGACTTCGCGGCGAGCCCCGGCCTGGCCGTGTTCCTCTTCGTCACCTCGGCGTGGATCGTCTCGCTGTGTCTGCACGAGTACGCGCACGCCCGCACGGCACTGCACAGCGGTGACATCTCCATCGGTACCAAGGGCTATTTGACCCTCAACCCGCTCAAGTACACGCATGCGCTGCTGAGCATCGTACTGCCGGTGCTGTTCGTGATCATGGGCGGAATCGGTCTGCCCGGCGGTGCGGTCTTCATCGAGCGGGGCCGTATCCGGGGCCGCTGGAAGCACAGCCTGATCTCCGCGGCGGGGCCGCTGACGAATGTGCTGTTCGCGCTCGCGTGCACCGCGCCGTTCTGGCTGGACGCGCTCGACGGGGTGCCGTTGGTCTTCCGCTTCGCGCTCGCGTTCCTGGGGCTGCTCCAGATCACGGCCGCGATCCTGAACTTCCTGCCGGTGCCCGGTCTCGACGGATACGGCGTGATCGAGCCGTGGCTCTCGTACAAGATCCGCCGCCAGGTCGAGCCGTTCGCCCCCTTCGGGCTGCTCGCGGTCTTCGGTGTGCTGTTCATCCCCGAGGTGAACCACGCGTTCTTCGACGCGATCCACGCGATCCTGCGGGGGCTCGGCATCAGTGAGGCGGAGACGTACTGCGGTCAGGACTTCTACCGCTTCTGGCAGACGAGCGACTTCTGCGAGTCGGTCGTCAGCCGGTAGCCCCGCGGGCCTGGCGCTCGGCCTTCGCCCGGCGCAGGTAGTACCAGGCCATGTTCGACGCGAGCCCGGCCAGCAGCACCCACACGATCCCGATCCAGAGGCCCTGCACGAAGGACACGACGGCTGCCGCGACGGCGAGGACGCAGACGACGAGGGAGTACAGAGCGAGGCGGGGCATGGGGTACGGCTCCTTTCCGGGTACTGATGGCGTACGCCGTCCAGTGTCCCCCATGCCCCCGCCTGCCCCTGCCATCGACTACACGTCGGTGACACGCAGCCCCGCGTGCGCCTTGTGGCGGCGGTTCACCGAGATCAGATTGGCGACCAGCGACTCGACCTGGTGGGCATTGCGCAGCCGGCCCGCGAAGACCCCCCGCATGCCCGGGATGCGGCCCGCCAGCGCCTGCACGATGTCGGTGTCCGCGCGTACCTCGCCGAGCACCATCACATCCGTGTCGATCTCCTCGATCGACTCGTCCTGCAGCAGTACGGCGGACAGATGGTGGAAGGCGGCGGTCACCCGCGAGTCCGGCAGCAGGACGGCGGCCTGCTCGGCGGCGCTGCCCTCCTCCGGCTTGAGCGCGTACGCGCCCTTCTTGTCGAAGCCGAGCGGGTTGACGCAGTCGACGACGAGCTTGCCCACCAGCTCCTTCTGCAGCGTCTCCAGGGTCTTGGCGTGCCCGTCCCACGGCACGGCCACGATCACCACGTCGCTGCGCCGGGCGCACTCGGCGTTGTCGGCGCCCTCGATACCGAGGCCGAGCTCGGCGGCCGCGGTCTCTGCGCGCTCCACGGCGCGGGACCCGATGATCACCTTCTGGCCCGCCCTGGCCAGTCGGTAGGCGAGCCCGCGGCCCTGGTCGCCGGTGCCGCCGAGAACGCCGATGACCAGGCCGGATACGTCGGGAAGGTCCCAGGGGTCCTTGGCCGGGGCCTTCGGCGCGGTGCCTGCGCTGTCACGAGAAGTCATGCGCCCGACCCTACTTCCTGGTATCGACACACGATCGGGTGAGCCGGTGGAAATCCTGCCCGCCCTCTGCACCCGTGGTACACGATGCGGGGCCATGGATGCTGTACGCGTCGCACTGCTGCGTGAAGTCCTGGCCGGTACGGAGTGGCCGGCGGCGACCCGGCGGTTCGCCCGCACGCTGCGCTCGTCGGTGGTGCCGCAGGGCGGCGGGCTGCTGCTGGTGGGGACCGAGGAGTACGAGCCGTGGCATCTGGCCGCGCACCTCGTGGACGAGGCGGCCTGGTCCGGACAGCCGGAGCTGACGCCGACGCTCGTACGGCACCGGGTGCGGCCCGGGGACCCCGCCCAACTGGCCGTCGGGCTCGGCAGGCTCCAGGCGGCGCGGCGCGGCGAAACCCTGCTGGTGGTGGCGCCCACACGGCCGGACGCGGGGCTTCTTGAACGGGTGCACGACGCACGGCGGGCCGGGGCGACGGTGCTGGCGCTGGACGGCGGTGACGCGGAGGTGCACGGCCTGGCGCACGAGGCGCTGACGGTGAGCGACCGGGTGGACGAGGTCGACATCGACACGGTGCAGCATCTGGTGAGCGCGGCGGCCGGGGAGACCATGGTCCCCGCGGCACGCGGTCGGCGGCGGCTCAGGGACCGGCTCTCCCGGCTCGCGGACCACCTGACGTCCCCGCCGCCCGCCCGCTGGTAGTCCCGGGGCTCCGCCCCGGACGGGCGGAGCGGCCGCACATCCGGGGCGGGCAGGGAACGCGCCGCAGGCAACCCGCGGCGCGGACCCCCGCACCATCACGCCGAGTCGTCGTCCCCCGCCGTCGCAGACTTGTCATGCCATCGCGGATCCGTCTCCCACTCCAGATTCCTCTCCCGCGCGGTCTCCATCGCCTGCTCCGCCTCCCCGCGCGTCGCGTAGGGGCCGAAGCGGTCCTTCGCCGGGCACTCCGGGCCCTCTTCGACCTTCTTGTGCTCCAGGCAGTAGAACCACTCGCCGGGTTTTCCGACCGTGCGCTTCTTGAACAGGGCCATCGTCGGCTCCTTCCTCTCCCGCCATGCTGCCCCACACCTTCCCCGTCAGCCCTTCGGGCAAGGGCGGGACCCCCTCGTTAGACTCGCGGCATGTCTGGCCAGTCGCTGCTCGTACCAGGGGAGCTCTCTCCCATCCGATCCGTCCCCGGAAACATCCGGCGCCCCGAGTACGTCGGAAAGCCCGCACCGACGCCGTACACCGGGCCCGAGGTCCAGGACTCCGACACCGTCGAGCGGATGCGTATCGCCGGCCGTATCGCCGCCCAGGCGATGGAGGAGGCCGCCAAGCACATCTCGCCCGGCGTGACCACGGACGAACTGGACCGGGTCGCACACGAGTTCATGTGCGACCACGGCGCGTACCCTTCCACCCTCGGCTACCGCGGCTTCCCGAAGTCCCTGTGCTCCTCGATCAACGAGGTCATCTGTCACGGGATTCCGGACTCGACCGTCCTGCGCGACGGCGACATCGTGAACCTCGACGTCACGGCATACATCCACGGGGTGCACGGCGACAACAACGCCACCTATCTCTGCGGCGACGTCGACGAAGAGTCCCGCCTGCTCGTCGAGCGGACCCGGGAGTCCCTCAACCGCGCCATCAAGGCGGTCAAGCCGGGCCGCCAGGTCAACGTCATCGGGCGGGTCATCGAGTCGTACGCCAAGCGCTTCGGCTACGGCGTGGTCCGCGACTTCACCGGTCACGGGATCAACTCCTCGTTCCACTCCGGGCTGATCATCCCGCACTACGACGCGGCGCACGCGACCACCGTCATCCAGCCGGGCATGACCTTCACGATCGAGCCGATGCTCACGCTGGGCACGCACGAGTACGACATGTGGGACGACGGCTGGACCGTGCTGACCAAGGACCGCAAGCGGACCGCGCAGTTCGAGCACACGCTCGTGGTGACCGAGAACGGGGCCGAAATTCTTACGTTGCCCTGATCGCTCCGAGGGGTAGGGTTTTTACCGACAGGACGTCGGGAACACAGCGGCTTAGGTAAGCCTAAGCAGGAGGGTCGGGCGTGGCAGGCGCCCGTGCCGCCATCGCTTCCTTTCCCGTCCCCATCGGTCCCAGGAGGCCAGCCTTGGACGCCACGACCACGTCCGGTACGCCCTTCTCGACGGTCATCCGTGTCGCCTCGCACGCGCAGCACACCGAGGCGGAGACCTCGACCTTCATGAGCGACCTGCTCGGCGGCCGGCTGGGGGTGGAGGCGTACGCGCGCTACACCGAGCAGCTGTGGTTCGTGTACCGGGCGCTGGAGGACGGCGCCGCTTCACTCAGGGACGACCCGGTCGCGGGACCCTTCATCCAGCCGGAGCTGATGCGTACGGCAGAGCTGGAGCGCGATCTGGCGCACCTGAGGGGCGCGAGCTGGCACGACGGGCTCGCGCCTCTGCCCGCGACCGCCGCGTACGCCGAGCGGGTCGCACGGTGCGCGCGCGACTGGCCCGCGGGCTATGTCGCGCACCACTACACCCGCTATCTCGGGGATCTCTCGGGCGGCCAGATCATCCGCGACAAGGCGGAGAAGACCTGGGGCTTCGCACGCAAGGGCGACGGGGTGCGGTTCTACGTCTTCGAGCAGATCCCCAACCCGGCGGCGTTCAAGCGGGGCTACCGGGAACTGCTGGACGCGGTGAACGCGGACGATCTGGAGAAACAGCGGATCGTCGACGAGTGCAAGCGGGCATTCGACTACAACGGCGCGGTGTTCCGGGAGCTCGGAGCCGCCACCAAATCAAGTCGAAGGGGCCCGCTCAGCGCATAACAGGGCCGAGTTCCCGCTCAGCGCATAACGGGAACGGGAGCCGCGAGGCGTACGCGGCCACCGATCTCGATCGTGCCGTCGGGGCCGGGAGCGGTCAGGATCTGCGAACCCCCGCCCTGCGTGATGTTCAGCGCCCGCCCCAGCCGGTCGGTGAGCAGCAGCGCGGCGGCGCCGGTTGCCTCGTCCTCGTCGATACCGTCGCCCCGCCCGGGAAAGGCGCGCGCCCGGACCCGGCCGGCGGCCTCGTCCTCCCACGCCCACGCGTACACCCACTCACCAGGCGCCGGCACCTCCAGCGCTTCGACCTCGGCAGCCGAGCCGTACTGCCGAAGCGTACGCGGCGGCGCCCACTCGGCGCGTGCCGTGATCCAGGTGAACTCCCCGTCCTGGCGGACCCACACCTCGCCCGCGGGAGGGGTCACCACCTCCAGATCGAGCAGCCAGGCGGCACCGACGAGGGGGTGCCCGGCGAAGGAAAGGCGGAGGCCGGGGGTGTAGATGTCGACGACGCCGCGCTCGGGGTCGTCGACGAACACGGTCTCACTGAAGCCCAGCCCGGCAGCGAAGGCCTGCCGCGACGCCGGGTCGGGGAAGGCCCGGGGGTCGCGGACGACGGCGAGGGTGTTTCCGTGGCGGCCGTCGGCGCCGCAGAAGACCTGAAGTACATCGAGCACGTCGCGTTCGTTCACCCCGACATTGAAGCAGCCACCTCGATGCGGGTGACGCCGGACGGCGGGCAGAGCGACGGGCGGGACCAACCCACTGACAAATCAGGTAAGGCAAACCTGAACTGACGGCGACTCGGGCCGAAAGACCTCCCTTCGCACGAGGGTCGACTGGACAGTGGGGCACCCCATGGCAGACTGCGGCCGACCGCTGTTAGACAACGAACAAGAGGAAGGTGCATCGGTGCGCACAACTCGCCTTGCAGGTGCGGTGGTTGCCGTGCTCGCTCTCGCCCTGACGGCCGGTGGATGCGGCAGTACGGACGACGCCGGACCGGCCACGAACGGGAAGCCGGCCAGGGCCGGTGTCGCCGCCGCGCCCGACCGGGTCGAGCCACTGGCCGCGGCACCAAAGCCACGGGTGCCCGCCACCGTGACATCGGCGGACGGGAAAAAGGTCACTGTCGCATCGACCGAGCGGATCGTGCCGCTCACACCGGCGCTGAACGAGATCGTCTTCACCCTCGGCTTCGGCAAGCAGGTCGTCGCCCGCGACAACTCGACGTCCTTCGAACAGGCCCGGAAACTGCCCGTGGTGACACGCGATCACAACGTCTCGGCGGAGAGCGTGCTGTCACTGAAGCCGACCGTCGTCCTCGCCGAGACCCTGACCGGCCCGGCCGAGGCCCTCGACCAGATACGCGACGCGGGCGTCCCGGTCGTACTGGTCAAGCCGGGCAAGAGCCTGGCCGATGTGGGTCCGCGGATCGACGCGGTCGCGGCGGCGCTCGGCGTCACGTCGGCGGGCAACGAACTCAGGACGCGCACGCAGACCCGTATCGACGCGGTCCGGAAGAAGATTCCACAGTCGAAGGACGGGAAGAAGCCGCGGGTCGCGTTCCTGTACCTGCGGGGCTCGGCGTCGGTCTACCTGATCGGCGGCAGCGAATCGGGAGTGACGTCGCTGCTGGAGGCGGCGGGCGCGGTGGACGCGGGCAAGGAGTCCGGCCTGACGAAGGACTTCACGCCGATCACCAGCGAGGCGCTGGCCAAGGCCGCGCCCGAGGCACTTCTGGTGATGACGGACGGGCTGGAGTCGGTGGGCGGCGTGGACGGGCTGCTCAAGGTTCCGGGCGTGGCACAGACCCCGGCGGGCATGGACCGCAAGGTCGTCTCGGTCGATGACGGGGTGATCCTGAACTACGGGCCGCGGACGGACCAGGTGCTTCAGACGCTGGTCGACCAGCTCAACGCGAACGGAAGCTGAGGATGTCGTCCACGTCTGCGGAGGAGGCCCGGGCAGTACCCGGGCCTCCGGCCCCCGAGCCGGGTGGTGAGGTGCCGGGTGGTGCGGTACCGGAGCGCGCGGTGCCCGACGGCGCGGTACCGGATGCTCACGTCGCGCGCGACGATGCGTCACCGGGTAGCCCCGAGCCCAACACACCTGCGGTGAACGGGTCTTCCGACACCGGTGCGCACCCCGACAGGGCCGAACGGCGACGGGCATACCTGCTCACCGGGTCCCTCCTGCTCTCCCTCCTCATCCTCTCCCTCCTCTCCGCCGGGTTCGGCGCCTACGACATCCCTCTCGGTGACGTCGTCTCCTCCCTCCAGCACCGCGTCGGGCTCGGCGGGCACGCCCTCGATCGCGTCGGGGAGAGCGTCCTGTGGAATGTCCGGCTGCCGCGCGTCGTGCTCGCGCTGCTCGTCGGGGCATCCCTCGGGTGTGCCGGCGCCCTGATGCAAGGCGTCTTCGGCAATCCGCTCGCCGAGCCCGCCATCATCGGGATCGCCTCCGGCGCGGCCGTCGGTGCCGTCGGGGCCGTTGCGCTCGGCCTGAGTTTTCTCGGGAACTGGACCGTGACCGCCTGCGCGTTCGTCGCCGGTCTTGTGACCGTCCTTGTCGTGTACTCCCTGTCGCGTTCGGGCGGAAAGACCGAGGTCGTCACGCTCATCCTCACCGGCATCGCCGTGAACGCCTTCGCCGGCGCCCTGATCGGGATCTTCATCTTCTTCGCGGACAACGCCCAGATCACCCAGATCACCTTCTGGCAGCTCGGCTCGCTCTCGCAGTCGACCTGGCCGAGGGTGCTCGCCGTACTGCCGTGCGCAGCCGCCGGGCTCGCCGTCGCGCCGTTCTACGCACGCAAACTGGACCTGCTCGCCCTCGGCGAACGGCCCGCCCGGCACCTCGGGGTCGACGTCGAGCGGCTGCGTATCGCCCTGGTGCTCGTCGTCGCGCTGCTCACCGCCGCCGCTGTCGCCGTGGCGGGGATCATCACCTTCGTCGGCCTGCTCGTGCCGCATCTGCTGCGTATGGCGCACGGCTCCGGCCACCGCTATCTCATTCCGGGCAGCGCGCTCGGCGGTGCGCTGATGCTGGTCGCGGGCGACCTCGCCGCCCGGACCGTCGCCGAGCCCGCGGAGCTTCCGCTCGGCGTGCTGACCGCGCTGTTCGGCAGTCCGTTCTTCTTCCTGCTGCTGCGCAGGACCCGTCGTAAGCAAGGGGGTTGGGCATGAGAGCCCTGAAGCGTCTCTTCGCCGCGCGTGGGCGCGAACTGCCCGCTCCGGCCGCCCCGGGCAGCCCTCTCGTCGAAGCACGCGGCCTCCATGTGCGGCTCGGGCAGCGCGACGTGCTCGGCGGTGTCGATCTCTGTGCCCATGCCGGGGAGGTGCTCGCACTGGTCGGGCCCAACGGTGCCGGGAAGTCGACGATGCTCGCGGCGCTCGCCGCCGATCTGCCCGCGGCGCGGGGCGAGCTGCGTATCGCGGGCCGCCCGGCCGCCGAGCTGTCGGCACCCGATCTCGCCCTGCGCCGCGCCGTGTTGCCCCAGTCCGCCACCCTGTCGTTCCCCTTCCCGGTGGAGGACGTCGTACGGATGGGACGCGCGCCCTGGGCCGGTACCGCCTTTGAGGAGCAGGACGACGTGGCCGTCGCGGAGGCGATGGCCGCCACCGAGGTGGCGGGGTTCGCGGCGCGGCCCTTCTCCGCACTGTCCGGAGGCGAGCGCGCCCGCGTCGCCCTCGCCCGCGTGCTCGCCCAGCGCACGTCGCTGCTGCTGCTCGACGAGCCGACCGCCGCGCTCGATCTGCGCCATCAGGAACTGGTGCTCCGCGTCTGCCGGGAGCGCGCCGCGGCCGGGGACGCCGTCGTCGTGGTGCTGCACGATCTCGGTCTCGCCGCCGCATACGCCCACCGGGTCGCCGTGCTGCACGCCGGACGGATCGCGGCCGAGGGTCCGCCCGCGGCCGTTCTGGACGACGAGATGCTGAGCCGGGTCTACCGGCAGGCGGTCGAGGTGCTGCCGCACCCGCGGACCGGGGCGCCGCTGGTCGTCCCGAAGAGGGAGTTGTTTACGTTTGCATGACCTTGTCGTGACGGTGCTGTGTCCGTAGCCCACATGTGAGAGCTACATCACTGCACGGGTGGGTATCGGTGAGGTAAGCCTCGGTTAAGTTAGGTCAGCCTCACCGCCCGAACCCGGTACTCGTCCTTTGTGGAGCCCGTATGCGACCCGTCCGTCTGTCCGTCGTCACCGCCGCAGCAACCGTCGCGGCCTTGACCGCCGTCACGGGATGCTCCGAGAAGAGCGATGCAAAGGCTTCCGACGGAGCGATCTCCGTCACGGCGAAGGACGACTCCTGCGAGGTGTCGAAGAAGGAGTTCCCGGCAGGCCATGTCGAGCTGGCCATCGAGAACAAGGGCAGCAAGGTCACCGAGGTCTACCTCCTCTTCCCGGACGACCGCATCGTCTCCGAGCGCGAGAACATCGGCCCCGGCACCAAGCAGAAGCTCACCGCCGAGGTGAAGGCGGGCAACTACGAGATCGCCTGCAAGCCCGGCATGAAGGGCGACGGCATCCGCCAGAAGGTCACCGTCACCGGCGGCAAGGCCGCCAAGCGGAGCCCCGAGATGGACAAGGCCGTCGCCGATTACCGCACTTACGTGCAGGCCCAGGCCGACGAGACCCTGCCCAAGGTCAAGGTCTTCACGGACGCCGTGAAGGCGGGCGACATCGAGGCCGCGAAGAAGGCGTACGCCGACTCCCGTATCGGCTGGGAGCGCACCGAGCCGGTCGCCGAGTCCTTCGGTGACATCGACCCGAAGGTGGACCTCCGCGAGGACGGCCTGGAGAAGGGCCAGAAGTGGACCGGCTGGCACACGCTGGAGAAGGCGCTGTGGCAGGACAAGAAGATCGGTCCGGCGGAGAAGGCCCTCGCCACCACCCTCGTCACCGACCTGACCGCCTGGCAGAAGCGGGTCGGCACGGCGGAGATCACGCCGACCTCCATGGCCAACGGCGCCAAGGAGCTGCTCGACGAGGTCGCCACCGGCAAGGTCACCGGTGAGGAGGAGCGCTACAGCCACACCGACCTGGTGGACTTCAAGGCGAACGTCGAGGGTGCGCAGAAGTCGTACGAGCTGCTCAAGCCGGTCGCGTCGAAGAACGACCCGAAGCTCGTCGCCGAACTGGACAAGCAGTTCGCCGCGCTGAACGCGCTGCTCGACAAGTACCGCAAGAGCCCCGCTTCGTACGAGTTCACCTCCTACGACAAGGTCGGCAAGGCGGAGCGCAAGGAACTGTCGGACGGCGTCAACGCGCTGGCCGAGCCCCTGTCCAAGCTCGCCGCCGCCGTCGTGAAGTAAGGGGGGACCACACCATGTCCGAAGAGACTGCCAACAACCAGGCCCCGAGCCGTCGTTCGCTGATCGGCTGGGGCGGCGCGGGGCTCGCGCTCGGTGCCGCCGCGGCAGGCGGCGCCGCTGTCGCCCTGACCCGACAGGACACGCCGCCCGTGCCCGCCGCAGTGAGCGGCGCGGCCGTGCCCTTCCACGGCACGCACCAGGCGGGTATCACCACCCCCGTACAGGACCGGCTGCACTTCGCGGCCTTCGACGTGAAGACGAAGAACCGCGCCGAGCTGGTCCAGATGCTCAAGGACTGGACCCGGGCGGCGGAGCGTATGACGGCCGGACAGGTCGTCGGCGAGGGCGCGTTCGGCGGCCTCGACGAGGCGCCGCCGGACGACACCGGCGAGGCCCTCGGTCTCAAGCCGTCCCGCCTCACGCTCACCATCGGCTTCGGCCCGTCCCTGTTCGCCAAGGGCCGCTTCGGCCTGGAGGGCAAGCGACCGGCGGCCCTGGTCGAGCTGCCGGCGTTCCCCGGGGACAATCTCGACGCGGCGATCAGCGACGGCGACATCTGCGTGCAGGCCTGCGCCGACGACCCACAGGTCGCCGTGCACGCGATCCGCAACCTCGCCCGGATCGGCTTCGGCAAGGTCGCGGTCCGCTGGTCGCAGCTGGGCTTCGGCAAGACCTCCTCGACGACGCCCGAGGAGCAGACCCCGCGCAACATGATGGGCTTCAAGGACGGCACCCGGAACATCGCCGGTACGGACAAGGCCGCGCTCGACAAGCATGTCTGGGTCTCCGAGAAGGAGGGCTCGGGCTGGCTGACGGGCGGCTCGTATCTCGTCGCGCGCCGGATCCGGATGAACATCGAGACCTGGGACCGTACGCCGCTCAAGGAGCAGGAAGACATCTTCGGCCGGAGCAAGGGCGAGGGTGCGCCGGTCGGCAAGGCCAAGGAGCGCGACGAGCCGTTCCTGAAGGCGATGCTGCCGACCGCGCATGTGCGGCTCGCACACCCGGACTCCAACGGCGGCGCGCGGATCCTGCGGCGCGGCTACTCCTTCACCGACGGTACGGACGGTCTGGGCCGCCTGGACGCCGGACTGTTCTTCCTCGCCTACCAGCGTGACGTCCACAAGGGCTTCATCCCCGTGCAGCGCAGTCTCGCCGGGAGCGACGTCCTCAACGAGTACATCCAGCACGTGGGTTCGGCGCTGTTCGCCGTCCCGCCGGGCGTCCGCGACAAGGACGACTGGTGGGGCCGGGCGCTGTTCTCCTGACCTAGAAGGGACCCGACGTGTTCGGCAACTACCTGATCGGGCTGCGCGAGGGCCTGGAGGCCAGCCTGGTCGTCTGCATCCTGATCGCGTATCTGGTGAAGACGGAGCGCCGCGATGCGCTCGGTCCGATCTGGATGGGCATCGGGGTGGCGATCGCCCTCTCCCTCAGCTTCGGCTTCGCACTCGAATACGGCTCGCAGGAGCTGACGTTCGAGGCGCAGGAGGCGCTCGGCGGCTCGTTGTCGATCGTCGCGGTGTGCCTGGTGACCTGGATGGTCTTCTGGATGCGGCGCACCGCGCGGCATCTGAGGGCCGAGCTGCACGGCAAGCTGGACGCCGCGCTGCAGATGGGCACGGCGGCTCTGGTCGCCACCGCGTTCCTCGCGGTGGGCCGCGAGGGCCTGGAGACGGCGCTGTTCGTCTGGGCATCGGTCAGGGCTGCCACCGACGGGGAGGGGACGCAGGCGCCGCTCATCGGCGTGCTGTTGGGCATCGCCACCGCGGTCGTGCTGGGCTGGCTGTTCTACCGGGGCGCGCTGCGGATCAATCTCGCCAAGTTCTTCACCTGGACCGGCGGCATGCTGGTGGTCGTGGCGGCGGGTGTCCTCGCGTACGGCGTCCACGACCTGCAGGAGGCCCGCTTCCTGGGCGGTCTGACGGACAAGGCCTTCAACATCACGACGACGGTCCCGCCGGACAGTTGGTACGGCACGCTGCTGAAGGGCGTGTTCAACTTCCAGCCGGATCCGACCGTCCTCCAGGTCACGGTGTGGGTGCTCTATCTGATCCCGACGCTCGGCCTGTTCCTGGCCCCGGTAGGGTTCGGACGGTCAGTGGGGCTCAAGGATCAGAAGGCAACCGATGAGAAGGCCGATTCGGGTGGAAAGGCTGCGCCTGGCGACGGCGGGGCTGACGGCGGTGACGGTGCTGTCCCTGACGGCGAGCGGGTGCGTGACGGTGCACGGGGAGCGGGCAGTCGTACCGTCGGCGACGGAGGCTGAGGCCGCGCAGGCGCTCGCAGACTTCACCGACGCGTACAACAAGGCCGACAAGGCCTATGACCCCGTTCTGGACGCGGAGCATGTCACCGGTGCGCTCGGCGCGATCAACCAGGCCGGTCTCAAGGCACGCAGCGTCAACTACCCCGACGGCAACCCGCAGCATGTGCCGCTGGAGCTGACCGACGCGAAGTTCACGATCCCGAAGAAGGCCGGCTGGCCGCGCTTCTTCATGGCCGACGTCGACTCCAACCGCGACCAGGACCAGGGCAGTCAGGACAACCGCTGGGTGCTGGTCTTTCTGCGCAACAGCCCGGACGACCTGTGGCAGGCGGCGTATCTGACGATCCTGCGGCCCGACGCGATTCCTGCCCTGAAGACCGACGGGGACGGCTTTGCCGAGCCGGTCGACCCGGACAGCGCGGCGGTGGCGGTCGCTCCCCTCGATCTGAGTGAGGAGTACGCCTCGTACATGCAGAACGGGAAGCCGGAGCACTTCAAGGACGGGCCGCACACATCCGAGTGGCGCGCGGAACGCAAGAAGGACGAGAACCTGCCGGGGATACGGACGCAGTACATCGACCAGGCGCTGGACTCCGACGACTTCGCACCGCTGGGGTTCGTCACGCAGGACGGCAGCGCGCTGGTCTTCTTCACCGTACGCAACTACGAGCGGCAGATCGCCGCGAAGGGTGTGCGGCTGAGTGTCGTCCCGGATGTGAAGGCGCTGCTGACGGGTGAGGTGAAGTCCACGCTCATCAAGGAGCGGATTTCCAGCCAGGCGGTGACGGTTCCGGTGGGCGGCGCGGGCAGCGGCAAGGTCGATGTGCTCGGACGCCTTACGGGCCTGACGGCGGCCAAGGGTTCGTAGCCGGGCCGGAGTCGGTGGCTGCCTGGGGCCTGATCCGGCCGAGAGGCCCTAGCGTCCGAGCGGCCAGGCCACCGCGTGCTGGTCCACCGACTCGTTCTCGCCCGCATACTTCGCGCACGCGTCCGTCAGCGTCTCCAGCAGCGTCAGCGGGTCGGGCAGCGGATGTTCCAGGCCGCGTACCCACTTCATCTCAAGGCCGCCGGGCAGCCGCGCGGGCGGCAGGAGTACGTAGCTGCCGCGGCAGTGCCAGCGCAGCCCGGGGTGCTCGTCCATCGTCTCCGGATGGCAGTCCAGTTCGCAGGGCCACCACTCGTCCTCCTCCTCCGGTGTGCCGCGGGTGGCGGTGAAGAACAGCATCCGGTCCTCGCCGTCCTCGGCGACCGGGCCGACCTCGATGTTCTGGTCGAGGAGCCGTTCGAGGGCGCTGCGGCCCGCCTCCAGCGGTACGTCGAGCACGTCGTGGACCATGCCGGTCGCGGTGATGAAGTTCGCGTCCGGCTGTCCTTTCGCCCAGCGCTCGATCTGGCCGCGGTCGGTCGTGGACTGCGTCTGCCAGGCGAAGGAGACGGGGTGCCTGCCCGGTGTGGGGCAGCCGATGCGTTCACAGGAGCAGCGGTAGGAGACCGGGTGCGCGGCGGGCGCGATCGGCAGTCCCGCGGCGGCGGCGGCGAGCAGCAGGGGCGTACGGCGGGAGTCGTCGGCTTCGGTGTTCTCGGGGCGCCGGCGCAGCCACTTCGGCAGCCGGCTCTCCTTGGACAGCCTGTTCTCCGTGCCGCGGATGCGGCCGATACCGTCGCCCATCTATCCCCTCACACCTCACGCTCGCCCCACGCGGACTCTGCCATGGTCCCACCATCCTGCTCCCCGGGTGGCCACGGCCCCCGACCGGGGTCCCTTCCGGCATATTCCGGGAGTCGGCAGGGGGTCGCGCCGGGCCGGGGCAGGGTCGCGGCGGGCAGCCGTTCGGTGCTGGCCCGGCTCTTCCCGGACGCGCTGATCGCCGATGAGCAGGACGCGGCGGAGCTCGGCCTGAACGCGGTGAGCGACGGCCGTCATGTGCTGCTGCCTCAGTCGGCGGTGGGGCTGTTCGAGCCGCTGCGGGACCGGGGGTTCGAGCCGATGGGCATGGACCTGAGCGAGTTGCTGAAGGGCGGCGGCAGCGTGAAGTGCTGTACGCAGGAGCTGCGGGTCTGAAGCGACGGGTCTGAGGCTGTCGGGTCTGAAGCGTCGGGTCTGAGGCGTGACGCTCACTCGTCGTGGGGCGGCCAGGGGTCGCCCCACGACGCGTCGCGCGCCGATCTGTACAGCGCGCCGTGGCGCTTGGCCACGTTGTCGCGGCGCAGCCCGTCGGTGTCGGTGCACAGGTCGAGCAGGACCAGGCCCTTGCGGATCTGGGGTTTGCGGGTGACCCGGGAGGCGGCCGGGTTCGCCGGGAAGCGCACCGCGGCGACATAGCTGAACTTCTCGTCCTCGTACGGCAGTGAGCCGCCCTTGACCTGCCGGTGGAGTGAGGAGCGGCTGACCCTCGCCGCGAAGTGGCACCAGTCCGCGCCCGGCTCGATGGGGCAGGCGGCGCTGTGGGGGCAGGGCGCGGCGACGGTGAGGCCGGCGGCGATCAGGCGGTCACGGGCCTCGATGACGCGGGCGTAGCCGTCGGGGGTCCCGGGCTCGACGATCACCACGGCCCGGGCGGCGCGGGCCGCCTCGGAGACGACCGCGTCGCGGTCCTTCGCGGTGAGCTCCTTGAGGACGTACGAGACCGTGACGAGATCAGTGCTCTCTATACGGAGCGCCGCGCTGATCCGTGAGCGCTGCCATTCGGCGGCGCGCAGCGCGGGAACACCCGAGGCGAGGGCCAGTTCACGCCCCAGCGCCAGCGCGGGCTCTGCCCAGTCCAGGACCGTGGTGCGGGGGGCGTTCTCCTCCCACGCCTCGGCGACCGCCCAGCTCGCCGCGCCCGTCCCGCCGCCGATGTCGGTGTGCGTCGCCGGAATCCACTCGGGCGCGGCGGCCCGCAGCGCCGCGAGCGCGGACCGTACCGCCTCGAAGGTCGCGGGCATCCGGTACGCGGCGTACGCGGCGACGTCCGAGCGGTCCCGCAGCACCGGGGCGTCGGTCGGGGTGTTCCCCCGATAGCTGGCGATCAGCCGGTCGACTGCCTGCGCGGCCTGCTTCGGCGGCAGCCCGTCCAGCAGCGCGGCCAGGGCGGTGCGCAGGGCTTCCGCGGTGGGGAGTGTGGCGTTCACCGGGAAATTCTAGACGCCGCTTCCGGCAGCTGCGGCGGCACGGAACCAGGACGATACCGGGACGGAACCGAACTCCTGGGAGCCAGGCGGCAGTTGCTACGCTGAGCGCCTGCACCGCACACGGAACGTGCTGCACCGCCCACGGGGGGACCATGACACAGCGGGTCGTGCGCCTGGCCCTGGCGGCCGGGGTGACCGTGCTGGTCCTGCTGCTCCTGCTGACTATGTGCGGCACGGGCGAGGGTGGCGCGGACGGCGGCAAGCCGCGCAAGCCCGTCCGGCACAGCGCGGCGCCCCTGACCCGGCTCACCGTTCCCTCCGCGTACGACACCGGGCAGGGCTGGGAGATCACCAACGCCTCGTCCGAGTACGCGATCGCTCGGAACAGCGGCCGCGTCGGCTATCTGGAGCGGGCCCGGGACGACAGCTTCCGGCTTCGCACCCTCGACGCCGCCACGGGCAGGCCCGGCTGGACGGGGCTGCCGTGGCATCCGCCCGCCGCTTGGGGCACCGCCACGGGCGAGCGGTTTCCGCGACTGCTGTCCGTCGCCAAGGACGGCCGCGAGTACTTCGTGACCTGGTCCTTCGGCAAGGCGGGCGAGGACGCGCTGACGCCCGCGGACACCTTTGTCGCGCTCGACGTGTACGACGTTTCCGACGGCGCCCGGCAGCGGGTCGAGGTCCCCTGGCCGGCCGCGCCGATTGTCTCGGGCACCGGCCCCGGCATCCTCATCAGCGACGGCCGCACCCGGACCGCGGTCGTCGACCCGGTCTCCGGCCAGGTGACCCGGGTGCCGGAGGGTGCACTCGGCCACCCCAAGGGCTGTACGGGCTGCCGCAGGCTCACCGAGGTCCGCGCGGTGACCGCGAAGGGCCTTCTGGTGAGCGGGGCCCCGGGGTTCTGGGTGCGCGGCGGCTTCTCCAGCCGCGATGTGGCGCCGGCCCGTACCGACCCGGCCTCGGGCGTGCCGACCTCGATCGTCCCCGGCCGCGTACTGGCCAAGTGGCAGCCCGCGAAGGGCGGCGCGGGCAGCAAGGACGCCGGGGCGTACGACATCTGGGCGGTGCACGACGCGGCGACCGGGAAGCCGCTGGCTCAGGCGCGGTGCCACAAGCCCGCGATCGAACCGGGCGAGTATCCGCAGGCCGTGCTCGCGACTCGCGGCGGCTATCTGGTCGCCGGGAACCTGGCCTTCGACCTGGAGCGCGGCACGGGGCACTGCTTCGAGGAGTCGGACGGCTCCAAGCCGCTGACGCTCACGTCGGTGACGGACGCGGGCACGGCGTACGGAGCGACCAGCGCACTGAGCCCGGCGGACGCACTGGCCGGCGGCGGGGACCCGATCGAGCTCGACCTGGCCACCGCCGTTCCCCAGGCGCTGTCCCCCAATGTCCGGCTGCCCGCCGCGGAGGCCGCGGGCGTCGGGATCTTCAGCTGGACGGACGCGAAGGACCGGCTGCATCTGATCGGCTACCCGCGCCGCGAGCGGTGAGCCCGGCGTGCGCAGTGGCCCGGTTTACGAGACCGACTGCTCGGGGCGGCGCTGCCAGGGGCGGCACAGCCCCAGGAAGCAGCCCAGCGCGCCCAGCGCGCAGGTGAGTTGGACCACCGCCATCGGGACGGCCGTCTGCTCGCCCGCGATCCCGACGAGGGGTGAGGCGATCGCGCCGACGAGGAACGCGGACGTGCCGATCAGCGCGGACGCCGAGCCCGCGGCGTGCGGGGTGCGCAGCAGGGCCAGGGCGTTGGTGTTGGGCATCACCAGACCCATCGCGGACATCAGGACGAACAGGCCGGCCGCGACGGGCAGCAGGCCGACCCTGCCGAAGACCCCCGAGGTCATCAGCAGGAGCGCGCCCGCAGCGAGCGTGACCACGCCCAGGGCGAAACCCAGCGCCTTGTCCAGGCTGACCCTGCCCACCAGCACCTTGCCGTTGATCTGGCCGAGCGTGATCAGGCCGATGGAGTTGACGCCGAAGAGCAGGCTGAAGGTCTGTGGGGACGCGCCGTAGATCTCCTGGACGACGAACGGCGAGGCGGAGATGTACGCGAACAGCGTGGCGAAAGCGAGCCCGCCGGTGAGCGTGTAGCCGGTGAAGACCCGGTCGGCGAGCAGCCCGCGCATGGTGCGCAGGGCTTCGCCGACGCCGCCGCCGTGCCGCCGCTCCGGCGGCAGGGTCTCGTGCAGCCACTTCGCCGCCGCCAGCGTGAGCAGAATGCCGACGGCGGTCAGGACGACGAAGATGCCGCGCCATTCGGTGATCCGCAGCACCTGGCCGCCGATCAGTGGAGCGATGATCGGGGCGGTGCCGGATATCAGCATCAGGGTGGAGAAGAAGCGTGCCATCTCGTCGCCGTCGTACAAGTCCCGGACCACGGCGCGGGCGATGACGATGCCCGAGGCACCCGCGAGTCCTTGCAGCAGCCGGAAGCCGATGAGCAGTTCGACGGTGGGGGCCAGCGCGCAGATCG
This sequence comes from Streptomyces sp. SLBN-118, assembly GCF_006715635.1. NCBI lineage: Bacteria > Bacillati > Actinomycetota > Actinomycetes > Kitasatosporales > Streptomycetaceae > Streptomyces > Streptomyces sp. SLBN-118. Next base: position 2,043,641 of record NZ_VFNP01000002.1, read on the forward strand.
CGGTGGCCGCGACATACACGATCATCCCGACGAGCAGCGGACGGCGTCGGCCCCATTTGTCGCTCATGGGGCCGACGACGAGCTGCCCGAGGGCCATGCCCGCGAGGCAGGCGGTCAGCGTGAGCTGGACGGTGGCGGCGGGTGCGCCGAGCGACCGGGTCACCGCGGGAAGCGCCGGGAGGTACATGTCCATGGAGAGCGGCGGCAGTGCGGCGAGACCGCCGAGGACGAGCGTGACCAGGAGGCCGACGCGGCGCGCTGCCATGACGGAAGCGGGCGCCGCGGCGGACACGGGAGCTTGTGCCGATGCGGAAGCCGGGGCGGATGCGGGAGCCGGGGGCGATGCGGAAGCCGGGGCGGCGGCCGGTATGTGTCCTTCTGTACTTCTCTGGCCGCTGTCCGGCTTCGGCATCACGTCTCCATGTCGTTGAATCCTTCCCTATGCTCTCAGCTCCGCCGCAGTGGTCGAGACCCTTTCGAGACGTCCCGGGCGGCAGGCCGCTGTCGGGCTCGTACGGACGGGTCGCGAGCCGTGTCCACAGCAGCACGAAACGGGGCTTCGGGTCTCCGGAGGCGACACCGAGGGTGAAGGGATCCTCGGTGATCTTCTTGGCGTCGAGTTCGGCGGCGTGAGCGATGCCGGGCAGATCGACGGCGAACGCGAGTGCGGCGGCAGCACCGGTGACGGTGAGAAACCTGCGGCGGCCAATGTGCCGGGCGGCGGCCCGGAGCTCGGGTGCGTGCGGTGCGGGTGTCATGTGCCCCTCCCCTGACGGCTGTTGTCCCTTCGCATTGGAGTAGGCGCTGAGGACCCCGTGTTGTCGAGTACACAACATCCGCGTGTCGGCCGGATGAGTTCCACGTACAGATACGGGACTACGCTGCGCGTCCATGAACGCTGTTGCGAAGATTGCCGTGGTGACGGGAGCTGGTTCGGGCATCGGCCGGAGCGTGGCGGTGACACTGGCGCAGGCGGGCTGGTCGGTGATTCTGGCGGGCAGGCGGGCGGAGACCCTGGAGGAAACGGCGTCGCTGGCGGGCGGGGATGTCCTGTGTGTCCCCACTGATGTGACCTCACCGGCGGATGTCACCACGCTGTTCGCGACCGTGCGCGAACGCCACGGCCGAGTTGGCCTGCTGTTCAACAACGCCGGCGCGTCCGGCCCACGCGTCCCCTTCGAGGACATCTCCTACGAGGACTGGCTCGCGGTGGTGGACGTCAACCTGACCGGCGCGTTCCTTTGCGCGCAGGCGGCGTTCCGCATGATGAAGGAGCAGTCACCGCAGGGCGGAAGGATCATCAACAACGGCTCGATCTCGGCGCACGTGCCGCGCCCACACTCGGCGCCGTACACGTCGACGAAGCACGCGATGACGGGTCTGACGAAGTCGCTGTCGCTGGACGGGAGGGCGTACGGAATCGCGTGCGGCCAGATCGACATCGGGAACGCGGCGACGGAGATGACGCGGCGGATGCGGGCGGGGATTCTGCAGGCGAGCGGGGAGGTGGTGGTGGAGCCGGTGATGGACGCGGGAGATGTGGCGAGGACGGTGCGGCACATGGCGGAACTGCCGCTGGAGGCGAACGTGCAGTTCGCCACGGTGATGGCGACGACGATGCCGTATGTCGGGCGGGGGTGAGGGGGGCGGGGTGCGGCGGGGTGGGTGGGCGGGGCGGGGTTGCCCGGTGCCGCGGGCGCGCCCGTTCGGGGCCGCTCCGGGGTGGAGCCGGGACTGCATGATTTACGGCGCGTCTCTGGCCTGCCGCGAGGTACAGGCGTCCCCGCGCCACAAATCACGCTCTACGTCCCGACTCCACCCGCTCCACGGCCCCCTTGCGGGCGACGCTTGTCGGTACCCCGCGCCCCGGTGCGCAGGTGCCGGTTCGGGCGGGGAAGTTGGCGCGGGCGGCGCGACCTCGCCGCCGCGAACACGCGCGCGAACCCCACCCGTGAATCTGTCGGCGCCGAATATCATCCGGGGACCCTACACACGGCAGGCGGCCTCTATGAATCACACCCTGGACCCCATCTGGGACACGGTTGACGACCTCCACACCTGGCTGGAGCAGGAGAGCGACCTGCCGCCCCAACAGGAGACGCTGCTGCGGATGTTGAAGCTCACCGAGGAGGTGGGCGAAGTGGCGCAGGCGGTCGTCGGCGCGACGGGGCAGAACCCCCGGAAGGGCGTCACGCACAGCTGGCAGGACGTCGAGTCCGAGCTGTGCGACGTGATCATCACGGCGATGGTGGCGCTGAGGACGCTGACGCCGAGCGCGTCGGAGGTCTTCGCGGGGCATCTGCGCCGGGTCTCCGAGCGCTCACTGGGCGCCGCGTCCTAGCGCCGGAGCTTCCCAGGGCAACGCATCGACCGTGCCCAGCGGCCAGCGGTGATCCTGCTTCCTCGACGGATCGAACTCCTCCGATTGACCGGAGCCCATCGCTGCGCTGGGAACACCGGCTCGCCTGAGCCGCTACCCTCCGAGGAATGGACGATGAATCGCTGTCCCAATGGGCCGAGCGCCGTGACGCGAGGATCGGACAGCTCCGCACCGTCCCTTTCGTGAGCGGCGACGGTCATCGGGGGTCGCATCTGAACCCTGACGCACCCCGTGCGATCCAGCGGTGGAACGGGCACATGTGGGAGCCCTACGGTTTCGCGGCGAACCTCGCGGAGGCGAGGCGCGTTCCGTTCCCCAACACCGAAGTCGCCCCTTCCTCGGGGTCGGCGCCGAAGCTTGGCCCCGGGACCGGCAAGCACCGGAAGCCTCGATCGCCGCGATAGCCCAGGCACCGAGCCGCAATTACCTGACACCGGTCCCTTTCTCTGAGCTACCGAGACGAGGCCATTCTCAGAGTCCGCATGCTCCCGCCTCACTGGGCTGCTGCCACTTGGCAGCGTGGAGAGCGGGGGTTCGTTCGTGCCGGCTGGAACCGTCGAGTTCTACTGCGAGTACCCGTGCGACAGTTGCCGGCGCAGCGGAGAGCGGTTCAGCTTCACACCATCTGTCACCTGCCCGGCTTGCGCGCGAAAGCCTGTCTTTCGAAGACTGATCGAGGGTCTGAGTTGAGTCAGACGGATTCAAGTAGGTCCAACTGGCGTGGAACTTGAGCTTGAGAATGGGCAGGTCAGCTGATCAGAACACACATCCAAGGGGCGGAGCTGCATCCAGGTTGCGAGCCTCCTGCTCGGCCATCAGGCCGTGCGGGAGGCACGCTTTCGAGTGGCCGGCTTGTGGGCGGGGCACGCTGAGCGGCCGCGGTGGTGACGATCGGTTGACCGCTCATTCTGGAGGCGACCGAGCCTCCGACGGTTTCGCGAAGGCAGGCCGAAGTGATCAACAGGCGACACGTATTGCGGGCAGGCACCCTCAGCGCCCTCGGCGCCGGGGCGGCGGCTCTGACGGCGCCGCCCGGTGCGGCTGCGGCAACCGAGGCAGCAAAGCCGGTCAGCCGTAGGGACTGGGAGCGGCTGGCTGCGTCACTCTCCCCCGGCGCCACCCTCTACCGGCCGCGAAACCCGGACTACCCTCCGCTGGCGATCCCGTTCAACCACCGGTACGCCCGGATCCACCCCGCCGGAATCGTCGCCTGCGCCACCACAAGGGACGTACACGAGGCGATCCGCTGGGCCCGCGCGGTGGGGCTGCCCGCCGTGCCTCGCACCGGACTGGGACACAACTACGCCGGCTACTCCACCACCACGGGTCTGCTGCTCAACATGAGCCGGATGAAGAGCATCGTCTCCACTCCGCAGCGGAGAGCCGCCCGTGCTCGGGCATACGGGCCGATCAAGGTCGTCCACGAGGCGGGCACCGTCACCGTCGGGGCCGGGGTCACCAACGGCGACCTGCACCCGCTGCTCGAGGACCAGGGCATCTTCGTACCGACCGGCCGCTGCCCCTCGGTCGGGGTCGCAGGACTGGTGCTGGGCGGAGGTATCGGCTTCAGCGACAAGATGTTCGGCCTGACCTGCGACCGGCTGGTCGCCACGACCGTCGTGCTGGCGGACGGCCGGGTAGTCAAGGCCAGTGAGGATTCGGAGCCCGATCTGTTCTGGGCCTGCCGGGGCGGCGCGGGCAACAACTTCGGGGTGCACACCTCGTTCACGCTCCAGTACGAGCAGTTCCAGGGCAACGTGGGGTTCTACCAGTTCCGCTGGAGCCTGGACTCCGTACTGCCGGTGATCGCGACCACACAACAGATCGTCCAGGACACCTTGAACAACAAGCGGTTCCACTGCCGCCTCGGCATCGGCACCCACGGGCGAACCCGGGACCGGATCCGCACGAACGCCAACGTCAATGTGATCGGCCAGCACTACGGAACCATCGATGAGTTGCGGGCGATCCTCGCCCCGCTGCTTGCCATCGGCACAGCCGACGAGCGTGCCCAGAACCGCGCCGCCGTCCGGGAAGTCACCCCGGCCCAGGCGACTACGCTGCTGAGCGCCACCACTCCCGTGGAGAAGTTCGCCTCCAAGTCAGGGATCCTGACCTCCCGGACACTCCTCACCGACGAGCAGGTCAGCGCCGCAGCCGAGCAGCTGCTCGCCTGGCCGGGCAGCGGCAACGAGGACGGAGCCGGGTTCGCGATGTTCGCGCTCGGCGGGGAGATCAACCAGGTGCCACCGGAGGCGACCGCGTTCGTGCACCGAGGCAGCGCGTTCATCTTGGCCGCCGAGACCAACTGGGCGGACTACGACCACCCCGATGTCGCCGCCGTGAATCTGCGCTGGCTCCAGGATTTCTACGACGCCATCTTTGACGGCACGCCCCCTGAGCACTCGTACCAGAATTTTCCCGATCCAGAGCTGAGGGACTGGCGCCAGGCGTACTACGGTGCGAACTACCCCCGGCTGGTCCACGTGAAGCGGCAGTACGACCCGAGCGGCTTCTTCGACTACCCACAGGCAATCGGTTCCTGATGCTCTCCCCCGGGCTCGGCGTGGGGGATGCTCGATGCTCTCGCGGCGGCGGCCTCTTCGTCCCGGGCCCTCCCGGCTGATCTACCGGCCGAGCACCGACGCCCGGCCGGACGGCCGCAAGAGCTTCGCCTGGAGCGATTACGGCGACCTGGTCCAGGCCGCGCACCAGCAGCTCGGCGGCCCGATCGTGCTGGTCTGACGGCGGCTGTGGCAAGCGGCTCTGATCCACTTGTTGTGGTGCCGGATCCCGGGTCGGACCCGAGGACCGGCCCGGCGGCGGTGACGACGGCCCTTGCCCGCCATTCGCCCTCGCGCCACCCGGACGGGGGATGGCTCGTGCGCCACGCCGACCTCCGAGACCTGGTGGGCGCCGGCCGGGTGACCTGGCAGGTCGGTTCTCCGCCCGGCCAGTCGACGACGCCCCGGTCGGCTTCGGCCTCCAGCGGGGACCGTCCATGTGCGTGCTCTGGATCAAGCTCCCGCGGGAGTCTCCCGGCTTCGAGTTGACACCCGGGATCCAGGCGACAAAAGTACCAATTGTGCATGTTCGAGCACGTTTCGTATTCGAAAATGCTTCCATTGCCGGCCCATCCATCGGTCCATCCACCTCAGCCCCGGTTATTGCGGGCTGCCTGCCTGCCTACGTGCCGCAGGGAGTTGTTCCGCGTTGCTGCCTCCCGCCTGAGCCCGGCGAGCCCGCCCCCGGCCGGTTCTCGCTCATCCGGGAACACGAGCAACGGCCTGCCCGACCGGCCCACGGCGTGGTGATGCGGCACACGTCGGCCGTCCGTGGCCGCGCGGCCACGGACGGCCGACGTGCCGTAGCGGTCGGGCCTCACGGCTCTCGCTTCACCCAGAAGGGAACAGACGCCATGGACAACACCAAAACCGACCTCTGGAAAAATCGTGTGCGCTGGGAGACCTGTCTGCAGCTGGCGCGCGAGCTGCTTCTGGTCGGCCCCGAGCCGAAGAACGAGGACCTGAGGCTGCGCTTCCTCGACGTCCTCATCGACCGGGGGCTGGCTCCCGGACAGCCGCCCGGGCGGCCGAAGGAGGTGCTGATCGTCGGGGCCGGGATTTCCGGTCTGGTGGCCGCGACGCTGCTCAAGCAGGCCGGCCACAAGGTCACGATCCTGGAGGCCAACGCCAGCCGGGTGGGCGGACGTATCAAGACCTTCCGCCGCCGGGAGGGCGAGGAAAAGGGGCCGTTCAGCGATCCGGCCCAGTATGCCGAGGCGGGAGCCATGCGGCTGCCCGACTTCCACCCCCTCACCCTCGCCCTGATCGACAAGCTCGGACTGAAGCGGCGGCTGTTCTACAACGTCGACGTCGACCCCCGTACGGGCTTCCAGAAGGCGCCCGTACCCCCGGTGGTCTACAAGTCCTTCACCGGTCAGGAGTGGAGATACGGACAGGACAGCCCCGACTTCCGGGAGCCCCACAAGCGGAACGACACCTGGATCCAGATGAACTCCGTCCAGGCCCGCCGCTCCGAGTACGCGGACGACCCCACGCTGATCAACGAGGGCTTCCACCTGACGGGGGACGAAGCACGGCTGACCACCAGCCAGATGATCAACGATGCTCTGGAAGAGGTCAGGGACTACTACTCCGTGACCGGCCAGGACGGCACGCAGCAACGCGTGAACAAGCCGTTCAAGGAGTGGCTCGAAGGCTGGGCGCGGGTGGTCCACGACTTCGACGGCTGCTCGATGGGCGACTTCCTGCGTGACCACGCCGGTCTGAGCGACGAGGCCATCGAGGCCGCCGGCTCGATCGAGAACCTCACCTCGCGGCTCCACCTGTCGTTCTTCCACAGCTTCCTGGGCCGCAGCGACATCAACCCGAACGTCACCTACTGGGAGATCGAGGGCGGCACCGAGATGCTGCCCGACAAGCTCGCCGAAGGCCTTCAGGACGAGCTGGTGATGGGACAACGGATGGTCCGCCTGGAGTACTGGGACCCGCGCCGGGACGGTGAGCGGCGCGAAGACGTGGGCCCGGAGCCGGGGCGCACCGTCGCGATCCACACCGAGCCCGAGGACTCCCTGAGCGGACCGCCCCGGGTGTGGAGGGGTGACATGGCGATCGTCACGGTCCCCTTCTCGAGCTTCCGCTTCGTCGAGGTGTCGCCGCCGTTCTCGTACAAGAAGCGGCGGGCCGTCATCGAGACGCACTACGACCAGGCAACGAAGGTGCTGCTGGAGTTCTCCAGGCGGTGGTGGGAGTTCACCGAGGAGGACTGGCGCCGGGAGCTGGAGTCCATCGATCCGGGCCTGTACGACTTCTACCAGCAGTCCGCCAAAGCCCCCGTGGAGCCCGCGGACGACCTGCCGTCCCAGCTGAGTTCACTGCCGACGGGGCTGCTCGGTGCCCACGGCAGCGTCCAGGAACAGCTCATCGACCCCAGGCAGCTCGAGTACTACCGCCAGGAGCCGCTGCGCGGGGCACCGCTTCGGCCGGCGACCAATGTGTTCGGGGGCGGTTCCACCACCGACAACCCCAACCGGTACATGTACTACCCCTCCCACCCGGTGCCGGGCAGCAAGGGCGGCGGAGTGGTCCTGGCCACCTACTCCTGGTCCGACGACGCGGCACGCTGGGACTCGATGGAGGACGCGCAGCGCTACGTCCACGCCCTGCGGAACCTGCAATTGGTCCACGGCCGCCGCATCGAATTGTTCTACACGGGCGCGGGGCAGACCCAGAGCTGGCTGCGCAACCCGTACGCCTTCGGTGAGGCCGCGATCTACACGCCGCACCAGATGACCAGCTTCCACCTGGATGCCGTCAAGCCCGAAGGGCCGGTGTACTTCGCGGGCGAGCACACCTCGCTGAAGCACGCCTGGATCGAGGGCGCCGTGGAGACGGCGGTCCGCGCGGCCATCGAGGTGCACGAGAAGGCGTCGCCTCCGTCCTACACGGTGCCCGTGGAACGCGAGGCGGGACGCGAAGCGGTGGACGAGCGACAACTCACGGAGGTGCAGGCAAAGTGACGGAGCAGCCCTCGACATGGAACGTGGCGCGGTACCTGGCCACTCGACTCGAACAGCTCGGAATCGAGCACCTGTTCGGCGTGCCCGGCAATCACCTGGGCCCGTTCCTTTCCATCATGAAGCAGCACAACCCGCAGGTGACGTGGGTGGGCACGCCGACCGAGGTCGGGGCCGGGTATGCGGCCGACGCCTATGCGCGGGCCCGCCACGCCGACGCCCCTGACGGCGGCTTCGGCGTCGGCGCCGTCGCCGTCACCTACAGCGTCGGAGCGTTCAACCTGCTCAACCCCATCGGGGGCGCCTACGTCGAGTATGTGCCGCTCATCGCGATCAACGCCTGCCCGACCTACGAGCAGTGGCTGAACTACCAGGCCATCGGCCTGCTCACCTCCCACATGAGCCAGCGTCGGGAGAGCAACCTCGACGTGTACCGCCAGGTCACGGTCGACGCGCAGGTGATCTCCAACCCAGGCCTGGCCCCAGTCCAGATCGACAGCGCCATCGTCGCCTGCCTGTCCGAGCGCCGGCCGGTGTACCTGGAGGTCATGGAGGACGTCTGGGCCGCGGAATGCGAAGCACCCCGGGGCCATCTGGCCCCCAGGCAGCGCCCGTTCACCCCCAAGAACCGGACCATGCTGGCCAAGGCGGTCTCCGCCGCCGTCGACCTCGTCAAACAGAAGGGGGGAGTACAGGGCTCGCCCATCCTGTGGGCGGGCGAGGAGATCGATCGGTTCCGTCTCTCCCAGCCCCTCACCGCGCTCGTGCAGGACACGGGGATGCCGTTCTGCACGACCGTCGGAGGCAAGTCCGTGGTCTCGGAGAACACCCCGGGATTCGTCGGCGTCTACAACGGCAAGGCCAGTGATCCGTACGTACGGGAGGTGTTCCAGCGGGCCAAGTGCCGCATCGGGCTGGGCACGTGGTCGACGTCGAAGAACCTCGGCGGCGAGCAGGACATCGGCGACGACTGGTGCGTGGCCGCACGCGAAGGAGTGAGCGTCGGCGCCTCCTACTACCCCGACGTCCAGCTGGAACGGTTCATCCCAGCACTGCGCGAGGCGCTGGTGACGGAGTTCGGCCCGGGCGCCTTCGCCGCCGACTACTTCGCCCTGGCGCACGCCGAAGGGGCGCCGGTGCCCGAGAGCACGGCCGCCTACCAGGCCCAGCTCAGCGCTACCGACATCCAGGTGGAACTGACGTACGACAGCTTCTTCCAGCACATCAGCGGCTTCCTCGACAGCCAGGCGACGGGCACAGGCACCCAGGCCACCTCACCGTTCACCCTTCTGTCCGACGCGGCGTTCGCCCTCCTGGGCTCGATGAACCTGCACACCGTCGAGCGCGCCGGATACCTGGCGCAGAACGCGTGGCTGTCCATCGGCTACTCGGTCGGTGCGGCCACCGGCGTCGCGATGGCCCGGCAAGCCGTGGGCAAACGGCCGATGGTGTTCGTCGGCGACGGCGCGTTCCAGGAGACGTGCCAGGAACTGTCCACACACACCCGGCACCGGCTGAACTCGGTGATCTTCGTGCTGGACAACGAGGGCTTCTACGGCATCGAGCAGATGCTGGTCAACCCGTGCTACTACCAGCAGAAGCCGTCCGACGGCGCCGACTTCTACAACAATCTGCACCAGTGGCACTACGACCAGCTGGCCAAGGTCTTCGGCTCGGCCAAGAGCCCGATGACCGGCATGACGGTCGCCACCCACACGGAACTGGAATCCGTACTGAAGCGCATCAGCGAGCCGAACGACCCGATCAACCAGGGACCGCTGCTGGTCCAGGTCCGCCTCAGCCGTCACGACTACCCCCGCGCCCTTCAGTACAAGATCAACGAGAACTGTCCCTGACGAGGCGCTGCACAGCTGACGGGCGCCTGTGCCAGAAGGCCAAGGCCTTCTGGCACAGGCGCCCGTGACGTGTGGTTCTTCGCCGTTGACGGTCATTCCTGGGAGACCTGCTCCAGCTTTTTGATCTGTGCGGTCACCAGGCTGTCCGGCAACTCGGCGAACACGCCGGTACCACTCCCGGTGTTGAAAATTCCGACGGTGGCACCACTGCGTACGACCGCCAGGGATACCGGCGGATCGCCCTTGATCGTCAGCTGAAAGGCCACTGCTTCGTCGCCGTCGTCGGGAGCGGTGATGGCTTTGACGGTGGCACGGGCGGGCACGCCGCCGTCGTAGGAGGTGCACTTGGCGAGGGACGTACGGAGGCCGGAGAGGATCTGCTCGGCGTCGGACTGGTCGTAGGCCATGAGGCCGATAGTGGTGGCGGAGCCGGCCGAGGGGCCGGAGGTGGCGTAGGCCATTTTGCTGACAACGGCTTTGGGAGACGGGTCGAGGTCGGCGACACGCACGTTCTCGACCGGCTGGCAGGCGGCGGGCTCGGCGATGGAGCCGCTGTCGGTCTGGCGCGAGGGCCAGTCGTCGATCTGGAAGCCGTCCGCGTCGGTGCCGGACAGCGCGGCGGACTTCAGCTGGGCGGTGCTGAGGGCGTCGGCGGGGGCCAGCGGCTGCTTGGTCGTCGTGGATGACTGCGGGGAGGAAGGGCTGCTCTTCGCGCCGGTGCCGCCGGTGTCCCCGGGGCTGTTCCTGCCGCTGCCGCATGCGGCCAGGAGCGCCGCGGTGAAGAGCACTGACACAGTCGCCTTGACCCGCACCTGCTGACTCCCCGCTCTCGGAATTGGTCGGTTCGATCTTTCCGGGCGGGACAGGCGTGGCGGTATCGGTGAGATTACGTAATCTCGTTGCGCAGCTCGGCGCGGGTCTGGAGAGCGGCGAGGGCGGCCCGGGACGTGACGCCGGTCTTGCGGTAGATGCGGGCGAGGTGGGTCTCGACCGTGCGGGGGCTGAGGTAGAGCCGGGTGGCGATGGCGGGGGTGGTGAGGCCTTCGGCGACCATGGCGGTGATCTCGCGTTCGCGCGGGGACAGGGACACAACGCCCGGCCGGTCGCCTGCGGCGGCGGACACGGCGGGGCTGTTCTCGTCCGCCAGGTTGACCAGCTGCTGGGCCCCGCCGGCCACGGCGAGGTGCCGAGCGCGCTCCCACATGACGCGGGCGCGCTCCGGTTGGCCGGTGGCCGCTGCCAGGGGGGCGGCGAGCAGCAGGGTGCGCGCCTCCCAGAGCGCCGATCCGCCACCGGCCGTCTCGGCCACCGCGAGGTCGGCCAGCTCGGCCGCCGCCGCCGTGTCACCGTGGCCGAGCGCGATATGGGCGGCGCTGCGCAGGGCGGAGGCTCGCTGCGCAGGCAGGCCCAGCTGCTCGGCCTCCTTCCGGGCACGTTCCGCCCAGGGCACGGCTGCGGCCGGGTCACCCAAGACGACCGTGGAAGCCACCAGCGCCTCGATGAACAGCGGTCGCATGGACGGCTGGAGTCCGTTCAGGTCGTCGCCGCCCGCACGCAGCAGGGCCGCCCGTGTGCGCGCGGGCTCGCCGACGTGGATCGCCGCGTAGCCAAGCAGGCACCAGGCGATGGACGCCCACCAACTGGTGCTCGTACCGGCCGCCGTAACCCCTTCCTCGGCCACCGCCAGTGCGGTCCGGTCGCCGGGCGGGAGGGTGTGGACCAGGGCATGGGCTTTCTTGGAGAGGACCAGCGCCAGCAGTTCGTCGCTGCCGATGCCACGGGCGATGGTCTCGGCCTCGTCTGCGAGTTCCACCGCCGAGGTGAGTCGGAGGGTCTGGATGTGGACATGCGCTTTGCACAGCAGCAGGTGCGGCAGGACGTGGAGTTGGCCGCCGCGCCGGGCGATGGCCAGGCCTCTGTCGGCGTGCCGTTCCGCGTCGGCGTACCGCTCCAGGAAGGTCTCCGCCCAGCCGAGGCGGGCCAGTGGCTCGCACAGGCCCGCGAGATCGTGGTCGGTCAGTGCGTCGACGAGCGCCGCCGCGCGATCGGTGACGTCCCGGGCGGCCGGCATGGCGCCTTCGTACGCCTCCCCGAGGGCCGCGACCGCGAGGGCGCCTGCCTCAGCAACCTCGTCGCCCAGCGACCTGGCCAGGTCGAGGGCGCGGAACAGGTCGGGACGCACCTCCGGGTAGTCGGTGGCGTGCGGCGCGGACGAGCCCAGTTCAAGGCCGAGTTCGATGGCCTGGGCGGGGGATGGACCGGGCGTACGGGAGAGTTCGCGGCGAAGCAGCGCGACCGCCTCTGTGTAGCGGCCGAGATGACGCTCCATCACAGCGCAGAGCGTCACGGCGGAGGCCCGTAAACCGGCAGCACCTGCGTCGTCCGGCGGTGACATGGCGATCACTTCGTGCAGCAGGTCCCGGCTCTCCCGCAGGCCCCCGCAGACGCCCAGCGCACGCGCCCTCCACAGCATCAGCTCACGCCGCCGCGCGGCGTACTCTGGCGTGTCCGGCAGATGCCGGAGCGCCACCTTCAGCCAGTGGGCGCAACTCGCGGGGGCGGTGGCGGCGGATCTCTCGGCTGCCTCGGCCAGCACGGCGACGGCCTCGGGGTTCCATCCGGTCAGCGACCGCTCGACGTGGTGGGCGCGTTCGGCGGCGGACGCGCCGGCTTCGGCCAGTCCGGCCGCGGCGAGGCGGTGCATCCGGGTCCGCAGGCCAGGGTCCGTGCTCTCGTGCACAACGGCCCGCAGCACCGGATGGCGCAGCGTCCACCGCCCGCCGTGGCCGGGGCGCAGCAGATCGCGGCCGGCCAGCGCGGCCAGGTCGGCGTCCAGTCCGTGGGCGTCGGACCTGTCCCGGCCGGTCACTACGGCGAGCAGGGCGGGAGTGGCATGGTGACCGAGGAGGGCCACCGCCTCGGCGGTACGGCGCTGCGCGGCGGTCAGCGGTGTCAGCTCGTCCAACAGGAGGGTGCCGAGCCCGTCGGCGTGCCGGGCCTGGAGGAGAGCGAGGAAGTACAGCGGATTGCCGTCGCTGGCGGCGTACAGCTCAGCGGCCCGGCCGGGCGGCAGGCCGGGGGCAAGACCAGGCGCCAACTCCTCGACGCACGCGCGCTCGGCGAGCGGCCCGAGGCCCAGCCGGAGCACCGTGCCCGTGTCAATGCCCCGGGTGAGCGCGGCGCTCAGGGAGGCCGTGGTCTGGCGGTCGCGCCGGGCCACGACAACCACGACGGAGGTGGACGGAGGATGCCGGACGAGGTGGTCCAGCAGCTCCAGGGACGCCGGATCCGCCCAGTGCAGGTCGTCCAGGGCCACGACGAGCCCGGGGCCGGTCTTGGCGATCCGTACGAGGAGCTTCGCTACCGACCGATGCAGCTCGAACCGGTCACTGACGCCGAGCCCAGAATCGAGGCCGGCGTCGACGTCGAGTTCGGCGAAGGCGTCGGTGAACGGCTGGTACGGGATGTGCCGCTCGTACTCTGTGGCCCGGCCGCGCAGCACCGTCATGCCCCGGTCCTCCGCCCGCCGGCAGAACTCGGCCATGAGCCGGCTCTTGCCGATCCCCGCCGCCCCGGTGACGTCCACCACGGCCGGCCGGCTGCCCCTCCCGGGCGCCTGGTCGAGCACCGCCTCCAGGAGCGCCAGCTCGGCCGCCCGGCTCACCAGCGGAGTCATGCCGTCCACACCATCACGTCCCTCCGCCGCTATCGCACTTGGCTGTTGGGAGTTTAGGTGCACCGGTTTTTGATCTTTAACCTGCGGGTTGGAACGCCCAACTCGCTCCAATTTTTGAGGCTCTTCTGAAGTGTGAAGCCTCCCCTTGATCGTGGACACCTGGAGACTGGGATCTTGAGGTTCCAGAGGAAGTAGCACCAGGTGGTAAGCAAGTACACGAAGCGGTACACCGAGGAGTTCAAGCGGGACGCGATCGCGCTCGTCGATTCCTCGGCCAAGACGGTCACCGCCGTCGCCCGGGAACTCGGCATCAGCTCCGAGTCCCTGCGCGGCTGGTACCGCCGGGCGAAGACAGACGGGGGCGAGGGCGAGTCCGGTGAGCTGACCAGCTCCGAGCGCGAGGAGCTCAAGCGGCTGCGCAAGGAGGTCCGCGAACAGCAGCAGACGATCGAGATCCTGAAAAGAGCGACGGACTTCTTCGTGAAGGAGAACGACCGGTGAACGAGCTGTACCGGTTGATCCATGCGGAGAAGGCGACTTAGAGGTCGCGCAGATAGGCGTGTACTCATGGACGGCGGTGCGGGCGTTCGTCCCAGTGGTGGGTCGTCCATGCCCGTCGGATCAGGCTACGCACGGTGATGATCGTGTCATCTCTCTCAACGAGCTTCGCTACTCGGAGAGTTGCGCGACGGCTGCCCCATGACCAGGGCTATGCAGTGATCGCTGCCCACCATGAGAAGGACTTCCAGAACAGCTCGCCGAACTTCTCTTCCCAGTGCGGCGCGGGTCCGTAGGGCCAGATCTGGGCGAACTGTCGGGCGGCGCGTTCGGTGATCGGGTCCCATGCAGCTCCGCTGGCGATGAAGACCCGTTGCCCTATGGTTGTCCACCATCCGGCTACGTTCTGCCACGCTGTACGGACCCTCGGTGCGAGCCGCGCTGCAGCACCATTCTGTTCAGGCTGGCACGGCGGTTCTTGCGCTGGGCCTGAGCACACCAGGCGAACGTGGTAGGACGGTCTATCAACCGACCGATAGGGAAGCTCCACATGCCTGACTCGACACCACCGCCTTGGGTTGACGACTTCTTTCCGTTCGCCACTCCGGCCGCTCTTGCCAGATTGGTGGACATCGCCTGGCAGCACGCCACAAGAGAGGGCTATTACGAGTGGTGTGAGCTGCTGTCTCACTATGGCTTCATGTTTGACCTGGAGTGCGTCCCGAGCCCGCCCGAGGGTTGGGAATGCTCGCCTGAGTTCGGCGAGGGTACACGGCGGCTTGGAGTGCCGTTCCTGGCTCCTCCGGAGTTCGTGCCGTTCGGCGCGCTGGGTGACGGAGGGTATGTCGGCTGGTTTGTCCCCGCGCCGGAGCTGGGCCGTGAGGATCATCCAGTCGGTCTGGTCACGGGGCACGAGCGTGGAGCGGTTCAGGTCGGCCGCGATACCAGGAGTGGACTGGAGTGGATGCTCTCGTGGACCTTGTACAGGTGGCAGACGGATGCGTCGCGCTGGGCTGCGACAGAGGCCCGGTCACACAAGCTGTTGGACAGACTCGCCCGTGAACTCGGCCTGCATCCCCATCCGGATCGCGGTCTCATACCGCAAGGGTCACCTGTCTTCGACGTTCCGGCCGGCTGGCGGCACGTACCCGGTGACGACGGTGTCGGCGTGCTCGCCGCAACGGATGCCTTTTCCGGCCATGCCCCCGTCGTCGGCTGCGTCCTTGAAGACGACCAGCCACTGGAGCTCGCATTGGCCGACGCGTCCCGAATGCTCGATGCCGGATACCCCGCCACCGCGCTCCTCGGCCTCAAGAACGCTTTCGCCAACGGGCCGGGCTGCCGCTTTGCCGACCTCAAGCCCTTGTGGAAGCAGGTATACCGAGACCTTGGCCGACCCCAACTCGCTGATCGACTGGATGAGATGACGGAGTCGATGTACCAGGATCTGCCGTGCTTCTGCGATGCCCCGCACGTATAGGGGTCCTACTCAAGAACAGCCGGAACACGTCCACCTCATGCTCGTAGTGCGGCATACAGCGCAGCCGCACCTTGCCTCCACCTGTCCGACCGTCCACTCCGTAGTAACCGCGTAGCTACTCCGGCGCCATGACGTTGTCGTTCCATGGCGGAAAGAGGTAGCCACCGGTGAGGCCCTGCAGGGTGGCTTGCACTTCAATCAAGGTGTTGATCTCGTCGAGTACCGCTTCGAGGTCGTCGAATGTGACCTCGAAGCGCCGGTCAAGGCCCGCCAACCCAGGCACATCGTGCGCCTCGGCTGTCTCTGTCGCCTCTGCTGTTACGTGCGGCGCGGTGCTCAGCCCCACCCATAGCACCGGCTCGCTGTCAGCACGCCGCCGCACGGCGAACCGGTCATCCGTGTCAACCACGTGCACGCCTCGCCAGCCGTCCGGCTGCATCGGCCAGGGTCACCGGCCCGGTGACGAACAGCAGGAAATACCCGCCCGACGCCATCTCAGCTCCTCGCTCCAAGGCTGATCGACGCACCAAGTCTGTGACGCCAGCGCCACTGCGACCCGTCGTCAACCTGCTCGTCTGCCCCTGCAGGACAGAGCCCAAGCGTGCCAGATCTCCGAGGCCAGAGCTCCGTCAAGTCACGTCCCCTGTAGTGGTGTAGCCGGATCGTTCCTCCTTGCGATGGACCACCGGCCGCAGGTCGATGACCTGCTTCATCTCCCGCCAGCCCCGTTCGACTTCGAGGAGCTGCTTATAACCGAGCGCGAGTCCTCGGCGGTCATCTTGGGGTCGGACGTGCGCAGCAGGTACTTGCCGTCCAGGTTCTCCTCGGCCTTGATCTTCGCGGCGTCGATGCGCAGCAGCCCGCCGGGCATGACGCGCAGGTAGCGGTTGAGTCCGGGCTTGGTGGAGATCACCCCGCGCAACTCGGCCCGCTTGGTCGGCGTGAGCTTGTCGGTGCCGTCGATCAGGTCGGTGAGGTGGGCGACGAGGCGGTCTCTGGTCTTCGCGTCGCGGTCGACGGCGTCGGGGTTGACGCAAATGACGAACCGCTCGTCCTCACGGCCGTACCTCCTTGACCCTCAAATTGTCCTGGACGTCCTGGTAACGGCCCTGGCGCGCCAGGGCCTCGGTGGCCTCGGCCGACCCGGAGCGCAGTTTCTCGCCGATGATGTAGTGGTGGTCGCGCAGATAGGCGGCGACTAAGGCGGCATTGGAGCCGTACGCTCAAGCTAGGCTTTGAAGGTCACTGCCGTTCTTGCCGCCGTGAGGGGGCCATGGCCGTCACATACTTGATGCTCGCGCGGCTGCCTGAAGGGGGCTTGGCCGACTTCGACGCTTATGAAAGCGCCGTTCTGCCACTCCTTGCCGAGTATGGAGGGCATCTTCAGCGCCGACTGCGCACTCTGGACGATCGGGTCGAGGCCCACCTTGTGACCTTTCCCAACAGCGAGGACCTCGCTGCCTACCGAGCGGATCCCCGGCGCTCTGCCGCTGCACCGCTGCTGGAGTCGTCTGGGGCAGTGGTCGAACTCCTGGCAGTACGCGACGTGCAGTGATGGGTGGCGGCAGATGAGGCAGGCACAGGCTCCGTGATCATGGAGTTTGCGACGCTCTGTGATCACCGGGGAGAGCTGTGCCTGTACTGCCATCATGGCTGACCGAACCGCTCTGGGGCCAATTCGCGGCCCTGCTGCCCGAGCGGCCGGAGTACCACCCGGACCATCCACTCGGCTGCCACCGGCGGCGCATCAGCGACCGGATCGTCTTCGACAAGATGCTGCAGCTGCTCCGCTTCGGCTGTTCTTATGAGGCGATCGCCGACACGACCTGCTCGGCCACCACGATCCGCAGCCGCCACGACGAGTGGGTACGACTGGGCCTTTTCGCCCGGCTCAAGCAGATAGCGCTCGACTCCTACGACCGGATCGTCGGCCTCGTCCTCGACCAGATCGCCGT
This sequence comes from Streptomyces sp. SLBN-118, assembly GCF_006715635.1. Classification (NCBI taxonomy): domain Bacteria; kingdom Bacillati; phylum Actinomycetota; class Actinomycetes; order Kitasatosporales; family Streptomycetaceae; genus Streptomyces; species Streptomyces sp. SLBN-118. The sequence goes on from NZ_VFNP01000002.1 coordinate 2,061,025, forward strand.
GGACGGCTCCATTACCAATGGCTCCCGGAGGCGGCGAGGTGGCCGGGCGCTCCCCGGTCGACCGCGGCAAACAGGTCCTGAAACGCTCGGGCATGACGGACGGATACGGCATTCCGCTGGGTCGTGTCCTGGCCGGCCGTACCTGGCCCGACCCAGGTACGGGTCCCGAGGTCTTCTCCTTCATCGAGACCTTTCTGCAACCGCCGCCTGCGCAAGCACCGGGCTTTCGGCTACCTCACCCAGGCCGAGACCAGGCAGCGGCATCAGCACGCCCTCGCGGCATAACGATCACGTGTCCGAGATCACGGGGAAACTTCACTCCTGCGGGTGACCGACTTTGCAGACGCATCCCGCGATCACATGGGCAGGGTGACGATTCGTTGATCGGTCACCAACGACGCCGGCTCGCTTGCGATGGTCAGCCGCAGCGTCGCGCACCAGCGCGACAGAGCTCCCTTAAGGGCGGAACCGTACCGATCTAAGGAAGCAGGGAAGCTTCCTTACTCGGCTTTCATCATCTGGTCGAGCACCCTGGGTTCGTCACTTCGGAAGAACGGGTAGTCGGTGTAGCCGGTTTCCCCGCCGACGTAGAACGTGGACTGGTCGGCCGCGGTCAGGGGCAGGTTCTCCCGGTAGCGGCGGACGAGGTCCGGGTTGGCCAGGAATGGCACGCCGAAGGCGATGAGGTCCGCGCTGCCGTTGCGCACCGCCGCTTGGGCGCGTGCGAGATCGTAGCCGTTGTTGGCGATGTACACGCCAGCGAAACTCGCACGCAGGGCGCGGTAGTCGACTGTGCCCGTCTTGGTCATCATGTCGCCTTCGAGTATGTGCGCGTAGGCCAGGCCGCGTGGGCTCAGGCTTCGGAGGAAGTCCTCGAAGTGGGTCTGCGGGTCCGTGTCCGACATCGAGTTGAAGCTGTTCTCCGGAGTCAGGCGCACACCCACGCGCTGTGCCGGCCATATGGTGCACACCGCGTCGAGGACCTCGTTCAACAGTCGCATGCGGCCGGTAGTGCTGCCGCCGTAGGCGTCGGCGCGGTGGTTGCTCCCGTCGCGCAAGAACTGGTCGATGAGGTATCCGTTGCCGCCGTGGACTTCGACGCCGTCGAAGCCCGCCAGCTTCGCCAGCTCGGCGGCGTGCCGAAACTGCGCGACGATTCCCGGGATCTCGTCGAGTGCGAGCTCGCGCGGCGTAACGAAGTCCTGCATGCCCGAGTACGTGACGGCCCGGCCGGCAGGGCGCAGTGTGGAAGGGGCGACCGGTGTGGCGCCGTCCAGCAGGCTCGGATGGGATATCCGGCCGCAGTGTTGCAACTGCACGAAGATGTGCCCGCTCTGTTCGTGTATCGCATCAGTCACCCGCCGCCAGCTCGCCACCTGGTCATCGGTGTGGATTCCGGGGGTGAAGGGGTAGCCCACGCCCTGCGGCGAGACCGTAGTGGACTCGGAGATGATCAACCCGGCGGTGGCGCGCTGCCGGTAGTGGGTGGCCATCATCGGCGGAACGTGCCCGCTCCTGTCGGCTCGGTTCCGTGTCATCGGCGCCATCACCATCCGGTTGGCCAGCATGAGGTCACCCAGTGGCAAAGGCTCGAACAGGTCAGCAGGCATGAGGGTCTCCAGTGCTTTCGCGCGGGCATCGTAGGACAGTCGTCCTAGCGAGGCGTCACGCTAGGACGACTGTCCTATGCGTGTCAATCCTCGGCTCGATGGCGGCTCGCGGTGGCGGGGTGTCGTCGAGAGGCTGCCGATGGCTTCGGCTTGACGCCTCTAGGACGTCTGACCTAAAGTCGCCCTAGGTCAGACGTCCTACAGTGGCTGTGGCCGGTGAGAGCGTGTCAGTCGAAGGAGGAGCCGGTGAGTGCCGCAGCGACCCGTGATCAGATCGTCGAGGCCGCGGACCGGCTGTTCTACCAGCACGGTTACGAGCACACGTCGTTCGCGGACATCGCCGGCGCCGTCGGCTTGTCGCGGGGCAACTTCTATTACCACTTCAAGTCCAAGGACGCGATCCTGAACGCGGTGATCGAGGCCAGACTGGCCGACACCCGACGGATGCTGGAGGAGTGGGAAACCGAGCGGGCCACTCCGGTCGGCCGCATCATGCGGTTCGTCGAGATCGTCCTGAGCAACGGCGCGGACATCCAGGAGTACGGCTGCCCGGTGGGCACCTTGAACACCGAGCTGGCCAAGCTCGACCACGCCATGCTCGGCCAGGCCCGCGGGCTGTTCACGCTGTTCCGCACCTGGCTGAGCGACCAGTTCGCGCTGCTGGGGCACGCCGAGCAGGCCGACGAACTGGCCATGCACGTGCTCGCCTTCAGCCAGGGTGTCGCCGTGCTGTCCAACGCCTTCCGCGACGAGGAATTGGTCCGGCGGGAAGTCGACCGGATGCGCGACTGGCTGAGCACCTACGCGAAATGAGAGATCAGATGTTCGTGGTTCTGCTTCGGTTCTCCGAGAACAAGGGCGCCGCCGGCCAGCACATGAACGGCCACCAGGAGTGGATCCGGCGTGGCCTGGACGACGGCGTGTTCCTGCTGGTCGGCAGTATCCAGCCTGGTCTCGGCGGCGCGGTCATGGCGCACAACACGTCGCTTGCGGAGCTGGAGAAGCGGGTGAATGACGACCCGTTCGTGGCTGAGAACATCGTCAACGCGGAGATCATCGAGATCGCGCCGGGTATGGCGGACGAGCGACTGAGCTTCCTGTTGTGACGGCCCTGTTCCTCGGCCCGGACGGCGACCCGCGCTGGGAGCGGCGGCGCCCCGGACTTCCTCGCTTACCACGACACCGAGTGGGGATACCCGGTCGCCCGGGCCCGGCGGTGGCGGCGTGGCGGGCGGTGCCGGAATCCTGCGACCTGGTGGGGATGGCCCTGGGTGCGCGCGGGCCGGGGGCCGTACCAGGCACCGGAATTTCAGTGGTGGTCGCGTCCGCCGGTCCGTTCTTGCCGGAACAAGAACTGATCTCTCCCGCGTGGAGCGGGGGAGGCCCATCGGGTGGGTACCAGTTCGCCGGATGTCGGCTCGCCGACCGGCGCCCGGCTCAGTGCCCCGGGTCGCTGACCGGTTCGGCAGCCGCGGTCGCGGTCTCGCCAGCGGTTCGGGCCGACACGGGGACGGCCCCGGAGGGTGCCGACACCTGACCGTCCAGTGCGGTGTCGAGCGTTGCGCCGAGGGCCCCCGCCTGCCCGTGGGACCTCGGACGGAGGCCGTTCAGGAACGCGTTGAGCACGATGGCGGTGGTCGCGCCGAGCGTGACACCACTGTTCAAAAGCGAGGAGAGGTCCGCGTTCATGTTCTCCTTGAACAGCACGGGTACGGTCGCGGGCAGCAGGGCGGCAGCCAGCGAGACTCCGACGACCAGGGCGTTCTTCTCCTCCCTGAGGTCCACCTTGGCAAGGGTCTGGATGCCGGCCAGCGCGACCATCGCGAACATGACCGTCGCCGCTCCGCCGAGGACCGCGTGCGGCACCGACGCGACCGCGGCGGCGGCCTTGGGCAGCAGTCCCAGCACGATCATGAAGAGTCCCGCCGCGACGACCACGAAACGGCTCTTCACTTTGGTCATCCGTACGAGGCCGACGTTCTCCGCGAAGGCCACGTAGGGGAAGGAGTTCAGGGCACCGCCGAGCGCCGTCGCCGCGCCGTCGGCCCGCAGAGCCCTGGCCACGGTCTCTCCGTCGATCTTCTTGCCGACGATGTCACCGATGGCGTACGTGTCCCCGGTCGTCTCCACCATGGTGATCACCATGACGATCAACATCAGCACGATCGGGAACCACTCGAACCGTGGAACACCGAAGTGGAGCGGGGTGGTGACACCGACCCAGTCGGCTTTCCCGACGTCCGAGAAGCCGGCGTCGCCGAGGGCGAAGGCGACCGCCGTACCGCCGATCAGGCCGAGCAGGATCGCGATGCTCGACAGGAAGGGCCGGCCCAGCTTGATCAGCAGAAGAATGCCGAGCATGGTGCCCCCTGCGTAGGCGAAGTTCTTCGGATCGCCGAAGTCCTCGCTGCCGAGCCCGCCTGCCGCGTCGTTGAGACCCACCGGGATCAGCACAATGCCGAGCACGGTGATCACGGTGCCGGTGACCACCGGCGGGAACAGCTTAAGCACAGCCCTGAACGCCCTGGTCGGAAGCCAGGCGAAGGCGAACGTGGCCAGTCCGGCGGTGATGACCGCACCATAGATGACCAGCAGGGCGGCCGTGCCGCCGCCGGCCCCGAGGCCGATCGCGATCATCGGTGAGACGGCGGTGAAGGTGACACCCTGGATCAGCGGCAGCCTGGCACCTATCCTGCCCACCCCCAGGGCCTGGATGATCGAGGCGATGCCGCAGGTGAAGAGGTCCGCGTTGATCAGGTAGACGAGTTGCTCCCGGCTCAGTCCGAGAGCTCCGCCGACGATGATCGGAACGATGACGGCGCCCGCGTAGAAGGCGAGGACGTGCTGGAAGCCGTAGAGGGCGAGCTTCGGGAGGGGCAGCACCTCATCGACGGGGTGTCTGCTCCCGTCCCCCGAGGCGGACGCGCGGATCAAGGCGACTCGAGCCATTTCTTCTATGCCCTTCAAAAGGTAAGGAGTGGATTGCGATCCTGGTTGCTCAGCGAGATGGAAGCGGAGCGCCGGGATTCTGGCCATCCGCATGGAATAGGGCGTTGCGGTGTCACCGCGAATGCCTTGTTGTTCAGGACCGAATCAAACGCCCGACCCACGAGTAAGGGCATCGTCTGTGTATACAAAGGTGGCGGACGATCCTGGCGACCATGCCGTAGCTACCTCGGGGCGCCGACGCGAGTGCCGAGGTCTCAGGGCCGCCCATTGGGACCGTGGCCGGGGCGCTGGTACGGCGATCCGGTCCGGGATGAAAACCGCGCGATGTGCTGCCGGTACGGGCAGGCCCGCCGCAAACGGACACCGATGACCGTAGCCGTACGTTCGTACAATCGATGAGTCTGGCAGAACAGACCGTAGTCACGGCGGCTCCGCGCTCCTAGGTTGCAGCGCGTGCAGCCACCGCAGGCCCAGCAACCCACGCCTCCCACCCCGCCCTTTGACGCCCGGGCCGCCCGCAGACTGCGGGCGGCACTCGGCATGGGACCCCAGCACGTCGCCTACGACATGCGGGTCTCCTACGGGCTGTCCCATGTCACGCCCGAGCTGGTGATCGCCTGGGAGCGCGGCACCACAGCTCCCGGCCCGTCCGAACTCACAGCACTCACGGGTGTGTTGTGGTGCTCGCTTGGTGAACTCGTCGGTGCGCCAAGGACCTTGCGTCAGCATCGTGTGGCCTGCGGGCTCCCGCCCGAGGACGTCGCCCGGGGCGTCGGGCTGGAACTCCTGGCGTATCTGCGGATGGAGGAGGCCTGCGAGTGGACCGGTGACGAGCGGCAGTCCGCCGCTCTCGCCCACGTGCTCCACCTGTCGCTGCCCGACTTCGTCACCGTCACCGGGCAGGGCGGCAAACTCGCGAAACTGCTGCGCCGCGCGGTCACCACGCGTTGGCAGGCGCATGTGCGCCCGGTGGGCGAGCTGCTGCCCCTGGACCGGCCGGTCCTGGAAGCGGCACTGGAGGAGATGCACACCGAGTACCAGGGCCGGTCGCTGCGCAGCGCGGCAACCGCGCTGGGCTGGAGCCGGGGAAGGTACTACTCCCGCTCGGACGCGGAGCCAGAACCCGCCGACACCGGGCAGACGGAAGAGGACTTCCTCGACCGGATCGTCGAGATATTCTGGCAGGCGGTTCAGAGGACCACATACTGAGCCGGACAGTGACCTTCCGGGTGAATGGGTGTCGCCAGGTCGAATCGTGTCCGCTGGCTGCGTCACAGCCGGGCAGGGCTCTGACCAGCCGCAGCAGCCTGTCCTTGCCCACGGTGATGCCGACGGCGGAGGCCAGGCGGGCTCCCGCCCGGCCGGCCAGGGCCAGCCCGATCTGCGTCCACAGCCCAATCGGCACAAGTGCTACCTCGCTGCCGGCCTGCTGATCGGTTACCTGATCGGCACCCACCTGCACGGCACCCCGGCGCAGTCACCCGACACGCCGCGCCCGGGACACACTGCACCGGCCACCTCCGACCCGTACCGCACACGTACACGACCCTCAGTCTCGCCGCCTGGACCTGCTCCCCGCCGACGCGGCCCCGCCGGCCACCGAGATGATGCCCTTGGTCAATTCGGGCCCGACGAAGAAGGGCCCTTGACCTGCAATTACGCTGGTCATGGGCCCCAGGCGGCAGACGAGTCGGGCTGTACGCCGGGTTCTGTCGCCCGGGCGCCTCGCGGCGTCCGGGGAGACGGCCATCCATCTAGGACCGGCGTTGCCACCGGTCTCGTGCGGTCTACCCGCGGACTCGGGCGGGCAGCCCTCGAACGTCCGCGCAGGGCCGCCTCTTGCAGCGGCCCCTCTTGACCTTGCTCCAGGTGGGGTTTACCTAGCCGCCTGAGTCACCTCAGGCGCTGGTGGTCTCTTACACCACCGTTTCACCCTTACCGAGGACCGAGGTCCCCGGCGGTCTGTTTTCTGTGGCACTGTCCCGCGGGTCACCCCGGGTGGCCGTTAGCCACCACCTTGCCCTGTGGAGCCCGGACGTTCCTCGGGGAGGTCCGAAGATCTCCACGCGGCCGTCCGCCCGGCTCGTCTGCCGTGACGACCATGCTACCTGGCGTGCGCGGGGCCGAATCCCGCCGAGCTGGTGTGGGTGGGCGGCGCCGGGCGATCCTCACGTGAGGGCGGCGGTCTCCAGGTCGAAGGCGAATGACTCGGGGAGCGTCAGGGACTTGCCGAACGACACGGAGCACCGCTTGCCGTAGTCCTCGCCCTCCGGCTCACTGAAGAGCGTGACCGAAGACTCGTCGCGATCGACAAGCAGGTACAGCGGGATACCCCCGCGCGCATAGCAGCGCCGCTTGTCTTCACGATCGACCTTCGCCCGTGTCGACGTGACCTCGACGACGAGTTCCACACCGTCGCACGGCATCCAGGGGTCTGCACCCCGGAACAGCCGAAGCTCGGTAGGGGCAAAGGTGCCGTCGGGGATCACATGGCTCTTGGGGCAGCCTCCCCCGCTCGGCAGCTTGAGCCCTTTGTTCCCGGAGAAGTCCATATCTGCCTGTGAACGCCTTATTACCTGCTTCGCGATCGCACTGATGTAGTCCTCGTGATCCCCGTCCGGCGGCGGCGTCACTACGATTTCCCCCTCGATCAGCTCCGCACGGAAACCCTCCGGCGTCTCCAGCGCCAGGAAGCCCTCCAGCAGGATGTCCGCCTGCGTGAGCGGTTCATGCGGCATGGCACTCATGTCGCGCTCCTTCCTCGGTCGCTCGTCAGACTGGGACATCGCCGGGCCGCCCGTCGTGAGAAGGGGAGTCGTTCCCTCGATCGTGGCACACGATCACGGGAATCCGGAGGCGCTCACCGGCGATCGCTGGCCGTCGATGTGTACGGCGTGCTGCTGATGGTCGCCCTGCACGCGTCCTGTGTGACCCGGCCCCATGTGGTGGGACCGGACGGATCACTGCGGATCCGCTCCGGCGCGCTGTTCGACCTGCGGATGCAGGCGGACGAGATCGTCGGCGCCCGCGTCGAACGGCGTTGTCCCGAGGGGCGGTTGATCCAGTCGCGCGAGGACGGGTCGCTGGATCTGATCGTCGCGAGCCAGACGACGGTGGCGGTGGAGCTCGCGGCGCCTGTTCGCTACGTACGGCCGCTCGGGAAGCAAGGTCGTGCGCGGGTCGTGCGCTTCCACGCCGACGACCCGAAGGCGCTCGTCCAGGCCCTCACGCGGGTGCGAACCGCACCTTCGCCGATCCCGGGTCCGCCTGTGTGAGCCTCACCCGCAGCCGCTCGCCCAGGGGCAGTTCGGCCTCGCCGCCCGCGATCCGCGCGACCACCGCCGGGTCCTCCAGGTGGACCGTTCCGACCGCGAATTCGTCCTCCTCCACGTCCACCACGTAGGCGTCGAAGACCTCGCCGATCCGTTCCTTCAGCACCGCCGCCTCGATGAAGTCGACGCACTCGCGTTCCACCGTGTTGGCGCGGCGCGAGCCGTCCGCCATCTCCTTGGGCAGTGCCTCCAGCGCGGCCGAGACCCACTCGGGCGGCTCCTGTCCTGCCACGGCCGCCACGCACAGCTCGCCCGCGTACCGGTCCACGAGCCGTCGCAGCGGGGCCGTGCAGTGCGTGTACTCGTCGGCGACCGCCGCGTGGACCGCGGGCGAGGGCAGTTCGCCGCCCGTGAAGGAGCTGTAGCCCGCGCCGCGGAGCAGGGTCGTGCACTCCTCCAGGAAGGCGGCGTGGCGGGTGTTGTCCGGGTCGAGGGAACGGACCACGTCCGCGTACGAGACATGGTGCGGCCAGTCGATGTGCAGCGCCTTCGCCGAGCGGCGCAGCCGTGCCACCGCGCCGTCCGGGGCGGTGGGCAGCGTACGCAGGATGCCGGTGCCCGCCGCGATCATGAGGTCGGCCGCGGCCATGCCGGTGAGCAGCGAGATCTGGGCGTTCCAGGCGCCGGCGGGGAGTACGGCGCGGTATGCGATGGCGTACGAGCCGTCCCGCTCGACGATTTCCTGCTCGGGGACGTTCAGGGAGATCCCGCCGCGTTCGCGCTCCAGGTTCTCGCGCAGCAGCCCGATGTCCCTGAGCAGCGCCAGCGGCTCCTCGGCCGTGCCCGCGTCGATCTGCCGCTGCACGCCCTCGTAGTCGAGCTTGGCCCGGCTGCGGACGAGCGCGCGCCGCACCTCGGTCGCGACGGGGCGCCCCTCGGCGTCGAGGTCGATCTGCCAGAGCAGCGCGGGAGCCGGGTGGCCGGGCAGCAGGCTGGCCGCGCCTTCGGAGAGCACGGCCGGATGCAGCGGAACCTTCCCGTCCGGGAAGTAGAGGGTCTGGACGCGGCGATGGGCCTCGGCGTCGAGCACGCCACCGGGTGCGACGAATGCGGCGACATCGGCGATCGCGTACCGCACGCGGTATCCGCCGTCGCGGCGCGAGAGGTGCATCGCCTGGTCGAGGTCGACGGAGGCCGGCGGGTCGATGGTGAAGAAGGGGATGTCGGTGGCGTCGTGCTCGGGCAGGCGCGGGGCCCGGGCGGCCGCCTCCGCCTCGGCGAGGACCTCGGGCGGGAAGTCCTCCGGTACGTCGAGCGTCGTACGCAGCACGTGCAGCGCGGCCCGCAGCGGAGCCTCGGCTGCGCCGGTCACAAGCATCTTGCGGCGGGGCATGGACCGAGCGTATGGCGGGGCGGGGACCTTGGCACCCCGTACGCTGGCGCGGGGGCCGCGGGCGTGTTGTGGAAGTGGCGCCGTCCGCCCGAAGGGCGGGCCCCGCGGCGTCTGGCGAGTGCAATCGCAAGGCGGTGGGGGTACCCCCGGACGAAGTCTGGGGGAGATCGCCCTCGTACTGGACGTACTTGGGCGACTCCGACAACATCGCGTGGGGGCACCTCCCGTGCCCGAAGGGCTACGGGGGAGTGCGTGCCAGGCGTCGCGGGGCAGGCGCGACTTGCACAACACGCCCGCGCCCCCCGCCCCCGTGCGTACGAAGGAGTTGTGCCGTGCTCGTGCTGTTGCCGCCGTCGGAGGGTAAGGCCGCTTCCGGGCGCGGGGCTCCGCTGAAGCCGGAGTCGTTGTCGCTGCCGGGTCTTGCCGGGGCGCGCGCCGCGGTGCTGGACGAACTGGTCGAGTTGTGCGCCGCCGACGAGGACAAGGCGCGGGAGGTACTCGGACTGAGCGAGGGGCTGCGCGGCGAGATCGCTAAGAACGTGGAGCTGAGGACCGCGGGGACCCGGCCGGCCGGGGAGATCTACACGGGCGTCCTGTACGACGCGCTCAGCCTCGCGACGCTCGAACCGGACGCGCGGCGCCGGGCCCGGCAGTCGCTGCTGGTCTTCTCGGGGCTGTGGGGTGCGGTACGGATCACCGACCGGATCCCGTCGTACCGCTGCTCGATGGGCGTGAAGCTGCCGGGGCTCGGCGCGCTGGGTGCGCACTGGCGGGGGCCGATGGCTTCCGCCCTGCCCGAGGCGGCCGACGCCGGGCTCGTCCTCGATCTGCGGTCCTCGGCGTATGCGGCGGCGTGGAAGCCGAAGGGGGAGGTGGCGGGGCGTACGGCGACGGTGCGGGTGCTGCATGCGCCGACCCGGAAGGTGGTCAGCCACTTCAACAAGGCGACGAAGGGCCGGCTGGTACGGGACCTGCTGACGGCGGGCGCGAAGCCCTCCCGTCCGGCGGAGCTGGTGGAGGCGCTGCGGGACCTGGGGTACGTCGTGGAGGCGGAGGCTCCGGGGCGCGCGGGGCAGGCGTGGGCACTGGACGTGCTGGTCACCCAGATCCACTGATTGCATCCTCTGCAACGCTCGTTGCGTTGGATGGGGTCGCCCGGCAGGATGGCCGCATGCCCTCCGTCCTGGACCTCGCGCCCGTCGTTCCTGTGGTGGTCGTCGAGGACGCGGCCGATGCCGTACCGCTCGCGCGGGCCCTGGTCGCGGGCGGCCTGCCCGCGATCGAGGTGACCCTGAGGACCCCCGCGGCGCTGGACGCGATCCGCGCGATCGCCTCCGAGGTACCGGACGCGATCGTCGGCGCGGGCACGGTCGTCTCCCCGCAGAGCGTGGACGCGGCGGTCGCGGCGGGGGCGCGGTTCCTGGTGAGCCCCGGCTGGACGGACCGGCTGCTGGAGGCGATGCAGCAGTCGGGAGTGCCGTTCCTGCCGGGGGTCTCGACGGCGTCGGAGGTCGTGGCACTGCTGGAGCGCGGCCTGAGCGAACTGAAGTTCTTCCCGGCACAGGCGGCGGGCGGCACCGCCTACCTCAAGTCCCTTGCCGGGCCGCTCCCCCAGGCCCGTTTCTGCCCGACGGGCGGCATCTCGCGCGCGTCGGCGCCGTCGTATCTGGCACTGGCGAACGTGGGCTGCGTAGGGGGTACGTGGATGCTGCCGCCGGACGCGGTCGCTGCGCGGGACTGGACACGTGTCGAGACCCTGGCCCGCGGGGCGGCGCGTCTGCGCGACGGCGTGGCCTGAGGTCACGGGGGGGGGTGCGGGGACGCGGGACACCCCCGCGCCCCCACACCCTCCCCGCGGACGGCTGCCGAGCCGCCTGCCTGCGGGCCGCGTCCCGGCTCCGCCTCAGCGCAAGTGCGACGTGTCGTTCACCAGGCGCACCGACGCGTTGCCGTCGGAGTAGTACGCCACCGCCGAGACCGACGCCGCCGAGAGTTCCATCCGGAACAGCGACTCCGGAGGGGCACCGAGCGCCAGGCGGACCAGGGTCTTGATCGGGGTGACATGCGTGACCAGCAGGACCGTACGGCCCATGTAGCGCTCGATCAGTTTGTCGCGCGTCGCCGCGACCCGGCGGGCCACCGTGGCGAAGCTCTCGCCGCCGCCCGTCGGCAGCACCTTCGGCGAGGCCAGCCAGGCCGACAGGTCGTCGGCGTACCGCTCCTGGACCTCCGCGAAGGTCAGGTCCTCCCACGCGCCGAAGTCCGTCTCGCGCAGGCCCTCCTCGATGCGGACGTCCAGGCCGAGCCGGGTCGCGACCGTCTCCGCCGTCTCGCGGCAGCGCTTGAGCGGGGAGCTGACGATCTCCTGAACCGTGCCCCTCGCCGCCAGCGCCGCGGCGACGGCCTCCGCCTGGCGCATGCCCGCCGGGGACAGCGACGGGTCGGTGCCGCCGCTGCCCGAGAAGCGCTTCTCGGGGGTGAGCGGCGTCTCGCCGTGGCGCAGCAGTACGAAGGTCGCGGGCGTGCCCAGGTCGGCGGGCCCCCAGCCGACCGACGGTGCGGCCGCCTCCGGCCCGGCGACCGCTTCGTCCGGTTCCGCGACCGCTTCGTCGGCGGCGCCGCGGCCCGCGAGCGCCGCCCTCGCCTTCGCCGCGCCGGCCGTCGCGTCGCCGACCACCCGCGCCGCCTTCGCGTCAAGCGTGTCAAGGGCCGCCGTGGAGCGCGAAGGCTCCCACTGCTTGCCCTTCTTGCCCGCGTCCATCGCCTCGTTGGCCAGCCGGTCCGCGTGCTTGTTCTTCTCGCGCGGGATCCACTCGTACGTCACCTGCGACGCGGGGAAGACGCGCGCGGCCTCGGCCGCCAGCGGCTTCATGTCCGGGTGCTTGATCTTCCAGCGGCCCGACATCTGCTCGACGACGAGCTTGGAGTCCATCCGGACCCGGACCGAGGCGTCCGGGTCGAGGGCCTTCGCGGCCTTGAGACCGGCGATGAGGCCCTTGTACTCGGCGACATTGTTCGTCGCCACACCGATGTACTCGGCCGCCTCGGCCAGCGTCTCCCCCGTTGTCGGGTCGATCACCGCGGCGCCGTATCCCGCGGGGCCCGGATTCCCCCGGGAGCCGCCGTCCGCCTCGACGACGAACTCCCGCATTACAGACCCGACTCAGAGGTACGGACCAGAATGCGGCGGCAGTTCTCGCAGCGCAGCACCGTGTCCGGGGACGCCGCCTTGACCTCGTTCACCTCGGTGATGTTGAGCTCCAACTGGCAGCCCTCGCACCGGCGCTGGTAGAGGCGGGCCGCCCCCACCCCGCCCTGCTGGACGCGCAGCTTCTCGTACAGCTTGAGCAGATCCGCGGGCACGGAGCCCGCCACGACCTCGCGCTCCTTGGTGGCCGAGGCGATCTCGCCGTCGATCTGCTCCTGCGCGGCGTCCCGGCGGGCGGTCGCGTCGTCGACCTTGGCCTGGACCGAGGAGACGCGTCCGGTCAGCTCGGTGACACGCTCCTGCGCGGACTCGCGGCGCTCCATGACCTCGAGGACGACGTCCTCCAGGTCGCCCTGGCGCTTGGCGAGCGAGACGATCTCGTGCTGCAGGCTCTCCAGGTCCTTGGGCGAGGTGACGGCGCCCGAGTCGAGGCGCTGCTGGTCGCGTACGGCACGCTGGCGCACCTGGTCGACGTCCTGCTCGGCCTTGGTCTGCTCGCGGGCGGTGTCGCTCTCCTCGGTCTGCGCGGCGACCAGTAGATCGCGCAGCTGCGTGAGGTCCTTGGTGAGCGACTCGATCTCGGCGTGCTCGGGCAGCGTGTTGCGCTTGTGGGTGAGCTGCGACAGCCGTACGTCGAGTGCCTGGACGTCGAGAAGTCGGATCTGGTCGGCGGGCGCGGCGTTCAGTTGGGGGCTCCAGGAGAAGAGTGGTGGGAGGACCAGGGGTCTGTGACCGTGTGCGAGACGTGGACCCGAAGGCCCCAGCCGTGCCGGTCGGACATCGCGTCGAGCTGGGCGGCCGCCTGCTCGCACCAGGGCCACTCGGTGGCCCAGTGCGCGGCGTCGACCAGCCCCAGAGGTGAGTGCTGCGTGGCCTCGGAGGCCGGGTGGTGGCGCAGGTCCGCGGTCAGGAAGGCGTCCACGCCCGCGGCCCGTACGACGTCGAAGAGGCTGTCTCCTGAGCCGCCGCTGACCGCGACCCTGCGCACCAGGGCGCCGGGGTCGCCCGCGATGCGGATGCCCTGCGCGGTGGCGGGCAGCCGCTTGGCGGCCCGCTCGGCGAATTCGGCCAGGGTCTCGGGGTGGTCGAGCTCGCAGATCCGGCCGAGGCCGCTTTCGGGCACGAGGGGGCCGGTGACCCGCAGGTCCAGCGCGCCCGCGAGGGCGTCGGACACGCCGGGATCGGCGGTGTCGGCGTTGGTGTGCGCGACGTGCAGGGCGATGTCGTGCTTGATCAGGGTGTGCACGACCCGCCCCTTGAAGTGGGAGGCGGCGACCGTCGTCGTACCGCGCAGGTAGAGCGGGTGATGCGTGACGATCAGCTGGGCCCCGAGCCCGATCGCCTCGTCGGCGATCTGCTGGACCGGGTCCACGGCGAACAGGACGCGGGTGACCTCGGAGTCGGGGTCGCCGCAGACGGTGCCGACGGCGTCCCACTGTTCGGCCCGCTCGGGGGGCCACAGGGCGTCGAGCGCGGCGATGACTTCAGACAGACGGGGCACGGAGACAGGTTACCTGCGCTCCGCGCCCCGGTGGCCTGGGCTCCTTGGCCCAGTTGTTCACCGCGCTGTCACGGGCTGCCTCGCCAACTGACCGCCCCACCTCCGGCACGGTATTCCCGCTGAGCACACTCGTCCCCTGGCCCTCAGGCGAATCCCGGCCCGGCCACCCTTATGTGTGAAACGGCGGTCTGGCGCTGTTCGGCAGGAAGTGCGATACCTAGCTTCGTGACCGGAGGTGACGATCCCATGACAGCCTGTGCCATCGAGACCGCCGCGGCGAACGGAGCCGTGGCGCGTACAGAGTTCACGATCACCGCGGGCGGGAGCTACGCGGCCCGGCTGGCGGGGGACGGTGAGGCCCTGTTCGCCGAGCGGTGGACGCTCGACGGACCCGAGCCCTACGCGGTACCGCTCCCGCTGGGGCAGCCGGAGGAGCGGGACGCCGAGGTGCTGCCGCTGGCCGACGGGCGGGTACTGATCGGGCGGCGGGTGGAGCAGCGGCATACCTTCTCGCTGCTGTATCCGACCGGGCCGGGCACCGGTGAACTGCCCCTCGGCAGCGTCGAGTCGGCGGAGCTGACGCTCCTTCCGCCCTCGCCGGACGGTGTCTGCGCATACGCCCTGGCGCCCGGCGCCACGTCGACCGCGATCTGGCTGGTCGCGGGCGGGGCCTTCGGGCCCGAGCATGTCGCCGAGGTGCCGGGGCGCTGCTCCGGCGGGGTGTGGCTCGACCGTACGGGCCGGATGCTCGCCCTGGACCGGCAGTTGGAGGGCGGCCCGGTGAAAGCGGTGGTGGTCGACCTGGAGCGGGGCGGGGAGGTGACTCCGTTGCTCCAGATCACCGAGGACAGCGAAGACCGGCTGCTGCTGGCCGCCCCGGACAGCGGCCTGATCCTGATCCGCTCGAACGCGCCGGGCCACGACCGGATCGGCTGGGGCGTACTGGGCAGCCTGCGGCCCGTGCGCTTCCCGGAGTGCCTGCGGCTCGCGGACTGCGCGGTGAAGCCGTTCGCCGTGCAGCCGGGTCAGGTCCTCACCCCGGAGAGCTGCGCGGTGGCCCTGCGGATCGACGGGGCGGCGGGAAGCCGGCTGGGCATCTGGCGGCCGGCTGGACGGCGGCTGCACCAACTGGCCGCTCCACAAGGTTGGTTGGCGGGGGCCGGGCTGTGGAGCCGGGAGTGTGTGCTGCAACTGCCCTACGTGACGAAGTCGGTGCCGTGCGGGGTGGCGCGGCTCGACGCGTCGGCGCTCGCGCGGCCCGAGGTGATCACGGAACCGGCGGAGGTGGAACGCGCGGGAGGGGGACCGGACGGGGGTGCGGCTCCTGGTACGTGGAAGCCGGTTCCCTTGCGGGAGGCGCCGCTTACGGGGGGTACGGCGGCGCGGTGAGGGTGCGCCTGCGGCGGGCCTGTTCCCCACCCCGCCCCTTCCCGTAACCAAGGGCTTCGCCCCCTGGACCCCCGTATGCGACCTTCGGCCGCATGTCCTCAAACGCCGGACGGGCTGGATGTGCGGCCCAGCCGCACATCCAGCCCCGCCGACGCTTGGGGGTCGGCTCGGGGTCAAGCCGCGTGCTGGTGAGCCGAGTAGGTCAGATAGCCCGCGTCACCGCCCTGGTAGTACGTGGCCTCGTCGACGGGGCGATCGGAAGCCCGCCCCGCCCCGCTCGACCAGGTCGGGGTTGGCGAGGAAGGCGCGGCCGAAGCTGATGAGATCGGCGCCCAGGCCGAGCCGGTGGCCGGCGTCGTCCCGGCTGGTCTGCTTCGGTCCCATCGGAAGCACGGGGTTCATGACGAAGGGGTGCCCGGCCACGTCCGGCGCAGGGCGACGAGCACTTCTTCGTCGGCGGTGGCTTCGAGGTGCACGTATGCCAGCCCGAGGGGGGCCCATTCGGTCAGCAGCGCGGTGTAGAGCTCGCGGACGTCGCTCTCCTCGACTCCCCAGAAGGTTCCGCCCGGTGAGAGCCGGATACCGGTCCTGGCCCCGCCGACGGCCTCGACGGTGGCGGCGGCGGCTTCGACGGCGAACCTGATCCGGTTGGCGATCGGGCCTCCGTAGCGGTCCGTGCGCAGGTTGGCGCTGGACGAGAGGAACTGCGAGATCAGGTAGCCGTTGGCGCCGTGCAGTTCTACGCCGTCGAAGCCCGCGTCGACGGCGCGGCGGGCGGCCCGGGCGTAGGACTACGCGTGCTCGGGCACTTCGGAGGTGTCCAGCGCGCGCGGCGTCGCAGCGGGCTGCGGCCCCGTCGGGGTGAACACGTCGCCGACGGCAGGGACGCCGAGAGGCCGACCGGCTGCAGGCCGGTGTGTGTGAATGCGAGACCCGGCCGCCGTGCATGATCTGGGCGAAGATCCGTCCGCCGTTGGCGTGGACGGCGGCGGTCACGTGACGCCACGCCTCGACCTGCTCGTCGGTGTGCAGTCCCGGTGTACCCAAATTGGACTGCCCGATCACGCTCCGCCCGGGCCTGTCCAGCCGCACCATCACCGAGCTGCTGCCCTGCGTCGACGCGCCCAGCGAGGAGAACTCCGACTCTGCGCTGGATCGGATGGCACTGGAGCGAGAGCGGCTCTCCACGCACATCGCCGACCTCGTGCGGACCAGGGACACACTCGCCAGGCTGATGGCCACGACCCGGGCACACCGGGAACAGCTGGGGACGGCTGCGGTCGGCTGACCACCGCACGGGCTCGGGCGCGTACTACAGTGGCAACAGGGCCTCCTGGCACATGAGTTGGATTCGCAACCCGAGCAGCGAAGAAGCCTTGTCTTCACGAAACTGCACAGTCGTGGTCAGGCGTCTTCGGGATCCAGCTCGAAGGTGAAATAGATGCTCAGGCAGTAGGGCTCGTCCTCGTCGTGGAAGAAATCCCACGACACGTCTGACAGGCGGATGTTCTTTTCCCGCACCCATTCATGGGCTTTCTTGAAGGCTTCCGCGGCAGTTGCGGCGGGGAACAGCTTCCTGGCGATGGGATGAACCCCGGTCTCAGCGTCCGAGTCGTCGAAACCCTCCGGACCGTCCAGGCAGAAGTTGGGATCCAGCACCTGGGGTGCGCCCCTTCTAGTCGGTTTACCAGTACGAGTCGACAGAGGCTGATCCTCTGAGCACGACGCCCGGTAAGACCGCCGCACTACCCGGAAGGGTTGCTTCTGGCGACCACGCGGCGGTGCCGCAGCCGGTGTCTCCGGCCCGCAAGGGCGACGCCCTCCGTCGAGCGCCTGCGCCAGCCATGTGCAGGAAACTGACGAACCGCCACATCTGCCCGGCCCCCAGGTCGACTGTCCTGCTGGCACACAGGGGCGCACCACTCGGGGGGTGAAGCGCTGGTCGCTTTCACGACGGCGTGCCACGTGCGCCCATGCTCTCGTCGAGACGCGTAGTCGTGCAGCGGCCCCGGCCGGACAAATAGGGGGTTCCGGCCGGGGCCGCCTGGTGGGCGGCGGGGGGGGGAAGGGCGCCGCCCGGAGGCGTCGGGGACTGCTGACATCCCCAACACCTGGTCGGTGGAGGTCTACGTGATGTGGTATCCGACCGTTACCCGCGTGCCTCGGGAGGTGGTTCGGCGCTCGACCCACTCCGAGAGAAGACCGACAATCTGAAGGCCCCGGCCGCATTCGTCGATGTCCCGCTCCTCGGGTACACCTTCCTCCGGGGCCGCCGGGGCACCGAAGTCAGCAACCTCGATGCGCAGCTTCGAGGCCGTCTCCAGACTGATCATGACGCTGAGTTCCGCATTTCCGTGCTCGACGGCGTTGACCGCCAGTTCGTCGACAACGAGCACGATGGAGTCCCGGTCCTCCGGACCAACATTCCATAGCTCCAGTAAGCGCGCCGTCCACCGGCGTATGCCGGCCACCAGCTGCCCTTGCGCTGGGAGCGTCAGCACAGCCAAACCTCCACAAGTGGCCGCGCTCCCGCCCGCGCCCTGGTTGTCGTCGACACTGGCAGCGGCTTCCGGCAGCGGGAAATGGGTTACGGGGCCCGTCGTCATTGCAAACATCCCTCTCGGCTTGAGGTGGAGCCGATTTGACCTGTGCAGTGCTTTCCCCTGCACGATCCACGCCAGTTGGAACCGCCCGCTGATGGCCGTGGTCGTCCGGGGTCATTGCTCTCTTACTCATGAAGAGTCCGTCCCTCCTCTCCTATGACGCGAGTTGGCCAATCTCGTTCGGATTTCCTGCCGGCACTCCCCCGCCCGCATCACCCGACATACGCGGGTGCGAGTGCCGAGCGCATCAGCCGACGTGGTGTGCCTGTGCCATCAGCCGCAACGGTCCACAGGTCAGAGCCGTCGTCGCCTGGCACTGAATAGGCCACAGTGTGCGCGTCTGACCAGACCACCTGGTCGTCGATGCTGCGGCGTTCGGCGAGCGGGGTCTCGCGCAAGGTGCGGAGATCGAGCGCGTACAGCCGCCACGGCGCACCTGCAGGCGCCGTGACGCGCTTCTTGAAGACCAGACGGCTGCCGTCGGGGGAAAGGGATGGGCACTCGACGTTCTCGCGCAGGGTGCGCACCGTGCGGTTGGCGGCGTCACCACGTACGAGATACGTCCGGCCGCCGGTGGCGAGGGTCGCGTAAAAGTGGTGGTCGTCGGCGAACGTCACGCCCCAGAAGTTCACGTCGGCGGCGCGGTATGAGGAGCCGTCCTTGATGATTCGGTAATCCTCCAACCTCGCGTGAAGGTTCCAGCTGCGGGTGTCGAGGATCGCCGTCCGGGTTGAGAAGTTCGCCCCCGCATAGGTGTCACCGGTGACGAAGGCCGTCCAGGCGACCATCCGGCCGCTGGGGGAGACGCGAGCGCGAGTGGGGATACCAGGGAGCGAGTAGCTGCGCTGCTCACGCAGCCTGGCGTCGAGGACAACGGCGCGGTGGCCCTGGGGTGCGGAGCCCGCTTGGAGGCAGATGCCGGTGCCGTGTGCTGCATGGAAGCGCAGGCAGCGTACGCCGGAGGCGGCGCGCCGCGAAGCCGGCCGACCGGCGGGGACGCTGACGAGCTCGTCTCGGTGCGGGCCCCATGCCATGTTTCGGAAAACCACCCTCCGCGGGGCGTCTGCGTCCGCAGCGAGCGACACCTCCCCCACCGCGACGTGGGGGTCGTGGGCCTGCGGCCGGTCTCTACGGGCGCTGCGCTCGGCGGAGTGCCACACAGCTATGCCACCGAGCACGGCGAGCACTGCGGAGGCTGCGATGAGGACCAGCCATCGGCTTCCGCGGGTCATGGAGGCCTCGATTTCTTGTCGTGGGTTCGAACGGGTCATTCGCAGGATCTGCGAGGCCCAGGTTCCGGGTGGACTTCATGGGTGGCGCAGCCTCATGACTGGAAAGCCGCCTCCGGGCCGCGAAGGCCGTGCCTGCGGGGCCGCGTCATGCCGGAGGCTCCCCTACAGCGGGCCGGAGCACTGCCGTTGCCAGAGCGCAGGCGGCGAGCACGGCGGCTGCCGCCGGCAGTGCCGTATGGTCGCCCCATCTCGTCCAGGCCGCGCCAAAGGCCAGAGAACACCCGAAGCGGGCTACCGCCTGCCCGGTCTGGACCAGGGCGAGCCCGCTGGAGCGCAGCTCCACCGGCACGGCTCCCGCCGCTGCGGCCATCAACACCCCGTCAGTGGCGGCGTAGAAGCAGCCGTGCAGCGCGAGCACCGCAAGCACCAGTCCCAGTCCGTCCAGCGGCACGGACGAGGGCCACACCAACAGCCCGTAGACGCCCAGTAGGGCCACGTGTCCAGCGAGGAACTGCCCCCAGCGGCCGAACCGATCGGCCAGCCGGCCGAGTGGCACAGCCAGCGCAAGAAATACGGCGGCCGTGCCCACTGGCAGGAGGGCGAACCAGGCATCGGGAACACCGAGCCGCCGCTGCATCATCAAGTAGATGAAGGAATCGCTGACTGTGCCAAGTCCCAGCAGCAGCGCACCCAAGACGATACGCCGTAGATCGCGGCATCCCAGCAGGGCGAGCGTCGCCCGTAGCGTGGCGCGCGACGGCGAGAGCTCAGGCCCGTCGCACCACGCCAGGGCGTCGCCCGCTCCTCCCGCAGTCGACACCGGGCCCGGTACGCATCCAGAATCCGTCGCTGGTTGTGCGACACGTCCCGGCACGAACAACACCAGTACCAGCACGCCGAGCGCCGCGATGCAGAAGCTGACCGCGAAGACCGCGTCGTAACCGTCGACCGTGGCACGCAAGATCAGAAAAGCGACCAGCGGGCCGAGAAGCGCACCCGCCGTGTCCATCGCACGGTGCACACCGAAGGCCCGCCCCCGCGCTTCCGGCAACGAAGCCAGCGAGATCAGCGCGTCACGCGGGGCCGTGCGCAGGCCCTTGCCCGTACGGTCCGCCACCAGTACCGCCCCGATCAGCGGCAGGCTGTGCACTGCCAGCAGTGCTGGCTTGCACACCGCGGACAGGCTGTAGCCGAGGACAGTCACCGACTTGTGGCGGCCGCCGCGGTCGGCGAAATGCCCGCCAACCAGTCGCACCACGGACGAGATGCCGTGGTGGATGCTGTCGAGCAGCCCGAAGCCAAGCGGCGACAGTCCTAGGCCGACGACCAGATAGAGCGGCATCACGGCAGTGACCATCTCCGAGGAGATATCCGTGATCAGGCTGACCGTGCCGAGTGCAAGGACGGCGGGCGCGAGCGCCGGCCTTTGTCCGGAGCCGCGGCGCCAGGCAGCGTTCCCGCAGGGCGTAGGCGGCCTGCCACGGCTGTCCGCTACGTACACGTCAGGGCTCCAGGGGCACGCGACGTCCGGGGCCGTGGGCTTCCAGGTCTACGACGCGCTGAGCCCGGTCCCCCACGTTCCGGTCGCGCCTCACCCCCCTGTTCTCTGTCGCGTATACGCACTTCGGCCTCCCTGCTCGTGTTCATTGCTCCCGGCGCGACCATGCTGTCGGCTCACTCGGCTCCGGGCACAGGGCCGAACAACCGGCCTCCAGGACGTCCGTCACCGCCCGAAAGGGCGACGCCACGGATCACTGAGCGTGGCTGGCACGACCCGTCATCCCCGTCCGGGCATCACCGGTCTGCCGAGCCGGTCAGATCAGCCCCTGCCGCAGGGCATAGGCCACGGCATGGCACCGATTGCGCAGCTGGAACCGGTTCTGGATGTCATGGAGTATCTGCTTCACGGTGCGCTGCGAGTAGGCGACCTTGGCCGCGATCTCCGCGGTGTCGAGGCCTTCGGCGGCCAACCGCAGCACCTCAGCCTCGCGCTCACTGAGGCCATTGAAGTGGAGCCCTCGCGGCCTCAGCATGTGACGCTGGACCCGACCGACCTGCCCCAACAGCCGGCCCAACAGGTCTGGCGGGACAGCGCCATCGCCAGCCGCCGCGGACCGGACGACGGCAACCAGCCGTTCGGAGGTGGCCTCGCAGCGCCGGACCAGTCCCACCACGCCGAGTTCCGCCACAGAGACCAGGTCGCAGTCATCGATCTGCGCGATGACCAGCACGACCCGGGCAGGGCTACTACGAGCCGCCAGCCGCAGGATCTGCAGGGTCTGATCGGTGACCGCGTCGCCGACTACCACCGCGACTTCGGCACCCTCGGTCTGATCCGCCTCGACCACGAGAACCTCGGGACGTCGCCTGAGCTCACCGGTCACTCCTGCCCGCGAGATCGGATCGTCCGCGTAGATACAGACGTGGATACGCTCCATCCAACACCTCACCGAGTTCGACGACGTGCCATCGGCACCTGACGACAAGGTTCCTGCTCATGCTGGCCATCCACTCAACACAGACTGAACACACGCTGGGCGTCAGTTGTGTTGAGCCGCAGCAGCAGCCTTGTCTGCGTACTTCGTGAAATGCTCGGCCAAGCAAGAATCGGTAAGGATCTTCAGTGTGGCCACCGATCGGGGGATGACGGTGAGCGCGTAACGGGCGAGCCCTCGGGCTGTTGAGGGGGATGTCTCCCATCTCAGCTCTTCAGCCCGAGAGCTTCGTTGGTTACGTTGCAACGGGCAATGGTGGCGCCGGTGTACCGACGAGGTCCTCCATGAACTCCTGCGCTCCCAGGTCCGTGAGAAGGCCCGCCGATGAGAGGACCCGACCCTGGTGGTGCTGGACACGCAGAGTGTCCACGCTGCTGCCGGGGTCCCGCCTCCACGACCGGCCGGGACCCGGCGAAACGGGTGCCGGGCCGCAAACGGCACTGGCCGTGGACGTGCAGGGCATGGTCATCGCCGTCACCGTGCTCGCTGCCGGCACGCACGACAACGCCGCGGGCATCGCCCTGCTGGACCAGGTCACCGCCCACCGGCGGCACGTCCGCAAGGCGCTGGTCGACCAGGGCTTCAAGTGCGAGCCGCCCTATCGGCCTGCCTTTGGGGCGACCGATTGCGCCTCAAAGCCGGTCCGCACCAGTCTGCCGCCGCGCCGGGTGATTGGTGCTTGATGGGGGCACCGAGAGCAGCGAGCCGAGCCGTGAGGTGTGCCATGTGCCAACAGCATCACGAACCAGACCGCTCGGATGAGCTGCGGCCCAAGGCCGGCGAGGTGGAACGCGCCGACCTGGGCACGGAGTTCCCAGCAGCAACGGTCGGGCGATCGGACGTGATCGGTCCCATGGTGCTGCTGGCGTTACAGCGCACCGTCGGCAATGCCGCTGTCACTCAGCTGATCCAACGAGTCAGGGAACCCGAAGTCTCCGACCAGCAGGCCAGGCAAGGGCAGCAGCAGCGTTCCCCAGTGCTGGACATGGTGGGCAATGGTGGCGGGCAGCCGCTGGATGCCGGCATCCAGCGGGAGATGGAAGCCCGGATGGGCGACGACTTTAGCGACGTGCGCATCCATACAGGTGCTCAAGCCGACGCCTCCGCCAGGGCAGTGCAGGCCAAGGCGTACACCGTCGGCAAGGAGATCGTCTTCCGCTCCGGCGCCTACAACCCGCAAGCGGATGCGGGCAAGCACACCCTGGCTCACGAACTCACCCACGTCCAGCAGCAGCGCAGCGGACCGGTCACGGGCACCCCTACCGGTGGCGGCGTGGCAATCAGTGACCCCGCCGATCGGTTCGAGCAGGCCGCTGAAGCCAACGCCAGCCGGGTCATGTCCACCCCCGCCCTGGCGACCCCACCCGTACCCACCGGATCCGGCACCGCAGAATATGAACAGATGGTCCAGCGCTGCCAGCACCCCGATGAGGAACAGCCCATCCAGCGATGTCCTGTTGAGGCGCTCACTGCAGAACAGCCACCGGTTCAGCGCCTTACCGCCCAGCGAGCACCGGTCAACCCCCAAAGACCGGTCGTGCATACTCCTGTGCAGCGCGTCGACGATAAGACAGTGAGCTTCGGGCAAGGGAAGAATATTTCAGTCAAGGTTAGCCCTGAGTTCCCCGGGATTGGCATATATGTGGGGCGCCTGCCTGCGCAAAGGGTACGCGAGAACACCGCGATCGACGCCACGAATCCTGTCTACGCCGGCGTCTGGAAGAACATGACAGCACCTAAGGGTGTCGATCCCAACTTTGAGCAAACGGTATGGAAAAGTCTCCGCAAGATAAAAGGCACTCGCGAGGGCGAGGGCTTCATTGACTTCTTCAGGCAGGCGGCTCCAGTCCCCAAGCTGCCTGGAGAGAATGGCAAGTTCGAGTTCGTGAACGAGCGTGACGAACCGCTCGGTATCAATGTGCTGATCGTCCCGTCCGAAAAAAAAGGCGACAGTGAGGCTGTTGCGCTTGATCAGGCCCGTGCCGAGGGAGGCCTGGGTTCCGCGAGCATCGTGTACGTCGACACCAAGCACCTGCCCGGATTCAAGGACGATAGGGGAGAGAACATTGCATACGGGGTGGAGGATACCCTCACCCACGAACTGGGGCACGGGATGGACAACCTCGTCGGAATGACGCCAACAAAGGAGACCTTCGCGGTGGGACGCGGAGAAAAAATTCCGGCCATTGAGGCTCTGGCTTTCGGACGAGAAGGCTATATCCTGCAGGGCGGTGATGGGGCGGGCAAGGACGTCCAGTCCCAGATAAATGCATGGCGGACGGCGGCGGACAACAAAGCTGCCGCCGCCCGATCGCAGGTCCCCCAAGGCAGCCTTCAAGGGTTTGAGGCGACGCTGAAGGCCCGCCAGGACCTCAATCGGAGTCTCTACCAGGAAGCCAACCTTCTCGCAGGCAGGGGCATGTCGGTACGAAACCGGTACGGAGTCCCGGAAAATGTGGTCTACGAGATGACGACGTCTCATGAGGACGTCACCCAGGCGGACCTGAATAATCCGGATCATTCAACAAGGCTGAAAAAGACGGCTCTTCCTTGCCAAACCGGCTCGTGGTCTCATCTCGGGGGGTGCATCCCGGCACCACCTGGTGGGAAGAAACTGTCGGAGATGGACGGGGAAAAGGTTACGAAGGGCGCGCAGTCTGTTGCCGACACACTGAAGGGACACGGCAATCTGCAGCCTTTGGTGAAGAGGACGCGGGCGGAACCCAGGACGCAGCAGTACCTTCCGCCCACGAGGCAGCAGATTGACGATGCGATCTCCGCGGCGCAGAGAGTCCATCCAGGGGTGGACACCGCGATGAAGCATCTGGGCAGCGCGCAGGCTTTGGCCGGCTTCGCCCTTGACGTGTCCCAGGGCGAACCATTGCGCGCTGCCGCAGACGTGACGGCAATGCTTCCGCGAATCGGCCCTGGGCTAGGCAACGCACTGGGGCTCGCCGACAGTATCGTTCACGACGATCCGGAGGGTATCGCCGTCAACGCCATCGGACTGGGGGCTTTCATCGTGGCACAAGCCATACCTGTGATCGGCGAACTCGCCGACCTGGGTTTCGCGGCGTATGCATTGATCGAGACATTGAAATCCATGTTCGCCGGCCCTACGCTCGGACCAAAGGTGGATCTGGGTGGCGGGGTAACAAGACAACCGATCGTACCCGACTGGTGGCACAGACCCTTTGACTGGAAAGAGATCGATGAAAGAGCTAGAGCTATCTTCCCGCCGCCTGCGAAGGGTCCGGACGCGCCACCCCGCTGGGCGCAAGCCCTTGAACGTATGGATAACCAGCCATGGCAATTGCCGTAGGGACGATCCGTATCCTCTCGCTGGCCGCTCGATCTTCGAGCCGAGAGCACCGCGCGGCTCGCCAAAGAGCCGTCGACTGCTCTGCTGCGAGACCATGAACCGCCGCTCTCAGCCATATTCGCCTCTCACAGCACCGCCGGGTCTTGCCCCGCAGCCGGCTGTGTGGGTAACGGACGCTCTAACTTGACTCGGTCGGGAATCTTGGAGATTCCCGGTGCGCCAGCATGATCAGCGGGCATGCTCGGGGCTGTTTCGAAGACCGATGCAGTTGTCGAGGTGTCCGTTGTCGCTCTTTCCCCGTTTCCGGTGAGCAAGTCCCGTCTCTGACCGCGCAGATCGCGCGGGCGAGCAACCCGGGCGGTACGACGGCGATGTGGGTGAGAGACCGGCTGGACGGGGTGTGGTGCGACGAGGACTTCGCTGACTGGTACCCGCGCGACGGACGCCCCGGCATCTCGCCCGCCCAACTGGCCACCGTCAGTGTGCTGCAGTTCCTGCTCGGTCTGTCGGACCATCAGGCAGCGGAAGCGGTCCGCTGCCGCATCGATTTCAAGTACGCCCTGGCCATGGAACCGGACGATCCCGGCTTCCACCACAGCGTGCTGGCCGACTTCCGCCAGCGCCTCGCCCAGGACGACCGCGCCGACCGCCTTCTCGATCTGGCACTCGCCGTCATTCCGTCGGCGGCCACCCCACCTGCTGCCCTCGCAGTCCTCCAAGCTCGGGTTCGAGCCCCCCTCCGGCGACGGCGGGAACAAGGGCCTCTACAATCCTGTGCGTCGCTCAATGTTGAAGCGGAGGTGCAGATTGGTACCATCCTTGACTATCGACCCGCTGGATATATGGAATCCTCTGGCCCCCTCCTCGGGAAGCCCCTTCAGGCTATTGAACGTAGTGACGATATTTCCGGTTGTCTTTCCGTTGACTGTCGACGTCATAACCTTCAGGTAAGCCGCGTCTCCCTCACGGAAATCCAGGCGTGTTTGCTGGCCCAGCAATTCACCCAGAGTCTTTTTTGTATCCGGATTGTCGATGTTTCGGCGGTAGATTGTGGAGGGCAGCTCGTCCGGCAGATCTTGGGGACCCTTGGGCGCCCTGAGGAGTTCACGCCCCTTTTTGGCCAGCTGACTCCTCGAGAGATTGCCCACGCCTGGTTCCTTGAACAGCCTGTTTGCGGTCGCCCACTCGTTCATGAATGCTTCGCTCGCAAACCATTTATTCGGCGAGCTGTACCGGTAGTTCTCCATCATGACGGCAATTCCCTTGCCATCCTTGGTCTTCCCGTAAGAATTCTCGAAGTGGGCGCCTACGCCTTTCTCGTCGGGCGTGGCCGGCCGCCTATAACCCGCTGTGGTCTCCTCCAAGTCGTAGAAGTGTTCCAGTTCGGCATTGTCGCCGAACGCCTTCATCACGGGAGACCCGCCGGTGACTTTGGAAATCTCTTGCTCGCCAGTCTTCATGTCGGTCAGGTAGTTACTCCATCGCGTGGAGGCGTCCGGTGCGGCCCCCTTGCCTGCCGAAGCCGCCGACGGTCCAGCATGTTCGATGGGCCCTGCCTGTTGGCCTGTTCCAGATGACCTGTGCTCCTCTGCATTACCCGTCTGCGCGGGCCCTGATTTTACGTCTGCAGCATCTTTGACGGGTGCGCCGCCATGAAGGGCGCCTGGATTGGTGCCGCCGCGTTCCTGGTTCAATCGCTTCGCGAATGCGACGGCGGCATCGCGGCCTTTCTGCTTCAGCTCGGCGGCAATGCGGATCAGGTGATCATTCACGGTAGCGGCCATCTCACTCCCAGCGTGGCCCTGGGAAAGCGTGAAACGGTCGTGATGCTGCATGATTTGCCTGGCTTGGGTCTTGAGCCCCTCCTGTTCGGCTTTCGGAAGCCTGTCCAGGATGTTGCCCGCGTCCCCAAGCTGCAGGTCGGGCGCCGGGTCAGAGATGATCCTGTCTCCCTGACCGGCTCGCCCGGCAGCCTTCCCGCCCCCAGTAGCTCTCGTTGCAGCATTTTCCGTGGCGGTCGTCGCCGACCTGCCTGCAGCCTTCACACCCGCCACGGCTTCCCCCGCGGCCTTGGACCCTCCTTTCGCGGCGCTGGCTGCCAGCCCACGACCAGCACCCCCCGTAGGCGTAAACACCGAGAGGCCTTCGAAAATCCCGGCACCAGCCTTCGCGGAACTTTCCCCCGTCGAAAAACGACGCACACTCACCACGAATGATTTCCGATCGGACCAATCGCTGTACCCTACGTCCGTTCTGTAGCAGGGCGTCGGAAAGCCTGGATATATCCAGTTCCCCACTGCGGCGCTGCCCACCTGAGTCACAGGCCAGCTTTCCGCATCGGCAAGGCTCCAACTGGGTCCCGATGGAGCCTCCCTCAAGAGGCGGCCTCCGACCATCCAGTCTTTTTCGGATTCGCTCCACTCAACCTTCAGATGCGGGTCTGTACCGGGGTCAGGTGTGCCCTCCACCGCGCATCCGATGTTCTCTGCCATTGCCTCTATGGGACGCGATGCGAATTCCACGATCGGCCTAGCATTCTCTGCCTGTTGCTCCAAATGACCAGGGTCACAGGGTAGGGCGCCGGGCTGTCCGCAGCCGGGCGTATGGTAAAGGGACACATTTGCGCTCTCGCGCTGAACACGTACCCGTTCCTCAGCGGGCGCCTCATCAGGGCAGCGCTGAATGGCCTGCTCGTCTTCGGGGTGCGGGCAGCGTTGTACCCGCACCTCCTGCGCGTGCGGTTGGTCGGGGCAGCGCTGAAGCGCCTGCTCGTCTGCGGGGTGCGGGCAGCGTTGCAGGGGTTGTTCGTCTTCGGTGTCCACTTCCTCACCAGTGCTGCGCTGGACCGCGGAGCGGGCTGCGGCGATCCCAGCACCGACTGAGGGCGGTGTGGCGGGGGCGTCGCCGGACATGACCTTGACCGCATTGGCTTCAGCGGCTTGTTCAAAGGAATCGACCGGGTCGCTGATGGCCACGCCATCCCCGGTGGAGGTGCCGGCAACCGGTCCGGAGCGTTGCTGCTGGACGTGCGTGAGCTCATGCGCGACGGTGTGCTTGCCCGCAGCCGAGCCGGGGTTGTAGACGCCATCACCGAAGACGATCTCGTTCCCGACGGTGTAGGCCTTGGCCTGCACCGCCTTGGCGGAAGCCTTGGCCTTGGAATCGGTGTGGATACGCACGTCCCCGAAGGAGTCACCCAAGCGAGCCTCCATCTCCACACGAAGCGCTCCATCCATCGGCCGCCCGCCCCCCTTGCCCACCACATCCAACACCGGAGAACGAGGCAACTCCTCATGGACGGCTTCGGCTTCCACGGCGCGGGCACGCTGGAGGAGGTGAGTGACAGCGGCGTTACCAATGGTGCGCTGCAGGCTCAGCAGCCCCGAGACGCCCACCGCACGCAATCGGCCCGCTCCAGCCGCCCGGTACACCCTGCCCGGATCAGCTCGCTCAACGTGGTCGGACTTCGGTCCTGCCCCGGAGTGGTCCGGATTGTAGTCGTGGTCACGCATGGCCCACCGCCTTCCAACTCGCCCCGCACTCTCTAGGCCTGCTCGTGAAGCACCAGGGAGGCCTCGGAGCCGTGTGCACTTCGCCCGCCCGACGTCCTGACCGTGCCCACGGTGTGCTCGCCTGGTCAGCCCCAAGCCCTGTTGCCCATCCGCGGCCAGCGGAGGTAGGGCCCAAGGGCACGTTGGCTGACCCACCATGTGTCATGCACGGTTCTCCAGACAGCAGATACGCGACGCGTCCCCTCGCGAGCCGATACGGAGGACAGGGCGCCGGCTGCCGGTGAAGTCGCTGTCGTTGTGGAGGACGAGGTGCGCGGTGACCTTGATTGCCGGATGCTCCGTTGAGGAGATGCGGGAAAGGTCGACCGTCCCTTGGGGTGAGAAGGCCAACTTGGCGACGACGGTGCCGTTGGGATCGCTGACGGTCGCGGTGGAAGCGGCCAGGTTGACATTGGCAAGGTTGATTCTTTCCAGCGATGCCTTGGTGTACGTCTGCCCCATGGTCGTGTTCCCGTCACAGCGGAACGGCCTGAGGTCCAGGGTTGCCGAGGCTCCGCTGCGCAGGCATGGAGCTGATCCGGTGGCCGGGTCCATCGAGAAGAGCACCTGGGCGTCGCCCAGGCCCAGCAGGCACTGAGTGTCCGGATCGTGGGTGTAGCCGTAGTCCTTGGTATGCCCCCCGTTCACGCCTGGATGGCCGGTAGGGCTCGGGAACCCCTTGCACGGCCTGAAGTTCGTCCAGTCGTAACAGGACGTGGCACCGGGCGTCGCCCCCATGAAGGGGAAATAGCTGCGCAGCTCGCCGTTGAGCGCGGTGACCGTTGCAGGGTTGAACGTGTTCACATGCCAGTCGGGCGGCACAATTGTGTTGAGCTTGGCCGGTGGGGCGATCGAAGAGCCGTTGACGTCATAACACACGAAGGTCACCGGGGCAGGGCCGCTGACGCCGGCACACACCCCGATCGCCGTGCCAGAGCGGTAGTAGGGGAATACGGAGTACGTCCAGTAGCCTCCGTCCGCACCCAGGGGGTGCTTCTCCTGCCACCCGTTGCAAGCGGTCCCAGTAGCCGGGTCGAAGCAACCCATGACCGGCGGACCGTCGGTGGTGGAATAGCCGACCTTGGGGGAAGAGGTCACATAGATCTTCCCCCGGATCACTGACATCGCCCCGCCATAGTTGTACTGGCCGAGGCTCGACTTGTCGTCGTTGGGCGGCACGACGGGGTCGTATGGCTGCCCCTCGCAGGGATCCCCGGTAGCCATCACCATGCACAGCGCCTGGCCTGTGGTGCTGGCGGCGTAAACCTTCCCTCCCAGCGCCACCACTCCACCGATCCCGTTGACACTCGACGGTGTCCCGCCCCTCGGCTGGAGGGAGATGAATCCGCAGTTGGAGCGGTTGCCGAGGTCGACGCAACCGATCCCGACTGCGGTGGCGGTCACAGCCGGGTAGTACAACACGCCAGGCCGTTTCGGGTCGAAGACGTACTGCGGAACGAGAGCGGTCGAGATGTCCCCGACGCCGGCCGAGCCAAGCGGCCCGGGCACGGTGTTGAGCGGCTTTGGCCAGGGGCCACCCTGACAGGGCTTGCCATTCGTCGCATCGCCGCAGACGATCTTCGGTTTGCTCAACGCCGCCTCGCCATGGTGGTAGAGGTTCCACACCTCCAACGTCTTGGGGTCCGGCCGGTACAAGATCGGGGTGAAGCCATCGCCGCCGGTGGGCAAGGTTCTGGTCCCGATTGGTGCCGACAGCGACTGGTTGGTCGCGGTGGGGCCGCAGGGCGAACAAGCGCCGTCGACCCACTTGCGATCCTCAACCACGTGAACTGCCACTCGCGACGGCCGGGCCGATCGCTCCTCGGACGTCATTCGTGGAGAGCCGGGCAGCAACACCGCCGCGACGCACACCGCCGCGACGACAGTGACCACGCGGCGGAAGGTCATTATGCGCATCGATGACATTTTCGGTTCCTCAATCATGGGATCGCTGGAGGGGTTCACGGCCGCATGAAAAATGCGACCTCGGCGATGGCCACGCGGCGGTCCTTGGGGCCCAGGCTGTTCGTCACGGTCAGCCGGACGTGCTTCACGTCGCTCACGGGCATCCGAACGACCTGCTCGCCTGGGAGGTCAGCCAGTTGCGCGGTCTTCGTCTTCGTGCCCTTGGCGGAGACGGCTGCGATCTTCAGCTCGGCCGGGCGGCGCTGTGAGAGAAAGACCTGCTCGTTGGTTGATGCGCCGGGGAAGATGTGGATCTCCACCAGCCGGAAGGGGCGGGCGAAGTCGACTTCGAGGAATTCGCCCTCTGCCTTGCCCCGCAGGTTCGGTGCCCAGTACTCGTTGGTCGTCCCATCGAAAGCCAGAGTCGCCGAGCGGCCCGGTGCGGCGCTCGAAGCGCGCTGCCGATCTGCGAGCGGATGGATCTGCCGCGGTTTGGCAAGCTTGTCCT
Source organism: Streptomyces sp. SLBN-118 (assembly GCF_006715635.1). Classification (NCBI taxonomy): domain Bacteria; kingdom Bacillati; phylum Actinomycetota; class Actinomycetes; order Kitasatosporales; family Streptomycetaceae; genus Streptomyces; species Streptomyces sp. SLBN-118. The sequence goes on from NZ_VFNP01000002.1 coordinate 2,091,963, forward strand.
TAACCGCTTCGACGCCCGCTTGGATCTGGACTCGGGTGAGGTAGACGACGCACGCCAGCGTGAGCAAGACCGCCAGCGGCACGAGCCACCGCATGCGCAGCACCCGCCGACGCCGGCGATCCCCGGCGTGGAAGGAGGCCCGGCGGTTGAACGACCTGTGCCACCACGGCGGCGGGGGAACGATCACAGCGTCGGCCAGCGAAGCGGCGCACCGGCGGCAGAAGTTGCGGGACGATGCGTTTCCCGCCCCGCATGCGCCGCAGATCAGGTCCCCGGGGGTGAGGGCGGCCTCGTCGACGGGCGCCCGCACCTGCGGGCGCGGGCGGCTTCGCTCCCCTGGCCGCACCGCTTCCGGCTGGCGGTGGTCGTCTCGCGGACCGGCCGGTGACGTGTCGGGGTCGCGGGGCATCAAGAGGGCCGCGGAGCGGGCGAACTCGTTGTCCTCAATACCGCCTCGATTCAGCGCGGACGCTGTGTGGGCATCCGCCGCGGCCTCGCCACCGGTCCGCCGCTCGCGGCGTGGCGGATCGGCCGTGGTGCTGGCATCGGCCGTAGAAGGCGGAGCTGTGGCGGCGGGAGATCGAGTCTGCCCGGGGGCGCCCTCAGCGGCGCCCTCAGCGGCGGCTCGGGATGCATCTTGACTGGTGGCACCAGGTGTCCCGAGTGGCGCCGCCATGGGCATCGGGGGCACAAGGGGTACCGACAGCGCCCCCAGTGGTGCCTCCGGGGGTATCACGGGCATTGGAGGTACCGACGGGGCCACCGGGCGTATCGGGGGCACAGGGTGTACCGAGAAAGCGCCGGTCGGTACAGCCATCCCCGCCGTTGATGTGGCCCGGTACCCCCATCCCATGGCGAAACGCACCCGTTGGATCAGCCCTCGCCGCGGCACGGCCTCCCGGGGCGGGTGATGGAACTGGGTATGGACAGGGGTACGGTCCGGGGTGTCGACGGGGGAGGTGGAGGCCGTTCCCGATGCCGGTTGGTCCGGCAGCCGCACGCCGTCCCACTCGAGATATGCCCCGCAGATCGCGCAGAAGCGCCCTCCTTCCGTAACTCGGGCGCCACACTGCGCACAAATCACCATGAAGCAACTCCTCTTCGCATCAGCATCACTTCTCTGCAATCAGCCGGCCGCAGTGGCCTCCAGCAGTCATGCACCAAGGCGGAGACGGTCCGGGCGGGCACCGTCCGGCCGACACCGGTTCCCGCGATCACCTCGCCGAAGTCAGGCTCGTGGACCTTCGGGCTGTTCGTCCGGCGAGTGAGGCTCCGCGCGTTCCATTTCCACCACGTAGGGAATGTGCGCGGGGCGATTGGCAGCTACCACCCTGTCGACGGCACGCCGATCGATCGGTGCGGAGTCGGGCACGCGCAGTCGCACGGTCAGCCGCGGCTGTGACTGACCGGGCAGCGGTCCGCCCGGAGCCACGGACCAGCATGCGCCGCCGCTTTCCTCAATCTCTGGAGCGATACCGAAGACCACTTCCACCTGCTCGGCCAGGCCGCGGGGGGTGCCTCGACGGCGATGGAGGGCGACCGCGCAGGCCACAGCCTCCCGCTGCCGTTCCAAGGGCCAGTCGACGTCGATGGTCGCTCCGACCCATCCGGCCAGCCAGGCCAGAACATCGGCAGGGGCCAGAAAGGGGGCGAAGTAGGCAGTGAGATTGTCCAGCGTCGACAGGACGGGAGCCAACACCTCGTCGAAGGCGTCGGTCATTCTCTGGGTCAGCCCATCATCAGCGTAGATGGCGGGCAATTGCGACCCCAGAGGGTACGGTGATTCCAGCTCAGGTACGTGTGCGCGCATGAGTCTCCTCCCCTCAAGTTCCGACGAGCCTGACTTGGTGCTCGAAGGAGTAGACGAGTGCGTGCGGGTCGAGCACCACCTTGGGCACGGGAGCGCCGCGTTCTCCTGTGAGCGGGTCAGCCGGGAAGAGCCGGACATCCTCGACGAGTTCGACGCCGGGCAGGCGCTGTAGCACCGCGAAGACCTCCCCTGCCTGGACCGGCCGCCCGAAGGGCCATCCGGTGCCTTCCGCCCCCCCGGTCAGCGGGTTGAAGTAGGAGTACAGTGCGGCGAGAGCCTGAATGCGGAGGCGTTCCTGCCTCACATGCGCTCGGGCCTGCAACTGGGCGACCACGGTGATGCCCTGGTAGAACGGCGGCTCGACACAGATCCGGGCACCGATCGGACGGCAGACATCCAATCGCCGGCTGATCGCGGCCAGCATGTCGTCCGGAGGGACGAGATCCGCGAAGCGGATCTCGCCGTCGCCGACTTCCACCACATGAGGCACGACGAGGACACGCACGCCCCCCTCCTCGGCGCCCTGGCCGGCGGGAACGCAGCGCACTCGGGCTGCGCCCGGCGCGGCCTGCTGGGCCAGGTACTCGTAGTCCTCGACGGTGATGGCGCGATCCCGCGTCCGCAGCGTCATCGGGCCGCGCACCTTGGCGTTCTCGATGTCCTCACCATCGGTGCCCCCGAGGGCCGGCCGCCGGTTCTCGACCTGGGCGACGTAAGGCACCGAGCTGCGCAGTACGCGGATGGCGCCGCGGGCCACGTTGCCACGTCGGCCGCCGCCGTTGTGATAGCGCACCACCCGCACGGGCGCGCCTTTGGGCGGCACGGCCCCGTAGTGCCGCAAGGATCCGTCGGGTTCCCGCACCGCCGGCGGGAAGGCCACCTCGCCCGTGGTGTGATCGAGTCTGATGTGCCGGTCGGTGGGGCCGGATTCGGCGAAGCTGTCCACTTCGGTCCATGCCTGCCATCCGTTATCGGCGGCGACTTCGACGACGAACGGCTCGCCGGACGGGATGACCGGGGGACGGCTGACCGTGAAGCGCTGCCCTGGCACGCCCTCGCAGACCCCGAGATCCTCGTTGTTGACTGCTTTGGTGTTGAAGGCCTGGACGGTGCCGCCGATGGTGAAGGCTGTCACGGCCCGCACCGTGGGTGACGCCGAGTAGAACGGCTGGCCGGGCTCGGGCTGCACGGCCCGGCACCGCAGCCAGCCTGCGCGGCGGCGTGCCACCACCGAGACTGCGTGGGTGGGCGGAACGTGCAGCACCACCTGGCCTGGCCGGTTCAGCCCACCCGTCTCGTCCCGGTCGACCTCGCACGCCGTCCAGTCGGCGCCGTCCCAGGCCTCCCACACCAGAGGTGGCTGTCTTGGGTCGACGCCCACGCCCTCGACGTCGGAGTCCAGACGCAGCACCACCGCGCAGGAAGGGACCGCCTCCGACAACCCCACCAGCAGCACATCGCCCTCGGCCGGCGCCGCCGAGAAGCACGGTACGTCCCTGCCGTCGATGACCTCCTCGGTCCGATCGAACGGCTCCCCGTCGTGGGACGCGGTGACCAGGCAGGAGAACGCACAGGGGACGATGGGAAGTTGCCGGGCAGTGGAGAACACCACCGCGTCCTCGGTCTCGGTGCGAGTAGTCGCCACCTCGGTGCCCGCCGGGATGAGGACGGTCTCCTCCTGGGGTGACGACAGCAAGAGTGTGACGTCGGCGCGGGCCGCTGTCGGGGGGAACAGTTGCACCCCGATCAGATCGAGGAAGGCCAGGTAGTTCTTGTCCGGGACGCGGTTCAGCCGGTACATCAGCTGGTCGACCACATAGGCAAACGTCTCGATCAGCGTAACCCCGGGATCGGAGACGTTGTGGTCGCTCCACTCCGGGCACCGCCGCTGGACGAAGCGCTTGGACTCGTCCACCAGGTCCTGGAAACGTCGGTCGTCAAGATTGGGTGACGGCAGCATCAGTGTCCCTCTTCGGAGCCGGCGCTGGGCCGCGAGCCTCATCGCCATGCGACGGGATCACGTAGAACGGGAAGACCAGGTTGCGGGGATCGTTGGTGCCGCGGATGACATAGTGGATGTCGAGGTAGAGCGTCCCCGAGTCCGCATTGTCGAAGCTCACCTCAACGCTCTCGGTGTCGATACGCGGCTCCCAGCGTTCCAGCGACTTGCGCACCTCGTAGGCGAGTTGCCCGGCCGTCGCGGCGTCGCCAGGAGCGAAGACGAAGTCGTGAATGGCGCAGCCGAAATCGGGGCGCATCGGGCGCTCGCCGGGCGAGGTTCCGAGGATGAGGTGGATGCTCTCTTCGATCTCGCGGTCGTGGGTGACCAGCGCGATTGCGCCTGTGGTGTCGGTGCGTGCCGGGAAGGCCCAGCCGGCCCCAATGAATTGCGTGCCCATCTGCTAGCCCCCGATCAGGACGGACGGACTGCCGGCGATGATGGGTGCTCCGCACAGGGCTATGTCGCCTACGCGGGCGGCCGGACGGCCCCCGATCAGGACGGACGGGCAGCCGGGAGGACCAACCGCCGTCGGAGGGTGCAGGAGTGGCGGGGGGAACATACACACGTGCGGGGTTCCCACGACCGCCGCAGGCCGGCCTGCGATGAGAACGCTCGGCTCCCCCGGCGGCCCGATGACGCCCGGGTGCCCGGTGGGATCACCGACGCGGGCTGCTGGTGGCATGGATACCTCCTTCAGTTGATCCGGACGAGTGAGGCTTGGATGGAGCAGGACGGGCCGCCGTCGACCCGCACGCCGGACCGGCCGGTCACCGAGACGGACTGGCCGGTGAGCTCGAGCTCACCGGAGCCGGCGTCGACGCGCACGCCCTGGTCGGCCTTGACGGTGACCTTCTGCTTGGCCTCGATCACCACCGATCCGTCGCTGTGCACGGTGATCTGCGTGTTCTTCTGGTCGAGATCGAGCTTGAGCTTCCCGTCACCGGTCATGACCCGGACGCCCTTGGGGCCGCTGGCGCAGTCGAACATCTCGATGGCGTGGCCGCTGCGGGCGACGAAGGCGCGCCGGTTCACCGCGCCGCTTGTCCGGTCCACCAGATCGGTTTCGTGGGACGAGGGCTTGTCAACCCCGTTGTAGAGGCCGCCGACCACGTACGGCCGGTCCAGACAGCCCTGTTCGAAGCCGACCAGCACCTCGTCCCCGACCTCGGCTCCGAAGACGCCGCCGCCGTTCTTGCCGCCGAGCTGCGCCGTCCGGGCCCAGTCGCTCACGTAGTCCGGGGAGAGCCAGGGGAAGCAGAGCTTGACGCGCCCCTGCTGATCGGGATCCTTGGTGTCGCTGACGGTGGCGGTGACCAGGCCTGGTACGCGCGGCATGCGGGTCAGCGAACCACCGCCGGAAGTAAGCCCGAACAACGAGCTTTCGGCGGCTCCTTTGACGGTGATCCACGTCTGGTAGCCGTGAGCAGGATCGAAGACGTGGCGGCTCCCGGTGATCGTGTACTTGCCCTCGAAGGGTCTGCCCACTTCGGTGAGCGTCACCGGTTTGCCGGCACGCAGCTGAGGGTTCCCCATGGCCACTGCCTCCAGCTCGGCAAAGGATCCGGCGACGGTGGCCGCCAGGGCCTGTGCGGCGGCGTCGACCTGGTTCTGCGTGGTGTAAGGGGTGTCCGTGGTGACGAAGGTGGAGTCACCGAACGGGCGGACCACATCACCAGGAGCCATGCCGAGCGAGAAAGCCTCGGTGGTCTGCGCCTGTGCGCGGCCGACCACGGCCCGCTTGTCCTTGACGTCCCACCCGCGCACCTCGATTTGCTGCACCTGATCGACCGAGGTCACCGCGGCGCGGCACGTCAGCAGGTTGCGGCCCTTCTCCAGTACGAACGGGCTCTGTTCCACCGGTGTCGACACCCCGGGTGCGTGAGCCGCCTGGGCGGGCATGCGGAACTGGAACTGCTCTTGCAGGACGACGACTTCCGCGCCGACCTCCTCGGCCAGTGTCCGGATGAATTCCCAGTCGGTGATATTGGGCTGGATGACCTGGTCGAGCACCTCGGTCGTCGGGTCAACCCGGCCGATCCGCAGGCCCGCACGGTTGGCGACCGCGACCGCGATGTCGGAGACCGTCATCTGCTTGTAGCTGGCCACCCGCCGGCCGCGGAAGAGACGGTGTGAGTGGTCGAGACCCCGCACGACAGTGAACGTGCCGCCGGCGTCCATCTCGCCCTCGAGGGCGGTGACTTCGCCGGCGAGCAGCAGTTCCTGCACCGGATGGTCGCCGGCCTTCGCGTACAGCTTGACCGGGCTGCCGATCGAGATGCCGGTCGAGGACAGCACCGTGTGGTCGGGGTCACGGAAGCGCAGCAGGAACATGTCGGGCACGGTGGAGCTGTCGTCGACGTACCCGGCGACAAGCCGGACCGCGATGTCGGCGGGCAGCGGCCGGCCGTCGGCCTCCACGATCAGCGCGTTGGTGAACGTTTCGCCGGCCACGCCTGTCTCCCTTCCTCTCGGTGGCGCATCACGCCGACTCCCGCAGTTCGTCGCCGCCGGGAAGCAGCAGTTCGGTACCTGGGCGCAGGCGCATGGGGTCGTCGATACCGTTGGCCTCGGCGATGGCCCGCCAGGCGTTCGGGCTGCCGTACTCCCGCCAGGCCAGCGAGGCAACGGTGTCCCCGTCGACCACCCGATGCACTCGACGAGCGGCCAGTGCTCCCGAGGTGGGGTTCTGGCCAGGGGTCTCGCCACTGATCTCTTCGAGCGTGACCTGGCACGTGGCGCGCAGCGGCTGCCCTCCAGGGCCGAACAGCGAGTACTTCACCTGTACCTGGCTCACGTACGCCGTGAACCCGGTGAACCGGCCCCAGTAGAAGATCACCCACGGTGGCGAGGCCTTCTTCTGCTGGCGGCTCTCGCTCGTCGGTATGCAGCAGTCGGTGAGCTGCTTGACCGTCTTGACGACGTGGCCGTCATGGGTGTCGGTGGCGTCGAGGAACATTTCCAAGGTGAGCTTGCTCGGCTCGGCGCCGTTGAACTCCGGTGGTCCGGCCGTCTTGGCACCCCGTGCAGTCTTGCGCACCCATTTGGCCGATTTCGTCAGGCTCAGCTCTTTGGGATTGAACTGGAAGGTGATGCGGCCCATCGGAGGGCCGGGGTTCGTCGTATTGCCGTCGGCGGGCGGCTGGCGCAACTCCAGGAAGGCGCGCTCGAGTTTGGGCGGTATGCCGCCTCCGGTGCCAGGACCCATGCTGGGCACCGCCGGAACGAAGGGGATCGGTACGGTCATGGGACTTCCCCTCAGCTCCGGCCCGATTGGACGAAGCCGTGGTGGGCGATCTCAATGGTCTCGGTGGCGACCTTCGCCGAGTCGGTGCTCAGCGACGGGCCCTGCCACCGAACTGGCACGACGCCGAACAGGCTCCATTCCGCCACCACGCTGCCGTCGGCCCGCATCGCCATGATCTGGGCGGTGTGACGGGTCACCACCGCTGTCATGCTGGCGAACCATGCCGCCACCTTCTGGGTGTCGGCGGTGATGGGTCGGCTGAACTTGACGTTCGGATATTTCAGGCGGGTGGGCAGCTGCCAGACGAAGCCGTTGTTGCCGCCTTCCTCGCGCTGCTCCATCACCACCTCGCAGCCGAGTCCTTCGCAACTGTTGAACGAGCCCAGGCTCACGTCATCGATCTTGACCGCGAAGCAGACGCTGACCGCGGGGTCATCTGCGGGCATGCCGCCCTCCGTCCTTCTAAGTGCTCTGCCGGTCCGTTGTGGTGTGTCAGTGCCTGATGTCGAGCCGTCGTCCGGCACGTTCCCGGTCCAACCGCAGCTCCGCCTGGAGCAGGCGGCTCAGCGGGTGGAAGAGCCGCTGCACAAGCTCTTCGGTGTCGTGCGTCCCGTTGCCGCCCGCGGCCGCAGCGGAACCGGTACCGATGCGACCGTGATGCTCCGCGCGAAGCTCAGCACCGTGTCCGGCCTCGGCCGGGTCCTCGGCTGCCGGCTCCGGGGGCGGCGAGGAGACAGGAGGTTCCTCCGCCGCGCGTTGCACAGGCGGCACAGTCGGTGGAGGCTCTGCCGCCTGGCTGAAAACCACCGACCCACCCGGCATCCGCTCCGTGATGCCCGCCTCGACCGCGACCCTCCCGGCATCAGGGAGAGATACGGGCATGGGCGGGACAGATCCAGATAGCGCCCCCAGAACCGTCCGCTGGACCAGCGCGGGCCCAGCCGCCGACGGCAGGGAGGCGAGGCGACCCGCGGCCGAGTCGGTCGGACCGCCGCCCGGCGCGGTGAACCGGGAGATCACCGCTGTTGGCTGCTCCGGATGCGGCGACGCCGACTGCGCGGGAAACAGTCCCGGCCCGGACGCCTGCCCAAGGGGCCCTGGGTGAAGGACGACTCCGTGTGCGGCCGCCGATCGCTGGAGCGGTTGCACCCTGGCCACTTCAGCCGGCGCGGCCGTCTGCCGGTTCACCACCCCCGCTGAGGGAGGGCGGGGTGGTCGCCAGGCCGCAATGGCCGAGGGCTTAGGCACGGTGTGCAGGGCAAGCGGGCGTTCGGCCAGCAACTGCACAACCGGCCCGGTGGCCCCGAAACGCCCGGCATGCCCCGCCTGATCGTGCACCGAGGACACTGGATTCTCGGAGAGGGGAACCCGTTGGTGATCCACACGGTCGACCGGTCCGGCAGGCCGCTCACGATCGCGCGGATCCGTCGGCGCTCGCCGGCTCACCACCGACAGCGGCGTAGCGTCTTCGGCGGAGGGCGCCTGTGCATGCGTCGTGGATACGCCAGGTTCGGACTGCCGTTGGACGAGTGGCGGGCCCTCGCCGACCAGGAGCGCGACCGGATCTCCATGCTCCGCCGCACCGTGGGCCGCAGACGGGGGTTCGGCCGACTGCCTGGCTTCCTCGACGCTCGTTTCCGTCAAGGCAGAAGGCCGCACAAGGACCGGATCTGCCTGCGCCACAGGCCCGGTCACGCTGGACTGGTCCTGGGGTACGGCCGGCGATGGGTCCGCCGTGCGGGCAAGTGGAAGGGGCCCGGACGGCCCCGGAAGGCCCGCCTCAGGCACCGGGTCCGTGCCGGGCGGGCCCGCATCGGGCTTGAGCTGCACGGGCACCGGGGTTGCGGGCAGAGGCGCACCCAGACCCAGCCGCCGCGGTGCGGCAGACCCGGTCGAGTCCGCCGACGGCGGCACAGCACCTGACGACGCACTGTCCCCCGACACGAGTGGCAGGTTGCCGGGCGCGGGCTCGCGGGCGATGGACCTCTGTGCGAGGACGGGCCGCTCCGTCTGCGGTTCCGGTTCCGGCCGAGCATTCACCCCCGCACCCGGCAGGCGCGGGGCATTGCTCAGGTGCGTCGGCTCCGCCACCGCGGGCGGGTCCGCAGGCCCATCAACTGGCGCCGTCACGGCGGAGGGCACCGCCGAGGACACCTGCAGGCCGGACAGATCGACCGCTCGCGCCACCGTCGACAGGCCGGAATCGGGCACCCGAGCGGCGACGGCCGAGCCCGAGGGCTCATACGCACCGCCGACCGCGGCCGGGGCCGAAGCTGCCACAGACGAGGTGGCCAGGGGGGTGACGATCGGCGGAACACGTCGGCCGGTCCCCGTGGTGCGCTGCGCTACCGGCAGCGTCGGGGCCGGAGGGTACGCCTCGCGCAGCGCCGTGTGATCCGGTTCCGCCGGCCGCAGCAGCCCATGGGCGAGGCCGGCGGGTGACTCCGCACTGACGAGGTGCCCCAGCGGAGCGAGGAAGGAGGGGTTTTGCCAGGACGACAAAGCGGACGGGAACTCCGCCGGGCCGCTGGTGAGTTCCACTCCGGTGACGATGCGCTGTATCGGCGGCAGATCACGCCAGGCCGCCCCCCGGCCCGGACCGGACACGCCGGGCGTCGGGGCACCGCGCCGGGCGCCGGCCCCCGTACCGGGCGGGGCCGAGCCACGGCCCCGCAACCTGTCCCACAGGCTCATTGAGGTTCACCCCCTTCCCACGGCTCGTGTGTTGATGCGCGCGATCTGCTGGACGTAGCGCAGCCGCTCGGTGTGCTCGAGGCCGAGGATGTCGTCCAGCGGCCAGTGGAAGTGGTAGGCGACGTACGCGACTTCCTCGTAGAGGCGGTCGACCGCGTACGTCACGATTCCCCCAGGCGGCTGCCCGCGAGCTCGACGGCGAACGTCTCCTGGCACGACGGGCAGGTGACCGAGGCCTTGGTGTGCCCTTCAGCATTGATCCGCCGATAGAAATCCTGGAGAAACGCCAGGTCGCAAGCGAACAGGTTCTCGACGATTCCGGCGTGAATGTCCTCGATCGTGCCAAGCCGGGTCACCACCCGGCCGAGCAGGACGACCGAGAGGTAGGCCGGATTCTCCCGGACCCGGTCGTCGCGAAGCGGCACCAGCTCGTCCCGGGCGGTGGCCAGCCGCATGACGCCGGACCGGTGGACCGTACCCGAGGCGTCGGCATAGCCGTGCGGCAACTCGAAGGCGAACTCGGTACGCAGGGCAACCCGCTCCTGGGCGTCCCCAGCCGTCGCCGGCGTATCGTCGTCAGCTGGGGCCTTGAGACGCCGCATTACTCGGCATCCATCGATTCGTAGGTGACGACGAGCTTCTCCGTGAGCACGCTGGTGTCACCGGCTTTGAGCGAGCCGATCTCCAGGCTCTTCGCCCAGGCGTTGGTGAGCTTGTAGCGCTTGATCGCCTGACCTTCGTAGTCGTAGACGATGATCGCGCCGCCCTTGCGCGCCTCCGTCATCTTGCCGAACCGGGACGCCTTCATCCACTTCTGGAAGCCGTCGTCACCGGTAAGGCCTCGGGTCAGTGTGACCTCCCCGGCCTTCGGACGGCCGGGCAGCTTCTTGATGACGTACTTTCCGTCCGGGGTGTTCTGCTTCAGCTCAATGACGTCCTGCTCCATCTTCAGACCTGAGACCTCATTGATGTGCTTAATCTGGACGCCGTCGACCTCGAGGCCGAAGGAGTGGCCGACCGAACTGTCGGACTCGGGAAGTGGCATGGCTGGCTACCGCCTTTCGATGAATGGGGATCACTCGCTGACGAGGCTGGTGCCGCTGGAGAGCTGCGCCAGCCGGAAGATGACGAACTCGGCCGGCTTGACCGGCGCGACGCCGACCTCGCAGACGACCTGCCCGGAGTCGATGCCCTCGGCTGGATTCGTCTCCCGGTCACACTTGACGTAGAAGGCCTCGTCCGGAGTCAGCCCGAACAGTGCGCCCTTACGCCACTCATTGACCAGGAACGCGGCGATGGTGCGGCGGACGCGCGCCCACAACGCGTCGTCGTTGGGCTCGAACACCACCCACTGGGTGCCACTGAGGATCGACTCCTCCAGGTAGTTGAAGAGCCGCCGCACGTTGAGGTACCGCCAGGCCGGGTCCGAAGAGAGCGTCCGCGCCCCCCAGACCCGGATCCCCCGCCCCGGAAAAGCGCGGATGCAGTTGATGCCCAGCGGGTTGAGCAGGTCGTGTTCGGCCTTGGTGAGCTGTGTGTCCAGGGAGACGGCACCGCGCACCACCTCGTTGGCCGGAGCCTTGTGTACCCCGCGCGCCTCATCGTTGCGTGCCCACATACCGGCTACGTGGCCGCTGGGCGGCACCGAGCGGGCCTTGCCGGCCACCGGGTCGAAGACCTTGACCCACGGGTAGTACAGGGCGGCGTACTTCGAGTCGTAGCCGGCCTCATCCACCCGCCATTCCTTGACCGCCTGCGGTGAGAGATTGGGAGGCGCGTCGAGGACCGCCACGCGATCACCCATCAGTTCGCAGTGGGCGATCATCGCGAGCTGGACCGCCTTGACACCCTCCATGTCGATCACGCCCTGCTGGTAGGCGCTCATCAGGTCCGGAACGGCGATCATGGTGACCTCGTCCACCGCCTCCAGCCCGGAGAAGCCGCTGCGGTCCGCGACGCTGCCCACGTAGTCATCCGGCGACATGTGCTCAGGAGTCACACCCGGCGGGTCTGAGGGAGCCAGCGCCACGGTCTGCTTCTCCGGCCGGACCAGCGCCCCGGTGGTGGCGGGCTCCTCGACGGTGATCAGCTTGGAGCGCTCTCGTACCACGGTGGCGACGTAGTTGCGCTGGCTCTTCTTCGCCGACACGTCGAAGCTCTCCTCGACCTTGCCAGCCTTGCGCACCACCAGCTTGAACGCCTGCTCGGGCGGGGAATCCCCCTCAGGGTCCGCCACTTCGACGGTGACCTCGCCGTCCTGGCTGCTGTCGAGCGCAGAGACCTTGAACCGCCCGAGCGCAATCGCCGGGCCTGCCTGCAACGTCTTGAGCGTCTTGCCGGCGATCCTCTTGCCCGCAATGCCGCTGCCGCTGGATCCGATCACCTTGCCGCCGGAGGCGTCGGTTGCGGGATCGGTCTCGACAACAGCACCGATCCGGACGACGTAGCAGCTGCCACCGCCGTTCATGAAGTATCCGTAGACGGCGTGCGCGAGATACGAGCCCTCGGTGAAGTCCCCGAAGATCTGCGTGAACTGGCTCCAATTCGTCACCAGCGTCGGGACGTTGACAGGCCCCTCGGCTGCCAGCCCGACGAATGCAGCCACGGCCGTGCCCACGCCTTCGATGGGGCGCGAACTCGCCTCCATTTCCTCGACGTAGACGCCTGGGGAAAGGTAAGTCGGCATCCTGTCTCCTCCTCTGAGCCCCGCTTGGTGACGCCAATGGTTCCGGCAATGGGCTGCCGTCGATATGGCCGAGCGGACGGCAGTGAGGGAGATGGAAACCGCCTGATAGTGCGGACACGACACCCAAGCCCCGGCGCGACTGCCCATGCACTGCACCGAGGTCCTGAGCTGAGGCCCATGCCTCGCCCCTCCCCGCTTCGCGAGCACCGGGGAGCGGGGGGACGCCAGGAGAGTCGACCGGTCCACGGAGAGACCTGCGTCTGGCCCGGGGCAGAAGTGGTCGACGTAGTTGGTCCACGGCCCACCGCAGGAAGTCTGCTGTCCGCAGAATGGGGGGCTTAGCGCTCCAAGGTTTGCGCGACGGCGCCGACCACACGCCAAGCCCAGGGCCACCTCGTCGGCTTCGACCCTCAGCCGCACAGCCGCACGCCACCTTGGCCGCGGTGAGACACGGTCAAAGAGGAAGGCGAAAAGAAGACGAATCCTTCGAGACATTGGAGGAAGCGCAACTGAAGCCATCAAGGACGGCCTCGGCGACGAGGCCGGACTGTACCTGGCGAGTTGCGCAGCACACCGTACTGTCACGTCCTCGCAATCACGGGAGCGAATAGCGGCGTGAGCTGACCTCGCATATTTGCGAATTTCCGAGGCAGATCAGATGAGTCAGCGGTAATATCAGTTACGGATGGCGCGCAGGCGAATGCATGTTTGCCTATCACACGGCCTATGGCGAAGGTGGGGACTGGTCGCGGATGACTGCTGAGCAGACAGAGCAAGGAGTATCAGGTGACCGTCTGGAGCCTCGACCAAGTCATAGACCTCAAACGCCTGCTGATGTCGATTTGATCGAGCAGGCTCGGGCCGGAGATGACGCCGCCGTTGCCGTACTCTATGAGCGCCACGTCGCCTCCGCCCGTCGATTTGCGAAGTACTGCGCCACCGCTCCGGCCGACGTGGACGACATCGTCTCAGAAGCGTTCACTCTGGTACTGAGCGCCATCCGCAATGGCGGCGGTCCGCGCCGCTGCTTCAGGGCGTACCTGCTCACGATTGTGCGCAGGACCGCTGACCGTGCGGCTGCCCAGGCCAAGCGGGCCGAGGCGACACCGGAGCTTGAGGACCTCACGGCCCCGATCCCGTTCGAGGACCCGGTCCTGGCAGGGCTCGAAACCTCGATGGCTGCCCGGGCGTTCGCCGCCCTGCCGGAACGCTGGCAGACCGTTCTGTGGCACACCGAAGTCGAAGGGGAGACGCCGGCACAGGTCGCACCTCTGCTCGGTTTGTCGGCCAATGGGGCAGCAGCGCTGGCCTACCGCGCCCGGGAGGGACTGCGTACCGCCTACGTGCAAGAGCACCTGTCAGCCGCGGAGGTCGAGCGCAACTGCCAGGCCTGCGCATCGAAGCTGGCTGCGTATCTCCGCGGTACCGTTACTCCGCGCGCCCGCAAACGCATCGAAAAGCACCTCGCCGAATGCGACCGTTGCCCTTTGCTGCTCGCGGAGCTCCGCGAGGTCTCCAGCAGTCTCCGCGGCTTGATCGGCCCGGTCGTGCTGGGACCGGTTGCAGCTATGTACGCGGGATCGCGGACCCACTCACCCGCCGGACCGGAGACAGGTACCGACGGCTCGCCTGCACCTACCCAGCCCAAGGGCCGTGTTGCTCGGATGAGGAGGAGCGCCCTTCACGGGGCAGGCCGGCCGATGGTCATCACCTCGCTGTGCGCAAGTGCGGCTGCGATCGCGCTCGTTGCATCCTTAGTTCTGCGGCAAGAACCGGCCAACCCCTCCGCCACTGATGCTGAACCGACGCCGACGGCACACTCTCCTTGGCCGTCCCACGTACACCCCACCTTTCAGTCCACGCCGCCCAGCCCCAGATCGCCCAGTGCCAAATCGCCCGCTCCGAGGACGCCCAAGTCGGCAAGCTCGACCGGCTCCTCGCACGGACCGGTTAAGGCCCCTCCCCTGATAACTGTGCCGAAGGCCTCCTCAAGCGCGACCGCCTCCCAGCGCCCGTCGGGCGGACCGACGCCCATTCCCAAGTCGGTCGTAAACAACGCGGGCTTCGAAACACCGTCAGCCGGTTCCACCTACACGACCTACCGCGTCGGCCAATCCGATCTTGCAGGGTGGAAGATCATCGAGAACTCCGTCGATGTGGTCAGCTCCAACCTCTGGCGAGCGGCGGAGGGGAGCCAGTCGCTGGACCTGAACGGCAGCCCCAGCGGCCCGACCGCCGGAGCCATCGCCCAGACATTCGACACCGTGCCCGGGCACCGGTACACGATCACTTTCTCATTTGCCGGCAATCCGGAGTGTGGGCCCCCGGTGAAGTCTCTTGCCGTCCGGGTCGATGATGCCACCCGGGATTTCACATTCGATACCAGCGGACATTCCGCGTCGGACATGGGCTGGCGGTCGGAGGCTGTACGGTTCACCGGCAAGCGCGACCGAACCACTCTTCAGTTCGCCAGCACCACCGATACAAGCAGCACGTGTGGCCCGGTCATCGACGGTATTCACCTCAAGGCCGGATAGGCATGGTGGCCGGGTCGAGGGCGTTCTGCCTCCGATTGGCGCTGATCGGCGTCCACGGGATTGGGGTTGTGCATCCGGGGTCCGGAGAGGCGGAGCCGCCGCTGCTTGTCCCCTGGGCGGGATCGATGCCAAGTGAAGTGAGTACCTCCGCGTAGCGGCGGCGGGCTCGCTCGGCCGCCGCCGGGGCGCCTGCCTGCTGGTATGCCGTGTGCAGCACGTGCCAGCAGGCATCGTGAAAGGGGTCGATGACAAGACACTCTTCGGCCACTGCAGCTGCCTCGGCGAACTTGCCGGCGTCGAGTTCATCCTTGGCCAGGGCCGCTGCAGCGTTGGCGGCTTGGCGCCGATACATCTCCCGGTCGTGTTGCAGCCATTCGGCAGGACCATCCTCTGGCAGCAGTTCTCCGCGATACTCCGCCAATGCCTCGTACAGCGCGGCCTTGGCGGCCACGGCATCATGAACGGCTCTGGCTTGTCGCCAACGGGCCAGCGCGGACTGGAAGGCGAGCAGGTCGAGGTGGGCGCCTGTCGGCAGGGCCAGGAGGTATGCCTCACCGGTCCGTACCACCATGCGCGACTCGCCGCGTTGCCGGCCGGGTTCCAGACACCTGCGCACACTCGAGACAGCGGCGTGCAGGTTGGCCATGGCAGCTTCGGGCGGCATGTTCGGCCAGAGTGCTTCGAGCAGCGTCTCGCGGTGCACCGGCCGGCCTGCGCACAAGGTGAGCAGTCGCATCGCAGTCCGGGCCCGGGGCCGTACTCGACTCCAGTCGACGATCATGTCGCCGATGGCCACCCAGAAGCCGCCGAAGCACCGAATGGATACAGACCGTTCGCGGTCAATGACGCGCGGCGAGGCCGGCTGGGCAGCGAGCCCCGGCCGAGCGGCGTCCTCACAGGGAAGGGCGGCGCCGACGGAGGGGTAACACACCTGCTGGGGCGTGTGGCACTGCTTCACTGTTCCGCACTGCGGAGGAGACGTGGTGGTCTTCATACCTGTGTAGTGCCGGTTGCCCTCGCACCATGACGGCAGAACCGCGCGGATTTCCATTCAGGGGCCGTGTCGCCTTCAACGTCCAACCAAGACCCCGCCCAGGTACATCGCCTCATGGCAGGCACTCGGCTTCTGGTTGACCGGGTTGCCCACACGTCGGCAAGTGATCGTGATTGACATGTCGCTCTCCCCGGGAACATGGATGGGCGTCACCCAGTGGTGGTCCTGATCACGGAAATTCTCCAAGGCGAGTTTGAGCAGCGGCTCGCCGCCGCGTGCGACAACGAGTGTCCCCGCGTCGCCCTGAGGATTCTCCAGAACCATGTCGGTGAGCTGGAGCGTCTTGCCTTTGGGCACGGTGTATCCCTCGGTGTCCGTGCCATCTGCTGCGGACGCCGACACAGGCAGGCGCAAGGAGAACGGCACACGCTTGACCGGCGACAGGGAGTCCTTCGATTGTCCCTGTCCACCCCCTTTACCCCCCTTGCCCCCTCCCTTGCCCATCGCCTGGCCCGCCTTGTCGTCGGCAGCGGCCGCCTGCTCCCGGGCAGCAGCCGCTTCCTCGCGAGCTGCCAGGACAACAGGGTCGGCCGCCACCGCCTCCCGGGCAGCCGCCTTTACCGTCGGCTTGAGAAGGCCGAACCAGATCGCCGCCAGCACCAGGAGGAGCGCAAGCAGGATAAGCAGCACCTTGAAGATCCACTTCGGGAGCAGCGGCTTCTGCAGGTACGTCCCGTCCACGACGACGGGCGCGGCGTCCTCCTGACTCAGCGCGAGCTGAAAGGGATGGACCAGCGGTTCACCGCGCCACAGCAAGCGGTTGGGCCGGACCGACGCAGAGACGAATGCCGCATGTCCCGGCTCCACTGCCACCGTGGCCGGACGGAACGCCAAGCGCAGCCGTTCGGCCGGATCCGCGCCGGTCAACGTCAGGATGACCGGCACGTTGCCGCGGTTGTCGACGGCCAGTTGGTGGCGTGCGGCCCAGCGGCCGTGGGATGTCTGCGGCAGGAGCTCGGCGGAGGTGTCGTGGAACGGCTCAATCCGCACGACACCTTCGGGGATCACGGCATTTTGGGGGAATTCGGCGGGTTGAACGCGAACGCCGAATGGCACTTCACCCGCGGGTACGTCCCATGACCGCGGTGGGTGCAGTTTCACCGTCGCGGTGGTCGAGTTGCCCGGGTAGAGGGAAACCGAAGCCGGTTCGACGTCCATCCAGTCCGCGGCTTCTCCCAGCACGTCGAACGAGTAGGCCTCCACGATGTCGCTGGTGTTGCGTACCTGCAGAAGGACGGTGACCTCACTGCCGGGCTCGATCGAAATATCAGTCATGTCCAGGCTGGCCGATGCAGTCATGCGGCCGACTGTACGAACGTGGGCATCCGTGGGCAGCGGCCGCGCGGGAGCACTTTCGTGCGGCAGTCGGCGCCCGAAGGACCGCCCGCGCCGGAGCTGTATCGCGCGGCGCTCACCAGCATCATCTGGACGGATGGCTTGGACAACTGGCCGGGCGGCCGGGGCTGCTGAAGGAGCGGGAATCGTGGGACGACGCAGACTGCCCGCAAAACTCGGCGTCGCCGTGGGGCTTTTGGTGATCACATGGGCCGCCATCGCCTGGCAGTCGGCCACGGAGGATCCGGCGGCAACGGCAGGTTGCCGGGTGGGGTCCCTTGCCGTCGGCCATGTGGAGGGCATTTCGCAAGCGTCGGCCCCTCTCGGCCGGCAGGATTCCATCACTGAGGTCTCACCGCAGGCCTTCGTACCGGACGCGGGATGGGTGAAGAGCCGGTCCGCCGCCCGGTCGCCGTGTTCGCCTGCCCTCGTGGCGACCGCCGCCGCTCCGACAACGACCCACGTCGGCAGCACAGCCGTCGTCACGTTCACCGTACGCAACCGGGGCGGGCAGCTGGCCAGGGGCGTACGTCTGACACTACGCGGCCCCCACTCTCTGCCCACAGCCGTCACCTCGTCCAACTGCTTGTTGAGCAAGAAAGGTTGTGAACTCGATCCGGGAGCGGCTCTGGCGGTACGAGTGGCCCTGACCCCCAAGACCGCCCAAACAGCAGAGCTGGTCGGTCTGGCCAGTACGACCAGTCGGGACGCCGACCTCTCCCATGCGTCCGCCAAGGTTCGGATCACGGTGAAGCGGCCACGGGCCAGTCTCAATTCGTACACCGGGCCACCTGGGTTCGTCGCCTCGGTCCACGGTGTCGACTTCCCTCCTGGTGCAAAGGTCGGTCTGACTTGGCTTCCCGGACTAACCGCGCAGCAGGAGCCGGTAACGGTAAGGGCTGACGGCACGTTCGACACTCACATGCTCGTCCTGCGCTCGGATCGGCCCGGCCCCCGGGACCTCGCAGTCTCTCCCGTCGCCGGACCGGCATTCTCGCGAGCGATAGCGGCATTCCTGGTCGTACCTCACGCACTCGAGGCGCCAAAGTTCCTCGACCGCTAGCGCCCCACGCACGTGATCCGACCACGGCACCACCGCGGGGCGGGGTCCTGCCATGCACGCTCAGACGTGGCCGTGGCCACGTACCGTCCCCGCGCAGGTGAAGGAGAGAAATCCATGATTCATGAGATCGACGAGGCGCTGCGCTCCCTGATCAGCGCCGAGATGCTCAGCGGGGCTGATGTCAGCATGGTCTTCGACGCCCCTACCCGCGACTGGGCGGCGCGGCGCAGCGGGCCGGTGATCGACCTCTACCTGTACGACATTCGGGAGGACCTCAAGCGGCGCGAGCGGGGTTTGGTCAACGAGTACGACGACCGCGGGATCGTCGTCGCGCGCCGCCTGCCGCCGCGCTACTTCGCGCTCTCGTATCTCGTCAGCGCCTGGACCCAGCGCCCGGAGGACGAGCATCGTCTCCTTTCGACACTGCTCACCGGTTTCCTACGGCACGAGTCCCTGCCGTCCGAGCTGTTGTCCGGATTGATTGCGGAGAGCCAACTGCCCGTGCCGATGAGCATCGCGCTGCCCCCGCCGGAAGACCGGGCGTTCTCCGATGTGTGGTCCGCCCTGGGCGGAGAACTCAAACCCTCGCTGGACCTTGTCGTCAGCGTGCCGCTCATCCCAGCCCGGGCATTCGAAGCCGGCCCGCCGAGCGAGTCCGGCCTGCGGGCCACGGTCGGTGACATGGCGGGAGAGTTCACGGATGCTCCCGTACAGACGAAGAGGGGCAACCGTGACTGATACGGCGGAGGAGACAACCGCTCTGCACACAGGTCACGGCACTGTCGGGCTGGTACACCTGATCGAACGGATACGACTGCTCGAAGGTCGGATTCGACGGACCATCGATGCCCGGCGGCAAGGCGACCCGGACCCGGGTGACCCGTTCCGCGGCACGTACCTGTCCGACGACGTGGTTCAACGGCTGCTTGACCATGCCGATCGCGCAGCCTTCCCTGACGCGGCCGAGGCCGCGGAGTTGTCTGCGATCGAGACTCGGGCCGCCGCAGCAGAGCGGGACGGCGCCGATGTGCGGCTGCGGCGGCTGCAACGGGATTTCGGTCTGGATCCGCTCGACGTGGAGGTGCTGCTGTTCGCACTCGCCCCCGATCTGGACAATCGGCTAGAGCATGCGTACGCCTACCTCAACGACGACGTGACCCGACGCCGAGCCTCCATCGCTGTGGCGCTGGAACTGTGCGGAGTGCCGGCGGCATCCGCCGCGGCACGGGCGCGACTGGGCCTGAACGCCCCCTTGATATCCGGTGGACTGCTCCGGATCGATGACGCCGAGCGGCCCTTTCTCAGCCGGACGCTGCGGGTGCCGGACCGGGTCACGGCTCACCTGCTGGGAGACGACGGACCGGATGCCCGCCTCGCCGACGTCATACAGCCGCTCGAGTCCGGCGTGGGGATCGTCGACCCCACTCGGCTTGCCGCCGCGCTCGCCTCCGGGATGCGCCTGGCCTACCTGCGTGAGTGCCCGGGCGGCGCGGCACGCTTGCTCGCCGCCTCGGCACTTGCCGCATGCGGCAGCCATGCACTCGGTCTCGATCTGGGGCGCGCCGTCCGTGACACCGATCCGGGCGAGCTGATGGCGATAGCGGCCCGCGAGGCGCGGCTCACCGACGCTGCCCTCGTCGCCGGCCCGGTGGAAGCGACCGCCGACCACCCGCAGGTAGTGCGGCGACTGGCGGGATCGCCGGTGCCTGTCCTGCTCGTGGGCTCGATGACCTGGGACCCCGCCTGGGCCGCAGCCCCCGCGCTCCTGATCGATGTCCCCCCGCTCGTGCCGGAAGAACGGATCACCTTGTGGCGAGCGGCCCTGGGCACGCCCGAGACCCTGGATCTCGACCTGGACCTGCCCCGCGTGACCGCTCCTTTCCTGCTGGCTCCTGACCAGGTGGCACGAGCGGCACAGTCGGCCCGTCAGCAGGCGGCGCTCGTCGGCGGCCCCGTCACCCAGGAGCATCTGCGTAACGGCGCACGCACGCAGAGCGCCGCCGGTCTGGAGAAGCTGGCACGCCGGATCGAACCAGCGGTGGGATGGGAAGACCTGGTGCTGCCGCCCACGGTGCTCGACCAACTGTCCGAGCTGGCGTCGCGAGCCCGGCACCGCGAACAGGTGCTCGGCAGTTGGGGCATGCGTCCGGGCGGGGGGCGGGGCCGCGGCGTAATGGCTCTGTTCGCCGGCGACTCCGGGACGGGCAAGACCATGTCCGCCGAAGTGATCGCAGCCCATCTCGGTCTCGACCTCTACACGGTCGATCTCGCCATGGTCGTGGACAAGTACGTGGGTGAGACCGAGAAGAATTTGGAACGCATCTTCACCGAGGCGGCCGGGGTCAACGGAGTACTCCTCTTTGATGAGGCAGACGCCATCTTCGGCAAGCGTTCGGAAGTCAAGGACGCCCACGACCGGTACGCCAACGTGGAGAGCGCCTATCTGCTGCAACGTATGGAGAGTTTCGACGGATTGGCCATCCTGGCGACCAACCTGCGAGCAAATCTGGACGAGGCGTTCACCCGCCGACTCGATCTGGTCGTCGACTTCCCGACGCCCGATCAATTCCAACGGCGAGCACTGTGGGACCGATGTCTGGGCACCGCGCTGCCACGGGAGCCCAACCTTGACCTCGATTTCTGCGCGAGTGCCTTCGAACTGGCGGGCGGCAACATCCGATCGATCGCCGTCACCGCCGCATACCTCGCCGCAGACGTGAACCGCCCGGTGTGCATGACCGACCTCGTGACAGCCGTTCAGCGCGAGTACCGCAAACTCGGCCGATTGTGCCTGGAGTCAGAGTTCGGCCCCTACTTTGAGCTGATTCGCTGACTCACGAGCTCGTGCATGGTTGGCGGTGGCGGGGTGAAGCCGTGATCGTTGATCATGCGCGAGCGGGCAGACCGGGATCATCGATGGCACCGAGATCCGGTTACGCCGCCCGGCCGCGGGACGCAAGGACCGGGACACGTTCATCTCCGGCAAGAACAAGCAGAACGCCGTCAATCAGCGCAAAGCCCACTCCTCTCGGCGCATCCGGGTCGAGCACGGCATTGCGCACCTGAAGAACTGGCGAGCCCTCGCGCGCCATCAGGGCCGCCGTGAGCACACGACCGCCACCATCCAGGTCGTCGCCGGACTGCTCTCACACCGGCACACCGCCACCGAGCCCAGCGATCCGCACTCGTGAACCCTGACGGCAAACCGCGGCACTCGACGGGCCACCGCCGACCATGCACGAGCTCGTTAGCCCCGCTTCAGGCCCAGAACCTCCGCCGCAGCGAACGTCTCGCCGCCCGGCCGTTCCGCGTAATACGCGCCCAGCACCCCCTCCAGCTCCTCGAAGCTGAACACCTCCTTCGAGGTGTCGAACTTCGCCGCCACCTTCGGGCGTTCCACGATCGCCACCATCCCGCCGTGCACGACGAGCAGTTGCCCGTTGACCCTTTCCGCCGCCGGGGAGGCGAGGTAGCCGACCAGCGGGGCGACATGCTCGGGTGCCAGCGCGTCGAGTTCGCCCGGGGCCGGTTCGGCGAAGCCCTCGAAGACGTCCTGCGTCATGCGCGTACGGGCCCTCGGGCAGATCACATTGGCCCTCACCCCGTACTTGGACAGCGCCAGGGCCGTCGACGTCGTCAGACCGACGATGCCGCCCTTGGCCGCCGCGTAGTTCGGCTGGCCCGCCGAGCCCGCGAGGAACGCCTCCGAGGACGTGTTGACGATCCGGCCGTAGACCGGGCCGCCCGCCGACTTGGAGCGCTCGCGCCAGTGGACGGATGCGAAGTGGGTAGTGTTGAAGTGGCCCTTGAGGTGGACGCGGATCACCGAGTCCCATTCGCTCTCGGTCATCGAGAAGATCATCCGGTCACGCAGGATGCCCGCGTTGTTGACCAGGATGTCGAGCTTGCCGTACGTCGTGACGGCCAGGTCGACGAGGGCGCGCGCGGACTCGAAGTCGGACACGTCGCCCAGGTGCGCGACGGCCCGGCCGCCCGCCGCGCGGATCTCTTCGGCGACGTTCTCCGCGGGGGCGGCGGACGCCTCGCCCGAGCCGTCGCGGCCCGGGCGGCCGTAGTCGTTGACGACGACCGCCGCGCCGAGCCGGGCGAGTTCCAGGGCTTCCGCCCGGCCCAGGCCCCGGCCCGCGCCGGTGACGATCGCGCTCAGGCCCTCAAGGGGGAGAGACATGAAGGTCCTTTCAGATCTCGATGCAGGTGCGCAGGGCCTCGCCCGTACGCATCTGGGCCAGCGCCTCGTTGATCTCCGCGAGCTTCACCCGGTGGGTGATGAGGCTTTCGAGGTCGATACGGCCCGCGCGCCACAGGGCGATGGTCCTCTCGTACGAGGTGAGCACGTCCCCGCCCCCGTACATGGACGGCAGGATCCGCTTCTCGTCGAAGAACAGCTCGAACATGTTGAGCTGGAGGTGGTCGTCCATGGCGCCCGCGCCGACGATGCACAGGGTGCCGCCGCGCCGGGTCGTCTCGTACGCGGTGCGCGCGGTGGCCGATTTGCCGACGACCTCGAAGACGTTGTCGAAGCCCTCGCCCGCGGTGACGCGCTGCTTGGCGTCGACGAGTTCGTCCGGCGAGACGGCTTCCGTGGCGCCGAACCTCAAGGCCGCCTCGCGCCGGGCGGCGACCGGGTCGACGGCGATGATCTGGGCCGCGCCCCTGAGCCGGGCGCCCTGGATCGCGGAGATACCGACGCCGCCGCAGCCGATGACGGCGACTGACGAACCGGCCGCCACGTCCGCGGTGTTGATGGCAGCGCCGAGACCCGTGGTCACTCCGCAGCCGATGAGCGCGGCGATGTCGAAGGGCACGTCGGCGGGGATGGGCACGGCGCAGCCCGCGGGGACGACGACTTCCTCGGTGAAGGTTCCGGTGCCCGCGAAGCCGAAGACGTCGCCGCCGGGGCGCTTGAAGTTGGGGGTGCCGGCGTTCATGAATCCGGCGAGGCACAGTTGGCTCTGGCCGCGCTTGCAGGAGGGACAGACACCGCACGCGGGCAGCCAGCACAGCAGCACCCGGTCGCCCTGCGAGAGGCCGTTCACGCCGTCGCCGACGTCGATGATCTCGCCGGCTCCCTCGTGTCCGGGCACGAAGGGCGCGGGCTGCGGCAGGACGCCGTTCATGGCCGAGAGGTCGGAGTGGCACAGTCCGGTGGCCCGGACGCGGATCTTGACCTTGCCGGGGCCGAAGCCCACCGCCTCGATGTCGTCGAGGACTTCGAGCTTGTCCTGCCCTGTCTCGTGCAGTACGGCTGCGCGCATGGCGCGGCTCCCTTCAGGACGTTTCCACGATGGTGTCGGCGAGGACCGGGGCGTCGTCCCGTTCCACTGCTGTCACCGACACCAGGACCTTGCTGTCTTGCTGCCACATCCGGATACGCAGGGTCTCGCCGGGGAAGACAACGCCCGCGAAGCGCGTGGTGTACGAGCGGACGCGGCCGACGTCCCCGCCGAGGAGGGTGTCGACGACCGCCTTGAGGGTCATTCCGTACGTGCAGAGCCCGTGCAGGATGGGCCGGTCGAAACCCGCGCGGGCGGCGAACTCGGGATCGGCGTGAAGGGGGTTGAAGTCGCCGGAGAGCCGGTAGAGCAGCGCCTGGTCCTCGCGGATCCTGCGTTCGACGGTCTTGTCGGGCTCGCGTTCCGGCTGCTCCGCGCGTACGGACGGTCCGCGCTCGCCGCCGAAACCGCCTTCTCCGCGTACGAAGATCTGGGAGTCGCTCGTCCACAGCGGCCCGTCGCCGTCGGCGGCCTCGGTGCGCAGGACGATGACGGCGGCCTTGCCCTTGTCGTAGACGGCGGCGACGCGTGAGGTCGAGACGACCTTCCCTTCGACCGGGAGGGGCCGGTGCAGCCGGATGGTCTGTCCGCCGTGGAGTACGGATGCGAGGTCGATGTCGAGCCAGGGGCCGCCGAGTCCGCCGACGACGCCGAGGCCCGCGCCCGCCACGGTGGCGAAGCTGGGCAGTACGTGCAGCTTCGATTCGAGGGTGTAGCGCAGTTCGCCGGGGTCGGTGGCGGGCAGGCCCGCGCCGAGGCCGAGGTGGTAGAGCAGGACGTCCTTGCGGTCCCAGCGGATTTCGGCGCTGCGGGGTTCGGCTGCGACGGCCTTGGCGGCATCAATGGGCATGGGGTTGCTGCTCCTTGACGAGGGGAAGACCCCGGCGCGGCCGTCCGCACCGTCGGCCGCACCGAGGTCGTACGGGACCGGCCCGGACGCCGGTTCTAGAACGCGTTCTAGGGTCGGTGGCCCCTATGTATAACGCAGCCCCCAGTACTTGTGAAGACCGCTGACTGCATGTCAGATCCCGTGTCGCACCCAGGACATTTGTCACCGCCGAGTCCGTACAAGCGCATCTGCCGGGACCCTCCGACCCCTCCGTAGCGTGATCCGTATGACGCAGACACACGACACCGCCGTGGCGGTGAGCTTCGCCGGGGCGGCCAAGGTCTTCGGCGAGGTGCGCGCCGTCGACGGCATCGACCTCGGCATCCGGCGCGGCGAGACGGTCGCCCTGCTCGGCCGCAACGGCGCGGGCAAGTCCACCGCCATCAGCCTGATGCTCGGCCTGAACGAGCCCGACGCCGGCCGGGTCGAGGTCTACGGCCGCGCCCCCGGGCACGCCGTCGCGGCGGGCCGGGTCGGCGCGATGCTCCAGGACGGCCGCCCGATCCCCCGCGTGACCGTGCGCGAGGTGGTCACCTTCGTGGCCCGCACCTACCCGCGCCCGCTGCCGGTCGCCGAGGCGCTGGAGCTGGCCGGGCTCACCGAACTCGCGGACCGCCGCGCCGACCGGCTCTCGGGCGGCCAGGTCCAGCGCGTCCGCTTCGCCGTCGCGCTGGCGGGCAATCCGGAGCTGATCGTCCTCGACGAGCCGACCGCGGCGCTCGATGTCGAGGCGCGGCACGCCTTCTGGACGTCCATGCGCGGCTTTGCCGCCCGCGGCAACACCGTGCTCTTCTCCACCCACTATCTGGAGGAGGCCGACGCCAATGCCGACCGCATCGTCGTCGTCGACCGCGGCCGGATCGTCGCCGACGGCAGCAGCGATCAGCTCAAGCGCGCGAACGGCGGCAATCTGGTCTCGTTCGACCTGGCGGGCCGGGGCACCGAAGGGCTCACCCGGCTCCCCGGCGTCGTCTCCGTGGAGGTCCGGGGCGACCGTGCCCGGCTGCGTACACAGGACTCCGACGCGACGGTCGCCGCACTCGCCCGGCTGGACGCGATCCGCGGCCTCGAAGTCGCCCCCGTCTCACTCGAAGACGCCTACCTGGCCCTCACCTCCGCCCCGGCCGCACTGGAGACAGCACGATGATCATCGCCTACGTGTCCCTGGAAGTCCGCCGCACGCTGCGCGACACCGGTTTCGTCGTCTTCGGCGTCGCGATGCCGGTGATGATGTACCTGCTCTTCACCAACCTCGGCGAGAACGACCCCCAGTGGAAGACCGCCTCCATGGTCGGCATGGCGGCGTACGGAGCGCTCGGCGCGGCCCTGTCCACCGGGACGGGGGTGGCCGAGGACAAGGCCCTCGGCTGGCTGCGGCAGTTGCGGATCACGCCGATGAGCCCGCGCCAGGTCGTCACCGGGCGCGCGGCCACCGGCTCGGTGACCGTACTGCCCGCGATCGTCGCCGTCCTGGCGGCCGGCGGTCTGGTCAACGGCGTACGGCTGGATGCCTGGCAGTGGGCCGCGCTCGCCCTGCTGCTCTGGCTCGGTGCCCTTCCCTTCACACTGCTCGGGCTCGGCAACGGCTACCGGCTCTCCGCGCAGACGACGGGGGTGGTGAACATGGCCTGCAATCTGGGGCTCTCGGTCGTCGGCGGACTGTGGTTCCCCTCTGCCCTGTTCCCCGGCTGGCTGCAATCGGTGTCGCGGTACACCCCGGCCAACCGCTTCGCGGATCTGGGCTGGTCCACGACGCACGGCAGCGCACCGGGGCCGATGACGGTGGCCGTGCTGGGTGTCTGGCTGCTGGTGTTCGGGTCGTACGCGGTGATCTCATACCGTCGGGCCGCGAGGACGGCGTGACGAGGCCAGCGGCACAGGGGGGAGCGATCATGCGCTGGAGGAACAGGCGGTACTCCGGGCAGCGGGGCGCCGAGGAGATGGGTCCGCCGGGCGGCTTCGCGATGCTGCCCTGGCTGCTGATGGGGATGGGCGCCTTCTCCAACCTCCTCCAGGGCAAGACTCCCAACCCCTGGATCGGCGGCATCGGCCTGCTGGTCTTCAACTCCCTCTATATCTCCGTGGTGTTCCGCGCCTTCAGGAAGGAGGCACGTGAAGCACCCGCCACCCGGTGGCTGCTCGTCGCGATGACCGCGGTCACCTGCGGCCTCGCCATCGGGTACGGCGGCAGCTGGCTGCTCTTCTTCCCCCTCCTCGGCCTGGCCGTCGGCTCGGTCGTACGGGGGCGGCGGCTCGGCCCCACCGTGCTGGGGCTCAGCGCCCTGGCCGGGGTGATCGCCGGGGTGCGGGACGGCTGGGGCGCGGTCAATGTCGCGTACGGGACGTTCATCTCCGGCATGGTGACCGCCGCGATCCTCGCGCTGTCCGAGACCGTGCGGGAACTGCGGGAGACCCGGCAGGAACTGGCACGCGCCGCGGTCGAGAAGGAACGGCTGCGCTTCTCGCGCGACCTGCACGACCTGCTCGGCCACACCCTCTCGGTGATCGTGGTCAAGTCGGAGGCCGCACGCCGCCTGGCTCCTCGCGACATGGACGCCGCGCTCGTCCAGATCAGCGACATCGAGTCGGTGGGCCGCCAGGCCCTCACCGAGATCCGTGAGGCAGTCACCGGCTACCGCGAGGGCAGCCTCGCGACGGAACTCGACCGGGCACGCTCGGCGCTCACGGCCGCCGGCATCGAACCGGTGGTCCGCCAGTCGGGCCCGCCGCCGGCGCCCCAGACGGCGGCGCTGCTGGGCTGGGTGGTGCGCGAGGCGGTGACCAACGCGGTACGCCACAGTAACGCTGCCCACTGCGAGATCACCCTGGAGGGCACCCCGGAGCGGGTGCGGCTCACCGTCGCCGACAACGGGCGGGGCGCCAAGGCGCCTGCCTCGCCCGGCGGCACCGGTCTGAAGGGGCTGAGCGAACGCCTCTCCGCCTCGGGCGGCTCCCTGGAGGCGGGCCCGTCTCCCAAGGGCGGCTTCCTGGTGCGGGCCCAACTCCCCGTGGATGCACTCCAGTCGGCGCCGAGCTGCTGATCGTCCCCGCCCCGCGACCGCTTTGACCTGCTACGCATGACCGCCGAAGTCCTTGATCCGCCCTACCCTTACGTCGTGGAAGAGATGCCTCAGGATCACCGGCCCGCCAAGTCCGTACGCGTACTCCTCGCCGAGGACCAGGGCATGATGCGCGGCGCACTCGCGCTGCTCCTCGGGCTCGAACCGGACATCGAGGTCGTCGCACAGGTCGCCCGGGGCGACGCCATCGTCGACACCGCGCTCACCACGCGCCCGGACGTGGCCCTCCTCGACATCGAACTACCCGGCCGCAGCGGCCTCGACGCGGCCGCCGACCTGCGGGACGAGGTCCCCGACTGCCGGGTACTGATCCTCACGACCTTCGGCCGCCCCGGCTATCTGCGCCGCGCGATGGAAGCCGGAGCCGCGGGCTTCCTGGTCAAGGACGGCCCCGTGGAGGAACTGGCCGCGGCGATCCGCAAGGTCCTGACCGGCGAGACGGTCATCGACCCGGCCCTGGCCGCGGCGGCCCTGAGCGCGGGCCCGAGCCCGCTCACGGCGCGCGAGCGGGACGTCCTGAACGCGTCGGTGGACGGGACGACGGTCTCCGACATCGCGGGGACGCTGCATCTGTCCGAGTCGACAGTACGGAACTATCTGTCGTCGGCGATCGGCAAGACGGGCACCCGCAACCGCATGGAGGCGGTTCGGGCCGCACGGCAGCAGGGCTGGCTGTAGGGCAGACTGCGCGGCTGGGCCGCACGCTCGGCCCGTCCGGCGTTCGAGGACATACCGCCGCTCCCCTACGGCGATCCGGGGGTTGCCCCCGGGTTCAGGGCCCGGGGCTTGCCCCCGGTTCAGGGCCCGGTTCAGGGCACGATCGTTCTCTCGTGCAGCCCGAGGGTGAACCAGGTCGTCTTGCCCTCGTCGGTGGGACGCACTCCCCAGCTGTCGGCAAGAGCACGGACGAGGATCAGTCCCCTGCCGGACTCCTCGTCCTCGGCCGCGACCCGGGGCTGGGGCAGATGGGGGCTGCGGTCGCTGACCTCGACGGTGAGATCGGCCGTCGTGCGGCGCAGGTGCAGGCCGATGGGTCCCTGGGCGTGCTGGACGGCATTGGTCAGGACCTCGGAGAGCAGGAGCCGTGCCTCGTCCTCGGCCTCGGTGCAGTCCCAGGAGGTGACGGCCTTGCTGAGGAAGGCGCGGCCCTCGGGCACGGACTCCGGGATGGCGGGCAGGTCGATGGTGACGGAGGCCAGGGGCGCCTCGGGCAGCCGGGTCAGCAGCAGGGTGACGTCGTCGTTGTGGCCCTCGGCGTCGGGCAGCAGGGCGGCCAGGACGTGATCGGCGGCGCCCTCCAGATCGGGGGTGGCGGCGAAGAGGTCGCTCAGGGTGGCGGTGAGCTGGGCGAGTTGGTCCTCGATGTCGCTGCCGGGGGTTTCGATCAGGCCGTCGGTGTAGAGGACGAGGGTGGCGCCGGGCGGGATGACGGCGCTGGACTGCTGGTAGAGGACGCCGCCGACGCCAAGGGGCGCGTTCACGGGTGCCGGGAGCGCCTGGGCGCCCTCGCCCGGAGTCGCTATCAGGGTGGGCAGATGGCCGGCCGAGCAGACCGTGACCTCGCCTGCGTCGGCGGCGATGACCAGATAGCAGCAGGTGACCAGTTGGTCGGGGACGTCCAGGTCGGCGACGCAGGTGTCCAGGGCCTGCATGAGCTGGCGGGGCTGCATGCCGGTCTTGGCCAGGGCGTGCGCGGCGGAGCGCAACTGGCCCATGACGGCGGCGGCTTCCAGGCCACGGCCCATCACGTCGCCGATCAGGACGCCTACCCGGCCGGCCCCGAGCGGGATGAGGTCGAACCAGTCGCCGCCGACCCCTGCGCCCTGGGTGGCGGGCCGGTAGCGGCTGGCGGTGGCCAGGCCCGGGATGGCGGGCGGGGTACCCATCAGGCTGCGCTGAAGGGTGAGGGCAATGTGTCGCTGCTGCTCGTAGAGGACGGTCAGTTCGGCCTCGGCCTGCTTGCGGTCGCTGATGTCGCGGACGATGGCGCATGCGCCGGTGACGGTGCCGTTGGCCGCGCGGGTGGGCCAGAGGGTGATGTCGACGTCCAGCAGGCTGCCGGAGCGGGTGAGGCGCAGGGTCTCGAAGTGCTCGACCCTCTCTCCGTTGCGCAGCTCCTCCATGAGTGCGGTGATCTCGTCCCGGCGTTCGGGCGGGGCGAGCAGGGACACGTGCTGGCCCAGGACCTCGGCCGGGGTGTAGCCGTACAGCCGCTGGGCTGCGGCGTTCCAGTAGGTGATGTGGCCGTCGAGGGTCGTGGCGAGGATCGCGTCCTGGGAGGACTCGACGAGCGCGGCGAGTTCGGCGATGCGTTCCTCGGCGGCTTTGCGGTCGCTGACGTCGCGGACGGCGGCGGACACAAGGAGTCCGTCCGTGGTCTCCAGCGGGCTGAGGCTGATCTCGACAGGGAACTCAGTACCGTCCTTGCGCAGCCCGTGCAGCTCCAACCCCGCACCCATGGGACGCACTTGACGATTGTTGGCATAGCCGTCCCGATGCTCCGCGTGATGCGCACGAAAACGCCCCGGGACAAGCAACTCCACAGGCTGACCCAGCAGCTCCTCACGCTGATACCCGAACAGAGCCTCGGTCTGCGCATTGACCAGCTTGATGACCCCGCTGTCGTCAACGATGACCATGGCGTCCGGCGCCGCCTCCAGCAGCCCGCGGAACCGATCCTCGGCGGCTTTGCGGTCGCTGACGTCACGGACGGCGGCGGACACAAGAAGCCCGCCGTTGGTCTCCAGCGGGCTGAGGCTGATCTCGACAGGGAACTCAGTACCGTCCTTGCGCAGCCCGTGCAGCTCCAACCCCGCACCCATGGGACGCACTTGACGGTTGTCGGCATAACTGTCCCGATGCTCCGCGTGATGCGCACGAAAACGCCCCGGGACAAGCAACTCCACAGGCTGACCCAGCAGCTCCTCACGCTGATACCCGAACAGAGCTTCAGTCTGCGCATTGACCAGCTTGATGACCCCGCTGTCGTCAACGATGACCATGGCGTCCGGCGCCGCCTCCAGCAGGCCCCGGAACCGATCCTCGGCACCTCCCGGCTCGCCCTCGTGAGCCTCGGCACGACACGGGCAAAGCTTCCGGGCCGCCGCGTCCCCGGACCGCGCCGATGCTGCTGCTCCAACAAAGTCACTCATGTCCGCCCCAGACGTGCCGACTACCGTGAATCGGCTCATCCCAGTACACCTGGACCGCGTCTGCTGCGACATGTCACTTAATGGCTTCACAACGGCCGAACCTGTCCGACAACAGCACCCCGGTGACCGTCCGCCGACCTGGTCACTCCACTGACGAGGTGCTCCAGCAGCGGGGCGGGCAGGGGCCGGCAGACCCTAGGGCCTGTCGTTTGGATCAGGCCGGATCAGTGAGCGGGGTCTGGCGCGTGCAGATGCAAGGCGGAGGATGGGGGTCCCCCCGCCGAAGGCAGGGGGAGAGCCCACGCGGAGCGTAGGCGACTGACGACAACGCAGCAGATGTGCGTGCCAGGGCACGCGAGCCCGGCAAGATCCGAACGACAGACCCTAGCTCTTCCGCAGCAGCGTCACCACCGCCGCCCCGCCCAGCCCGATGTTGTGCGCGAGCCCCACCCGCGCGTTCGCCACCTGCCGCGGGCCCGCCTCTCCTCTCACCTGCCGGACCACTTCGGCCGCCTGGGCCAGTCCGGTCGCGCCGAGCGGATGCCCCTTGGAGATCAGGCCGCCGGAGGGGTTGACCACCCACCGGCCGCCGTACGTCGTCGCCCCGCTCTCCACGAGCTTGCCGGACTCGCCGTCCGCGCACATGCCGAGCGCCTCGTACGTCAGCAGCTCGTTGATGGAGAAGCAGTCGTGCAGCTCGATGACGTCGACGTCCTCGATGCCGAGCCCGGATTTCTCGTACACGCTCCGCGCCGCCTGACGCGACATCGGCTTGCCCACGACGTCGATACAGGAGCCGGAGGCGAAGGACTCCTCGGTGTCGGTGGTCATGGCCTGGGCGACGATCTCCACGGCCTGGTCGTGCAGCCCGTGCCGGACGACGAAGCGCTCGGACACGACGACGGCCGCGGCAGCGCCGTCCGACGTGGGCGAGCACTGGAGTTTGGTCAGCGGCCGGTGGATCGTCTTCGCGGCGAGAATCTCGTCGACCGAGTACACGTCCTGGAACTGGGCGTCGGGGTTGTTCGCCGAGTGCCGGTGGTTCTTGGCGCCGACGGCGGCGAGCTGCGCCTCTGTGGTGCCGTACCGCTCCATGTGCTCACGGGCGGCGTTGCCGAAGATCTGCGCGGTGGGCGGAGACATCTCGAAGCCGTGGGCGGCAGCCATGACACCGTAGTGCCGGGCGACGGGCGAGGCGCTGAAGTCTCCCCCGCCGGAACCGGCGCCCAGCGCGCCGCGGGTCATCTTCTCGAAGCCGAGCGCCAGTACGCAGTCGCTGATACCGCCCTCGACGAACTGCCGCGCCATCATCAGCGCCGTCGAGCCGGTCGCGCAGTTGTTGTTGACGTTGTAGACGGGCACGCCGGTCAGGCCGAGTTCGTACACCGCCCGCTGGCCCGCCGTAGACGCCTGGAAGCAGTACCCGACGGGCACCTGCTCGACAAGCGCGTACGCAACCCCGGCGTCGGCGAGCGCCCGCGTCCCCGCCTCCTTCGCCATGTCCCAGTACTGCCAGTCCCTCGACTCGGGCTTCTCGAACTTCGTCGTCCCGACCCCGACGATGTACGCCTTCATGGCTTCCCTCTCAGTCCCTGGGCAGGCCGAGGATGCGCTCGGCGACGACATTGAGCTGTACCTGTGTGGTGCCGCCGGCGATGGTCAGGCAGCGCGACATGAGAAAGCCGTGCACGGCCCGCGCGCCCATGCCCTCACCCAACGCGCCCCCGGGACCCAGCAGTTCGAGTCCGAGCTCGGCGGTCTTCTGCTGGTGCACGGTCTGGACGAGCTTGCGTACGGACGCGCCCGCGCCCGGTTCGAGCCCGGACACCTGCCGCATCGTGGTCCGCAGCCCGATACAGGCGAGGGCGTGCGCCTCGGCGGCCAGCGCCCCGATCCGCACTCGCTCCGCGCCGCCCAGGCCGGGCGCCCGGGTGAGCAGTGCCTCAAGGCCCGTGTCGAAGGCCAGCTGGTCGGCCATGTGGACGCGTTCGTTGCCGAGGGTGTTGCGGGCGACCTTCCAGCCCTCGCCGATCTTCCCCACGACCGCGTCGTCAGGCAGCAGCGCACCGTCGAAGTACACCTCGTTGAAGAGGGAGTCCCCGGTGATCTCCCTCAGCGGCCGGATGTCGATTCCGTCCGTCCGCTTCATGTCGACGACGAAGTAGGTGAGCCCCTTGTGCTTGGGGGCCTCTGGGTCGGTACGGGCCAGCAGAATGCCGTAGTCGGCCTGCTGGGCGGAACTCGTCCACACCTTCTGGCCACTGACGAGCCAGCCGTCCGCGGTCTTCTCGGCCCTGGTGCGCAGACTCGCCAGGTCCGATCCGGCGCCCGGCTCGGAGAACAGCTGGCACCAGCGCAGTTCGCCGCGCAGTGTCGGCCGCAGATAGCGCTCCTGCTGCGCGGGCGTCCCGTACGCGAGGAGCGAAGGCACCACCCATGTCGCGATCCCGAGGTCGCTCACCTGCACCCCGGCGGCCAGTAACTCCTCCTGTACGACGAGTTGCTGGACGGCTCCCGCCCCTAGTCCGTACGGCTCCGGCAGATGCGGCGCGGCGTACCCGGTGGGTGCGAGCTCCCTGCGTACGGCGGCAGGGTCGAGCCCTCGTACGCTCTGTGCCGCCGCGCGGGCCGGTGGCCGGTATGCCGCGGCCTGTGCCGGCAGCTCCAGCCGCAGCTCCAGCCGCGCCCCGCCCGCCGCGAGCCGGACCGCCCGCAGCCGATGGCTGTCGCCCGGTCCCAGCAACTGGCGTACGACAAGGGCGCGGCGCAGATACAGATGCGCGTCGTGCTCCCAGGTGAAGCCGATCCCGCCGAGCACCTGAATGCAGTCCTTGGCGCAGGAGTACGCGGCGTCCAGCGCGACACTCGCCGCCAGTGCTGCCGCGAGCCCACGCACCTCTTCGGTCTCGTCCACCGCGCGTGCCGCGTCCCAGGCGAGCGCGCGGGCCTGCTCGACGCGCAGCAGCATGTCGGCGCACAGGTGCTTGACCGCCTGGAACTGCCCGATGGGCCGCCCGAACTGCTCGCGCACTTTCGCGTACTCGGCCGCGGTGTGCAGCGCCCAGGCGGCGGTTCCGCACGCCTCTGCCGCGTACAGCACGCAGGCGAGGTCCCGTACGAGTTCGGCGTCGATGTCCAGCACGCGGTCCGGGGGCACGGTCACGCCGTGCGCGGTGACCTCGGCGGTGGGCCGGGTCGGGTCGGCGCTCTCGTGCACGCGGACGGTGAGCTGATCCGCGTCCACCGCGAACCGGCCCGTGGGGGTTTCGAGTACGAACAGATCGGCCTGCCCGCCGCCGAGCACGGGCGGTGCGGTGCCGTCGAGCCGGTAGCCGTCCGGGGTTTTGGTGGCGGTGAGCGTCCCGGGATCGAGTGCTACGGCCCCGATGCGCTCGCCGCCCGCGAGTGCGCCCGCCAGATCGCCTCTGCCGGCGCGGGCCAGCACCGCCCCCGCGAGCACGCTGGGCAGATACGGCCCCGGCAGCGCGGCCCGGCCCGTCTCCTCCAGGACCACGGCGAGGTCGAGCACCGTCCCGCCACCGCCGCCGTGCTCCTCGGCGAGATGCAGGCCGAGGATGCCCTGCTCGGCGGCGGCGTCCCAGTACCTGGGCCGCCCGGTCCCGTCACCGGGAGCGTCGAGCAGCTTCCGCACGGCCTCGGGCGGTACGGCCCGCGCCAGCCAACCGCGTACCGACTCGGCCAGCGCACGCTGATCCTGCGTGATTCCGATGCCCATGCG
Source organism: Streptomyces sp. SLBN-118 (assembly GCF_006715635.1). NCBI lineage: Bacteria > Bacillati > Actinomycetota > Actinomycetes > Kitasatosporales > Streptomycetaceae > Streptomyces > Streptomyces sp. SLBN-118. The sequence goes on from NZ_VFNP01000002.1 coordinate 2,126,542, forward strand.
GGCAGACTAGAACACGTTCCAATCTGACGGAAGGTCAGATGCGGATGCTCGCAACGAAGGCCGCGAAGGCGGCGGGCGTGACGGTGAAGGCGGGGCCGTCGGGGTTCTTGGAGTCGCGGACGGCGATACGACAGGGCTGGGCGGCGACCTCGATGCACTCGCCGCCGGTGTTTCCGCTGTACGTCGACTTATGCCAGGCGGCGGCGCCGAGGGGGGCGCACTCGACGCAGTCGCCGCCGGTATTTCCGCTGTAACTGGACCTACGCCACCGCGCGCCCGTCAGGTCCTGGCTGGTGCCCATAACGTTCCTCCATTACGCGGGTGATCAGTGCCGCTGAATCCTCTACGGAGAGGGCAGCGGCCTGCACGTGAGCGTAACGAAGCGCGGCTTCCTTGACGGTGTCGGGGTTGGCGGTCATGTGCCCCGAGATGAGGTCCTCCGTGTAGACGAGGTCCGGATCGTCGTCGAACCGCAAGGTATTGAACGAACCAATCAGGCTTGCGTGTTCGCCGGCCGCGAAGGGCAGCACCTGGATCCTCACCCAGCGTTTCTCGCGGAGACTCAACAAGTGGGCGAGTTGGTTCCGCATGACTTCTGGGCCGCCGATCGGCCGATACAGTGCTGCCTCATCCAGTACCACCCAGACCATCGGTGGATGCTCCCGGCCCAGGATCCGATGTCGCTCCATCCGAGCCGCCACCAACTCGTCCAGGCTTCCTGGCAGCCCCGTCGCAAGCACCGCCCGGGCGTAGTCCTTCGTCTGCAGCAAGCCGTACACCAACTGCGCCTGATACGTGGAGATGTACGCCGCTTTCGCCTCCATCTCGGCGTACGGCTGGAACCAGCTCGGCAACTGGCTGCGCAGCACCAGCCCCACCAGCCGCGAGAACACCCCGCCCGTCCCCAGCGCCGCGTCCACCCGTTCCGAGAAGTCCCGCGTCGGCACCTTTCTCGCCGTCTCGATCTGGCCGATCAGCGAGGCCGTACAGAAGACACTGACGCCCAGCTCGCCCTGCTTCAGCCCGGCATCCTCTCTCAGGCGCCGCAATTCGGAGCCGTAGTAGTCCAGCGGCGATGCGCTGGGATCGAGATCGCGGATGTTGACCACGCGGCGGTCACCCCCAAGCTCACGCCTCGCGGCGTTCGTTTCCAGTCGTAGCCGACAGTAACCGGGTCACCGCACCCTGGTGACATGAATCACGTAACTGACTGCCCACCAGCGGAAATCAGCGAGAGCTACCGCGCGGGCTTCACCCTCGGTGAGCACTCGGCGCGGCATCTGCGGCGCATCCTGCGGGCGTTCCTGACCCGCTGGGAGATGCCGGGCCTGAGCGACGCCGCCGAGCTGGCGCTGACCGAGCTGGTCGCCAATGTGGTGCGGCATGTGCCCGGCAGGCGGTGCACGCTGCTCATCCTGCGGCGGCCGGACGGGCTGCGGGTAGAGGTCGGGGACGAGCACCCGCGCTGTCCCCGCCCGGTGCGCCCCGGGTGCGGAGGCGACGAGCTCGACGAGGGCGGGCGCGGGCTGATGCTCGTCGAGGCGGTGACCGACCGCTGGGGTGTGATCCCGGTGCCGGGCGGCAAGACGATGTGGTTCGAGTGCGACGCGTGAGGCACGATGGGCGGCCGGACACCCGTACGACCAGGAGGAACCATGGCCGCCGCGCCCAAGCCGGAGACCCTCGCCGCCTTCGAGGCCGCCAAGGGCTTCATGCCGGTGGGGGAAGGGCTAGCCCTGTACGCCGCGGCCGCCGAGGCGGGCGGACTTGGCCTCCCGCTCCTTGAGGTGGGCACGTACTGCGGGCGCTCGACGATCCTGCTCGCCGACGCCGCGCGTGAGGCGGGCACGACGGCCGTCACGGTCGACCACCACCGGGGCAGCGAGGAACAGCAGCCTGGCTGGGACTACCACGACCCCGAGACCGTGGACCCGGAGGTCGGCCGTATGGACACGCTTCCCACCTTCCGCCGCACTCTGCACAGGGCCGGTCTTGAGGACCACGTCATCGCGGTCGTGGGCCGGTCGCCGCAGGTTGCGAAGGTGTGGGGTTCGCCACTTGGCCTGGTCTTCATCGACGGCGGGCACACCGACGAGCACGCGGCGGGGGACTACGAGGGCTGGGCGCCGCATGTCGCCGAGGGCGGCCTGCTGGTGATCCACGACGTGTTCCCCGACCCGGTCGACGAGTGGACCGGCCAGGCGCCGTACCGGGTGTACCTGCGGGCACTCGCGTCCGGGGCGTTCACGGAGGTCTCGGTGACGGACTCGCTGCGCGTCCTGCGTCGTACCGGGCCTGGGATCTGAGGCCCAGCTAGCATCGCGAGCGTGTCGTACGACGAGAACCAGCCTTCTGCCCGGCCGCGCCGTAGCGGCCGGGGCAATCTCATCATCGCGATCGCCGCGCTGGTGCCGACCGCCCTGGCGGGGTGGCTGGTGTGGCAGACGATGAGCGGCCCGGAGGAGAACGAGCCACCGAAGGCGCTGCCGCTGCCGAGCACGCCGACGACCGCGGGCAAGCCGGGCGGCCCGACGGCCACCGCGCCCTCCCCCGGCACCTCGCCGTCGACGTCGCCCTCGAAGCCTTCGGGCGGGAAGAACGGCGCGACGGGGCCGCTGTCCGGAAAGGTCGTGGTCGTCGACCCGGGGCACAATCCCGGCAATTTCCAGCACACGAGCGAGATCAACAAGCTCGTGGACATCGGAACCAATCGCAAGGAATGCGACACGACGGGCACGGCTACCGTTGACGGCTACACCGAGGCCGAATTCACCCGCGATGTTTCACAGCGTCTTCGCAGGCTGCTGGAAAAGCAGGGCGCAACGGTTCAATTCACCCATGACAACGACCGGGCGTTCGGACCCTGCGTCGACGAGCGCGCCCGGATCGGCAACAAGGCCAAGGCCGACGCCGTCGTCTCCGTCCACGCGGACGGCGCGTCCGTCGGCGACCGCGGCTTCCATGTCATCCTTCCCGCCCTGGTCAAGGCGGGTGCCGCGGACACAACGAACATCGTGGGCCCTTCGCGTGAACTGGGGACAAGGATCGCCGGACGGTTCGTACGGGCGACCGGCAGCGCACCCTCCAACTACATCGGCGACGGTACCGGGTTGGATGTGCGCAAGGATCTCGGCGGCCTCAATCTGTCCACCGTGCCCAAGGTGTTCATCGAATGCGGCAATATGCGCGACCCGAAGGATGCCGCCCTGCTGAAAGACTCGGAGTGGCGCCAACTGGCTGCTCAGGGAATGGCGGACGGCATCGCCGGCTACCTCCAGGGGTAACTGCGATACCCGGCAGACGGCCGCATCGGGCAGACGATACATTCACCTTTACGATGGGGAGCCACCCCCGCGCTCCGCGCCGTGCACACCGCCGTACCGGCGGCAGCGACGACCGCCCCGATGAGACGACCGACGAAGGACTTTTACGTGAACATCCGCTCCCTCACTCGAGGCGATGGCGTGGTGATCGGAGCAGCGGTGTTGCTGTTCATCGCCTCGTTCCTCGACACGTTCGACTGCTCCGGTTCCAACTGCGACGACGTGCCGACCGCCTGGGACAACGGGTCCCTGCTCCTGGGTGTCTACTTGGCGGGCATCATCGGCGCGGCACTGATCGTCGTTTCGCGCGGGCTGCCGCAGCCGCCGAAGGTCATCGGTCTCGACCTCGGCCAGCTCGGTGTCGCCATGGCGCTCTTCACGGCATGGAGCTCGCTCGGCGCGATCTTCGACCCGGCGGGCTCACTCGACGTCGGCAGCAGCATCGACGCGGGCACCGGCCTCATCCTCGGCTTCATCGCGGCGCTCGCGCTCGCGGCCGGCGCGGTCTGCTCGCTGCTCGTCCCGGCGTTCAAGGCGCCGCTCATGGGCGCCCCGAAGCCTCCGGCGACTCCGTACGGCGCGCAGCAGGGCGTTCCCGGAGCCGGCTACGGCTACCCGGGCGCCCAGCAGCAGCCCTACGGCGCTCAGCCGGGTCACCCCCAGCCCTACAGCGGCCAGCCGCAGCCGGGTCAGCAGCAGCCGGCTCCGGCCGCGCCGCAGCAGGCGGGCGCTCCGTCCGACTTCACGCCGTTCTGGTTCGCGGTGCCGGTGGCCCGTCCACTGTTCGGCGAGGACGGTTCGCCGAGCCCGATCGCCGAACTGGCGCCCGGCACGTGGTACCTCGCGGTCGAGCAGCGCGGTCCGGGCCTGGTGGCCCAGACGCAGGACGGCCGCCGGGGTGTCCTTCAGGACACGAGCGGCATCCAGCGCGGCTGATCTCGCGCGCCGGTCGAGCACGGCCCCTCGCCCTTCCGGGCGAGGGGCCGTTGTCGTACAGTCCGGCGTGACCTGACATACCGTCAGAAGGGATCGCCATGCGACTCGGCCTCGCACTCGGCTACTGGGGCCGCGGCCCCGACCCCGCGCATCTGGAACTCGCCCGCGAGGCCGAACGCCTCGGCTACGACTCCGTGTGGACGGCGGAGGCCTGGGGCTCCGACGCCTTCACCCCGCTCACCTGGATCGCCGCGCACACCTCCCGGATCCGCCTCGGCACTGCGGTCGCGCAGATGGCCGCCCGCACGCCGACGGCCACCGCCATGCACGCGCTCACCCTCGACCATCTCTCCGGCGGCCGGATGATGCTCGGGCTCGGTCTGTCGGGACCGCAGGTCGTGGAGGGCTGGTACGGGCGTCCATTCCCCAAGAGCCCACTGACGGCGACCCGCGAGTACGTCGACGTCATCCGCCAAGTGCTGCGGCGCGAGGCGCCCGTTGAGCTTGCGGGCCGCTACAACTCCCATCCGTACCGCGGCGACGACGCCACCGGCATCGGCAAGCCCCTCAAGCCGATCACGCATCCCCTGCGCGCCTCACTGCCGCTGCTGCTCGGCGCCGAGGGCCCGAAGAACATCGCCCAGACGACGCGCATCGCCGACGGCTGGCTCCCGCTGTACTGGTCCCCGCTGCGGACGGACGTGTACGAAGCCTCGCTCACCGACCTTCCGGAAGGCTTCCTGATCGCCCCCATGGCCCGCGCCAAGGTCTGCGACGACGTCGCCGAAGGACTGCTGCCCGTCAAGGCGATGCTCGGCTTCTACATCGGCGGCATGGGCCATGCGGCCCGTAACTTCCACGCCGACCTGATGGCGCGCATGGGATACGAGTCGCAGGCCCGGCACATCCAGCAACTGTTCGCCGAAGGCCGCCGGGAAGAGGCCGTGCTGGCGGTGCCCGACGCCTTCGCCGACGAGATCTCCCTCGTCGGACCGCGCGGCCGGATCGCTGAGCGGCTGGAACTGTGGCGCAAGGGCCCGGTCACGGACTTGCTGGTGACCGCGCCGGACCCTCAGACGCTGCGAGTGCTGGCCGAGCTCAACTCGTAGCTGAACACCAGTCGGTGACTGTCCAGGTTTCACACACTCACAAGCGGCAACCCGATGTGTATGAGCCTTAGTCGTCGAAACGGAACGCTGCAGGCTGCGAAGGTCATCACCATCGTGGCCGATGTCATGGCCGTCATACTCGGCCTCTGGATCCTGATGTACCTACTGGACGCCAACCGCGCCAACGACCTGGTGAGCTTCATCCAGGACACCGCCCGCTGGCTGGCCGGCTGGTCCTACGACCTGTTCACGTTCGACGAGGCGTGGGCGCGGGTCGTCGCCGGGTACGGGCTGGCGGCGGTGGTGTACCTGTTCGTGGGCCACGCGGTGGCGGGTCGCCTGCGGAGGTAGTGGGGAGCGGGGGGGTGCCGCTGCGCGGGGCCTATTCTGGGGCTCCGCCCCAGACCCCGCGCCTCAATCGCCGGCGGGGCTGATGTGTGCGGCAAGGCCGCACACATCAGCCCCGCCGGCGATTGAGGACACGCGCGAAGCGCGGCCACCAGTTCGGGGTTAGCAGCACCCCGGCGCAAGCCCCTTCGGCAGTCGCTCGCCGCCGAACACCGCAACCGTCGCCTCGTCTCCCCCGAGCGCCGCCACCGCCAGCAGCAGCGCACCGGCCGTCCACGTCGTGACCTCCTCCGGCCACACCGCCCGGTTGCCCTCGAAGACGTAACCCGTCCAGTACATCCCGCCCTCGGTCCGCAGGTGCTGCACGGACTGAAGGATCTCCAGCGCCCGGTCGGACTCCCCCATCACCCACAGCGCCAGGGCCAGTTCACAGCTCTCGCCGCCGGTCACCCACGGGTTGGGCAGCACACACCGCACGCCGAGGCCCGGCACCACGAAGTCGTCCCAGGACTCCTCGATACGGGACTTCGCCTCGGCGCCGGACAGCGCGCCGCCGAGGACCGGGTAGTACCAGTCCATGGAGTAGTGGCTCTTGTCGAGGAAGCGCTCGGGGTGCCTGCGGATCGCATGCGCGAGCGCGCCCGCCGCGAGCTCCCAGTCCGGCTGCGGCTCCTCGCGTTCCTCGGCGATCGCCAGCGCGCACCGCAGCGCCTGGTGGACGGACGAACTGCCCGTCAGCAACGCGTCGTTGACCGGCGTGCCGTCCGCCTCGCGCTTCCAGCCGATCTGGCCGCCCGGCTGCTGGAGCTCCAGCACGAACTCGATCGCCGCGAACACGGCGGGCCACATCCGGTCGAGGAACGCCTCGTCCCCGGTGGCCAGATAGTGGTGCCAGACGCCGACGGCGATGTACGCGCAGAAGTTGCTCTCGCGGCCGCGGTCGGTGGGGCGGCCGGCCTCGCCGTCGTGGTAGGCCGCGTACCAGGACCCGTCCGGGTTCTGATGCCGCAGCAGCCACTCGTACGCGCGGGCCGCGGCCTCGTGCTCACCGGCCGCGTCCAGCGCCATGGCCGCCTCGGTGTGGTCCCAGGGGTCGAGGTGGTGCCCCCTGAACCACGGGATCGCACCGTCCTCGCGCTGCATCGCGCGTATGCCCGCGACCGTTTCGGCGGCCTGCTCGGCGGTGAGCACTCCGGGCAGGACGAGGTGTTCCGTACGCCCGACAGACGTCACTTGGCAGCCACCGCGGGCAGGTGCGGCTTGGTCGCGTACGCCACAAAGCTCTTGCCGACGACCGGGTTGAGCGCCTGTTCCGCGAGCCGCGTGACCAGCGGCTTCTTCATGATGTCCCAGACGAGCAGCTTGTGGTACGCGCGGACCGGCAGCGCCTTGTCGTTGTCGACGCCGAACGCGCACTTGAGCCACCAGTACGGCGAGTGGAGCGCGTGCGCGTGGTGCGTGCCGTACGGCCTCAGACCGGCTTCCTTCATCCTGCCGAGCAGCTCGTCCGCCTTGTAGATGCGGATGTGGCCGCCCTCCACCTCGTGGTACGCGTCGCTGAGCGCCCAGCAGATCTTCTCGGGCCCGTAGCGGGGCACGGTGACGGCGATCCGTCCGCCGGGCTTCAGCACCCGGACCATCTCGGCGAGGACGCCCTTGTCGTCGGGGATGTGCTCCATGACCTCGGAGATGATCACGACGTCGAAGGACTCGTCGGGGAAGGGGAGGTTGAGTGCGTCGCCCTCCATGGCGGTGGCGGTGGCGCCCTCGGGAGCCTCACCGGCTTCCTTCATCGCGGCGAACCACTTGGCGACCTCGCGGATCTCCTCGCCGTTCTGGTCGAGGGCCACGACCTGGGCGCCGCGCCGGTAGCACTCGAACGCGTGCCGCCCGGCGCCACAGCCGAGGTCGAGCACGCGGTCGCCTGCGGCGAGCGGGAAGCGGGAGAAGTCGACGGTCAGCACGTGGACCTGCTTTCGCGGTCGGGGGTGGTTCGAGTTGCCGGGGCGGTGGCCCGGCGGGCGGTGGCCGGGCAGGCCCGGACCGTGGGCCGGCGGCCCGCGTCTGTGGCCGCGGAGCGGCCCGGAAGCCCGACCGCGGAGCGGGGAGGAGCAGCGGGGCGCCGGATCACCGTCACCGCGCGACCTCCCGAGCCGCGAGGTCCCGCGCCGCGAAACCACGTGCCCCGATCGCCTCGCGGTACAGCTCCGCCGTTCCCTGTGCCGCCCTCGCCCAGGTGAAGCGCGCCAGCACCCGTTCCCGGCCGGCTCTTCCCAGCCGGGACCGCAGTTCGGGGTCCTCCAGCAGCCGGCCCAGCGCCGCGGCGAGCGCGCCCGCGTCGCCCGGCGGGACGGCCAGGCAGGTCTCCCCGTCCGGCCCGGAGACCTCCGGGATCGCGCCCCCGGTCGTGGCGACGAGCGGCGTCCCCGTCGCCATGGCCTCGGCCGCGGGCAGCGAGAAGCCCTCGTACAGCGACGGCACACACGCGATCTGCGCGCTGCGTACGAGGTCGACGAGCTCCGCGTCGGTGACGCCCTTGACGAACCGGACCGCGTCCTTGAGCCCGTACCGCTCGATGAGCTGCGCGACCGGCCCGTCCTCGGCCCGCTTGCCGACGACGACGAGGTGCGCGGCCGGGTTCTCCGTACGGAGCTTCGCGAGTGCTTCGACCAGGTGCACGAGGCCCTTGAGCGGAACGTCCGCGCTGGAGGTGGTGACGATCCGCCCCGGCACCTCGGCCACCGCCGGGTGGGGCGACCAGAGATCCGTGTCGGCGCCGATGTGGACGACCCGGACGCGCTCAGGACGCACACCGAGGTGGTCGACGATCTCCTGCTGCGAGGAACCGGAGACGGTCAGTACGGACGGCAGCCGTCGGGCGACCCGCTTCTGCATCCGTGTGAAGCCGTACCAACGGCGTACGGAGGCCCGCCGCTTCCAGCCCTCCGCGGCGTCGAGCTCCAGCTGCCGGTCGACGGTGATGGGGTGGTGGATCGTGGTGACCAGAGGCGCGCCGAGGTCGCCGAGCAGCCCGTAGCCCAGAGTCTGGTTGTCGTGGACGACGTCGAACTCGCCGCGCCGCGCGACCAGATGACGCCGCGCGCGCAGCGAGAAGGTCAGCGGCTCGGGAAAACCCCCGGTCCACATCGTCGCGACTTCGAGCGCGTCGATCCAGTCGCGGTACTCGCCGCGCTTGGGGGTGCGGAAGGGGTCGGGGCTGCGGTACAGGTCGAGGCTGGCCAGCTCGGTGAGCGGCACGCCCTCGTCGAGTACGGGATAGGGCTGTGCGCCGATCACTTCGACGCTGTGCCCGAGGCGGGCGAGTTCGCGCGAGAGGTGGCGTACGTAGACGCCCTGGCCGCCGCAGAAGGGGTTGCCCTTGTAGGTGAGGAGCGCGATGCGCAGCGGCTCGTCACCGCCACCGGACCGACCCGTACGAGGGCCGGCCTCTATGGCCTCAGCGGTCACCCACGGCCCCCTTCTCACTGCGTTTCGCCGGAGCGTAACCGCTCACGCTAATCTAGAACAAGTTTCAGACTTGATCGCTCAAGGAGCTTCGAATCTACCGGCAGGTAGCGCAGCTGTAAGGGCCGGATCAGGTGATTCGCGCCACGACAGACACACTGGCATGCTGTGCGATCCGGACTCGTGCATGGAACGGGACATATGACAGCGGAAGCCAAGTCGGCGGGGCCTGCGTCGCCGCCCCTGACAGAACGCCAGGAGGCGCGCCGCCGTCGCATCCTGCACGCCAGCGCGCAGCTGGCCAGCCGCGGCGGTTTCGACGCGGTGCAGATGCGCGAGGTCGCCGAGGCCGCCGGGGTCGCGCTCGGCACGCTCTACCGTTATTTCCCGTCCAAGATCCATCTGCTGGTCGCCACGATGCAGGACCAGCTCCAGCAGATGCACACGACGCTGCGCAAACGCCCCCCGGCCGGCGACAGCGCGGCGGAGCGTGTCTCCGAGACGCTGATGCGGGCCTTCCGCGCGCTGCAGCGCGAGCCGCATCTCGCGGACGCGATGGTGCGGGCGCTGACCTTCGCGGACCGCAGCGTGAGCCCCGAAGTGGACACGGTCTCCCGGCAGACGACAGCGATCATCCTGGACGCGATGGGCCTGGAGAACCCGACGCCGGAGCAGCTGTCCGCGGTCCGCGTGATCGAGCACACCTGGCACTCCGCGCTGATCACCTGGCTGTCGGGGCGTGCGTCGATCGCCCAGGTGAAGATCGACATCGAGACGGTCTGCCGGCTGATCGACCTGACGACTCCGTCGTCGCCGTCGCGGCCGTCTGCGCCGGGGCGCACCCGATAGGCACTGTTCGATCAGGCCGGATCAGTGAGCGGCCCGCCCGCGGAGCGGCTGAGTCACCGCGGTGCGTGCAGGTGCAGGCCGCAGGATGGGGGTCCCCCCGCCGAAGGCAGGGGGAGAGCCCACGCGGAGCGTAGGCGACTGACGACAACGCAGCGTGGGGGCACCTCCCGTGCCCGAAGGGCTACGGGGGAGTGCGTGTGCTTCGCTCCTCCCGTCGGGGATACGGCGCCCGGCCGCCGCGCCCCCTCGGCGGTGCGTACGGCGCAGCACGACCGTGAGCCGCGCGCCTGATGTCCCGAGGCCCTGCATCAGCGACTGCAGGGCGGGCAGCAGGGACTGGCTCAGACAGGGCGAGGGCGCCGACCAGCGCGCCCGCGCTCACGCCGCGCGTGAGCAGCCAGGGCGCGGTGACCAGCAGCACTCGCCGGAGAGCGAGGGCAGCGGGACGCCGTCGATGAGGACGGCGCCCGCGTCGGGGTCCGCCAGCCGTCCGGCGACGGCGGCCAGCGCGGCCCGCTCGCGCTCCAGCCGCGTGACGCCGTCCGCCCCGTCGGCGGCGAGTCCGGCATGGGGCCGCGCCTCCTTGAGCACCACCGGCTCGCCGCTGCTGGGCTACTCCTCGGGCGGGAAGACCGGCTCCCCGCTCTCCAACAGCGTGATCGCGATCGCCTCGACCGGGCAGTTCTCCGCGGCCGCGAGGATCCGCTCATTGGCGTCGGTCTCCTCGGCCCGCGGATGCGACTGCCGCCCCGAGTCGAGCTTGAAGCCGTCCGGAGCGTGCCCCACGCACATGCCGGAGCCGATGCACACGCTCCGGTCGACGTCGACGTGCCAGCGGTCCCCCATCAGTTCTCTCCATGTCCGGCGGGCAGATGGATCATCTTGTGCTCCAGGTACTCGCCGTACCCCTCGGGCCCGAACTCCCGCCCCAGGCCCGAGTTCTTGTAGCCGCCGAACGGACCGAGCATGTCGAGACTGAACGTATTGATGTTGTACGTCCCGGTCCTGACCTGCCGCGCGAAGTCGATGCCGCGCTCGACGTCGGCCGTCCAGACGCTGCCGCTGAGCCCGTAGTCGGAGTCGTTCGCGATCTTCGCGGCCTCGCTCTCGTCGCCGTAGGGCAGCAGACAGATGACCGGCCCGAAGATCTCCTCGCGGGCGATGCGCATGGAGTTGTCGACCCCCCCGAAGAGGGTCGGCTCGACGTACCAGCCCTGTTCGAGACCGGCCGGCCGGCCGCCGCCGGTGAGGATCCTGGCGCCCTCCTCCTGGCCGATCCGGATGAAGTCGAGCGAGCGCTGCTGCTGACGGCGGGCCACGAGCGGCCCGACCTGGGTCGCCGGGTCGAGCGGGTCCCCCACCACCAGCGCGGAGGCGGCGGCAGCGAACGCCTCGGCGATCTCGTCGTAGCGACTGCGCGGCGCGAGGATACGGGTCTGGGCCACACACGCCTGCCCGTTGTTCATCCAGGCCGCGGGCACGATCCCGGCGACCGCCGACTCAAGATCCGCGTCCGGCAGGATCACGGCGGCCGACTTTCCGCCGAGTTCCAGGGTGACGCGGGTCAGATGGCGGGAGGCGACCTCCATGACCCGCTTGCCCGCGGTGACGGACCCGGTGAAGGACACCTTGTCGATCCCGGGGTGCCCGACCAGATACTCGCTCACCTCGCGGTCCGCGGGCAGGATCGACAGAACACCGTCCGGCAGTCCGGCCTCCTTGGCGATCTCCCCGAGGATGTACGAGTCGAGGGGCGACTCGGGCGACGGCTTGAGCACGACCGCACAACCGGCGAGCAGCGCGGGCCCGAGCTTGGCGGCGGCGGTGAACTGCGGCACGTTCCACGGCACGACGGCCGCGACGACCCCAACGGGCTCCCGCCGCACCAGAATCGGCCCGAGCACCCCGGCCCGCCGCTCCTCGTGCTCGTAACCGCGCGCGACGGTGATGGCCGCGTCCCAGACCATCATCGCGCCGAGCGCCTGCGCGAGCACGCTCCAGGAGTACGGGGAGCCGTTCTGCGAGCTGATGGACCGGGCGATCTCCTCGTGCCGTACGGCGATGGCGTCCTTGATCCGCGACACGACGCCGATCCGCTCCTCCAGGGCCATGCGCGGCCACGGCCCGTGATCAAACGCCTCCCGCGCGACGGCCACGGCACGGTCGACATCCGCCCGGGAGGCGTGGGGCACACGCCCGATGACCTGCTCGGTGTGCGGCGAGACGACCTCGATGGCGTCGCCGCCGATGGGATCGGTCAACTCCCCGCCGATGAACAGCTTTCCGTGTTCGACAAGCTCGGTCATGGCTGCTGCCTCCCGGGGGGCCGACGCTTCTGACGCAGTTTCAGAACTGATACCAGTTCTAGTTATAGTGAGCAATGGCCCTGCCGCCGACGAGAGATGAGAGCCTCATGACTCCGGTGATCGACCACGGCGGTGGCGTCTGGTCCATCGAGGTGCCCATCCCCGACAACCCCCTCGGCCACACCCTCGTCCACCTCCTCGACACCGACCGCGGACCCGTCCTCATCGACACCGGCTGGGACGACCCCGCCTCCTGGGACACCCTCGTCGCCGGGCTCGGCTCCCTCGGGGTCGGCGTCGGTGATGTTCACGGCGTCGTCATCACCCATCACCATCCCGACCACCACGGACTGTCCGGGCAGGTGCGTGAGGCGTCCGGGGCCTGGGTCGCGATGCATGCCGCCGACAGTGCCGTCGTGCGGCGGATCCGCGAGGCCGAACCCGAGGTCTGGCTCGACTACTTGACCGACAAGCTCACCAGAGCCGGTGCGCCCGACGAGCACACCCGCCCGCTGCGCGAGGCCCGCGCGTCGGGGCGGATGCGTACGCTGCCCGGACTGCGGGCCGCCCTGCCCGACCGGGAGATCGTGCCCGGTGAGCTGCTCGATCTGGCGGGGCGACGGCTACGCGCGATCTGGACGCCGGGGCACACGCCCGGACACGTCTGCCTGCACCTGGAGGAGGACCATCCCGCGAACCGGCCCGGGAACGGCAGGCTGTTCTCCGGCGACCATCTGCTGCCCGAGATCACCCCGCACATCGGCCTGTACGAGGACCCGGACGACGCCACCGTCGCCGACCCGCTCGGTGACTATCTCGACTCGCTGGAACGCATCGGGCGCCTCGCCCCTGCCGAAGTGCTCCCGGCGCACCAGTACGCCTTCCCCGACGCGGCCTCCCGCGTACGGGAATTGCTCGCCCACCACGAGGAGCGTCTGGCCGGGTTGCTCGCGCTGCTCGCCGAGCCGCTCACCCCGTGGCAGGTCGCCGAGCGCATGGAGTGGAATCGGCCCTGGGACCGGATTCCGTACGGGTCGCGGAACATCGCGGTCTCGGAGGCGGAGGCGCATCTGCGCAGGCTGGTGAAGCTGGGACGGGCCGAGGTGCGGACGGCCGGTGCCCCCACCTCGTACGTGGCGGTCTGACCGGGGTCGTCGCACCAGGCAGCCGCGCGCCGCGGACCTTTCCGCGCGGCCGTGCGCCGGGGGATGCGCCCCGTCGGGTGCTGGTGACCGCCGGGTACAGTGAGCGCGTCGTCATCACACCCGTACGGGGGAAAGCCGGTGCAAATCCGGCACTGACCCGCAACCGTGAGCCGCCGTCGCAGGCGGTGAGTCGGAATGCCCCGTACACACGTGTGACCGGCTCGCGCCACCGGCAGCCCGCCGGTGGCCGGCACCGTCGAGGAATACGGAGCCGGAGCCCCGGTGCCCGAGCGCGCCTGTGCCCGGCTCCCCAGTGGAGAGGCACCGCCCGCCATGACCGTTCGCCGCAGCGCAGCCGCGCTCGCCGCATCCGCCGTACTCTGCGTGGCCGCTGCCCCCGCTGCCGTCGCGGCGCCGACGCCGACGCCCCCGGTCCCCTCGGGTCTGTACGGCACCGGCGACCCGACCTATGACGGCGTCTGGCGGCAGTCGCTCGCCCTGCTCGCGCAGGACACCGTGGGCGTGCGGCCCGCGGCGAAGGCGGTCGACTGGCTGACCGGACAGCAGTGCGACGGCGGGGCCTTCCCCTCGTACCGCGCGGACACGGCCAAGCCGTGCGACGCCAAGCTGCCGCTGGACTCCAACGCCACCGCGGCCGCGGTGCAGGCTCTCGCGGCGCTCGGCGGGCAGGACGCCGCCGTGAAGAAGTCGGTGGGCTGGCTGAAGTCCGTACAGAACGCGGACGGCGGCTGGAGCTACAACCCCGGCGGGGCCAGCGACGCGAACTCCACGTCGATCGTGATCGGCGCACTGGCGGCGGCGGGCGAGAAGCCGGAAGGGGTGAAGTCGAAGGGTGGCAAGACCCCGTACGACGCGCTGCTGACGTTCGCGCAGCCGTGCGGCGGGAAGAACGGCGGCGCGTTCGTCTACCAGCCGAAGCAGCCGGGAATCGTCGCGGACTCGACCGCGGCGGCGGTCCTCGGGGCGCACGGCATGACGTTCGTCGCCACCGCAGGCGCGAGGGACGCGAAGGGGACGGTCTGCGAGACGTCGTCGACGACGGTCGAGGGTGCCGCGCACAACGGCGCGGCCTACCTGGCGAACGCGCTCGCCAAGACCGGCCACCTCAACACTCCCCCGATGCCGGGCTCCGAGGACCCTGCCGAGAAGCCGGACTTCGGGAACACGGCGGACGCGGTCGTGGCGCTCAGCGCGCAGGGCCTGGGCGACCAGGCGAAGCAGCCGCTTCAGTGGCTGGAAAAGAACTCCGCGGCGTGGGCGAAGGGCGCGGGTCCGGCGGCGTACGCACAGCTGATCTTCGCGGCTCACGCGGCCGGTGGGGACCCGAAGACCTTCGGGGGTACGGACCTGGTGGCGGGCCTGAACGCGACGGGCCCCGCGCCTCAGAAGGCCGCGGTGGCCGAGACGAAGGCCCCCGCCGCCGACTCCGACTCCGACATGTCTGCCTGGTGGATCGTCGGCGTCTTCTTCGTCGCGAGCATAGGCGTCGGCATCCTGATCAGCGGCCGCCGGAAGAACCAGCAGCGCTGATGCGTACGCGACTTCTCTCCCTGGTCCTCGCGCTCGGCGCCGCGCTGACAGTGCTGGGCGCGGGGCCGGCGCAGGCGGCCGGGTACCGCTACTGGTCGTTCTGGCAGAGCAGTGGCGACACCTGGACCTACGCCACCGAGGGCCCGGCCACGGCTCGGCCCGAGGACGGCGCGGTGAACGGCTTCCGCTTCTCGGTGAGCGAGGACGGCGCGGACTCGGCACGGCCGCGCAGGGCGCCCGACTTCGCGGCGATCTGCGCCGGTACGCCCGCGAAGGCGGACGCCAAGCGGATCGCCCTCGTCATCGACTCCGGCACCCCGGCGGACGCCCCGTCGGGTGAGACGCCGCACACGCTGAGGGTGGCGTGCGCGCAGGTGCCGAAGGACGCGACGAGCGCGGAAGCGCTGGCGTCGGTGGCGAAGCCGCTGCGCTACAACAGCGAGGCGCTGCTGTGCGCGATCTCGGGCTACCCGAAGACGGGCTGCGGCGAACAGGTCGCACCGTCCGAGCCGAAGTCGTCCGCATCACCGAAGCCTTCGGCGGGCGGCAAGGACGATGGCGGCCCGTCGGTCGGCGTCGTCGCGGGCATCGCGGCGGTGGCAGCGCTGGGAGCGGCGGCGGTGTGGCAGTCCCGTCGCCGAAGGCGATGACGACGACCCCCGGCCTGCGGCCGGGCTCGCACCCGGGTTCGTGGTGGACGTCTGCCAGGGGGCGTTGGTGGTTGCTGCCGGTAGTGGGTCTCGCGGGCGAACCCCCGCGCACGCAGCCCCACGGCAGGGGAAGGGGCCGTGAAGGGTCGTCCCCGCAGGCGATTGGCGGCCAAGACCGGGTACTCAACGCGGACGCCTCATTGCCGCCGACGCCGAGGAGTCGAGCCCGTAAGGGGCCCGGATCCCGCACCCTACGGTCGGCCCGCACCGCGGACGCCGAACCCCGCCACCCCCGCCGGCCGAGGCTCCGCGCGCCCGAGGCCGACCGCAGCAACGCCCTGCATGCCGGGGCATGGTGGCTCTGGGCCCTCGGGCTGGCCGTCGCCGCGTCGCGGACCACCAATCCGCTGCTCCTCGGGCTCATCGTCGGTGTCGCCGGATACGTCGTCGCCGCGCGCCGTACCGACGCGCCCTGGGCCCGCTCCTACGGCGCCTTCGTCAAGCTCGGCCTTGTCGTCATCGCCGTCCGCGTCCTGTTCTCCGTCGTCCTCGGATCGCCGATCCCCGGTACGCACACCCTCCTCACCCTGCCCGAAGTCCCCCTCCCCGACTGGGCGAAGGGCATCCGCGTCGGCGGCCGGGTCTCGGCGGAGCAGCTGGTCTTCGCGCTGTACGACGGCGCGAAGCTCGCCACCCTCCTCATCTGCGTCGGCGCGGCCAACGCCCTCGCCAACCCCGCGCGCCTCCTCAAGTCCCTTCCGGGCGCGCTGTACGAGGCCGGTGTCGCCGTCGTCGTCGCCATGACCTTCGCGCCGAACATGGTCGCCGACATCGTGCGCCTGCGCACCGCCCGCCGACTGCGCGGACGCCCCACCGGCGGCATCAAGGCACTCGTTCAGATCGGGCTGCCCGTCCTGGAGGGCGCGCTGGAGCGCTCCGTCGCCGTCGCCGCGTCGATGGACGCGCGCGGATACGGGCGCAGTGCCCAGGTTCCGCCCGCCGTCCGGCACACCACCACCGCCCTCACCCTCGGCGGACTCCTCGGCGTCTGTGCCGGTTCGTACGGCTTGCTCGACCCGACGAGCCTCGCCTACGGGGTGCCCCTGCTGGTCGCAGGGCTCGCGGCGGCGGCGGGTGGCCTCTGGCTCGGCGGCCGCCGTTCCGTACGCACCCGCTACCGCCCCGACCGCTGGGGGCTGCGGGCCTGGCTGGTCGCCGGTTCCGGCGCGGCGGTCGCGTTGCTGATGATCCGGGCGAACGCGTACGACCCCGAGGCACTGCACCCCGGCGTCGTACCGCTGACCGCGCCCACGCTCCCCCTGTGGCCCGCGATGGGCATCATGATCGGCCTGCTGCCCGCCTTCGTCGCTCCCGCCCCCGCGCAACCCTCGCAGCTCTCGCAGGAGAAACCGTGATCCGCTTCGAAGATGTGTCGGTGACCTACGGCGACGCGGACGCGCCGGCAGTCCGGGGCGTCGATCTGACCGTCCCCGAGGGCGAGTTGGTGCTGCTCGTCGGCCCGTCCGGCGTCGGCAAGTCGACCCTTCTGGGCGCCGTGTCCGGGCTCGTCCCGCACTTCACCGGCGGCACACTGCGCGGGCGCGTCACCGTCGGCGGCCGCGACACCCGCACCCACAAGCCCCGCGAACTCGCCGACCTCGTCGGCACGGTGGGCCAGGACCCGCTCGCCCACTTCGTCACCGACACGGTCGAGGACGAGCTGGCCTACGGGATGGAGTCGCTCGGTCTCGCGCCGGAGGTGATGCGCCGACGTGTCGAGGAGACGCTGGACCTTCTCGGACTGGCCGAACTGCGCAGCCGGCCGATCGCGACGCTGTCCGGCGGCCAGCAGCAGCGGGTCGCCATCGGCTCGGTGCTGACCCCGCATCCCAGTGTGCTGGTCCTCGACGAGCCGACGTCGGCGCTGGACCCGGCGGCGGCGGAGGAGGTGCTGGCGGTGCTGCAGCGGCTCGTCCACGACCTCGGTACGACTGTGCTGATGGCCGAGCACCGGCTGGAGCGGGTGGTGCAGTACGCGGACCAGCTCATCCTGCTGCCCGCGGCGGGCGAGGCACCGGTCGTGGGGACACCGGCCGGCATCATGGCCGTCTCCCCCGTCCACCCCCCGGTGGTGGGCCTGGGCCGCCTGGCGGGGTGGGATCCGCTGCCGTTGTCGGTACGGGATGCGAGGCGGCGGGCGGCGGGCCTGCGGGAGCGCCTGGAGGGTTCATTCCCTCGCCCCGCCCCTCCCCGTAGCCGTGGCTCCGCCCCAGACCCGGCCGGGGCTCGGCCCCGAATCCCGCTTCTCAAGCGCCCAAGGGCCTGGATTTCCCGGCCGGCCCCTGAGGGCACCCGGGGCGGCCCGCTCGCGCACGCCACCGCCCTCACCGTCCGCCGTGACCGAGTCGAAGCTCTGCGTGATGTCGGTCTCACCGTCGGCTCAGGCGAGGCCGTCGCGCTCATGGGACGCAACGGCGCAGGGAAGTCCACTCTCCTCGCCGCCCTCGTCGGCATGATCGAGCCCACCTCCGGCACCGTCCTGGTCGGCGGGCACACGCCCCACCGCACCCACCCGCGCGAGATGGTCCGCCGCGTCGGTCTCGTACCGCAGGAGCCGCGCGATCTGCTGTACGCGGACACCGTGGGCGCCGAGTGTGCGGCCGCAGACGCGGACGCGGGCGCGGCGCCCGGCACCTGCCGTGACCTGGTGGGTGAGTTGCTTCCCGGTGTGGCGGACGCCGCCCACCCCCGCGACCTGTCCGAGGGGCAGCGCCTCGCGCTCGCGCTGGCCGTCGTCCTGACCGGCAGGCCCCCACTGCTGTTGCTCGACGAGCCGACCCGTGGCCTGGACTACGCGGCGAAGGCTCGTCTGGTCGCCGTGCTGAAGGGCCTCGCCGCCGAGGGCCACGCCATCGTCCTGGCCACCCATGACGTGGAGCTGGCCGCCGAGCTCGCGCACCGCGTGGTGATCCTGGCCGACGGCGAGGTCGTGGCGGACGGCCCGACCGCCGATGTCGTCGTGTCCTCGCCCGCCTTCGCGCCGCAGGTCGCCAAGATTCTGGCTCCTCAGCCGTGGCTGACCGTCACCCAGGTCGAGGAGGCCCTGTGAGCGCCCCCGCGATCAGGCTCGGCCCGCGTTCCGTCGCCGCCCTCGCCCTGATCGGCGGTATCGGTGTGATCGCCTTCGGCTGGCCGCTGCTCGCCGACGCCGATTCCGGGCTGGCCCACTCCGCCGACGCCCCGTGGCTCTTCGCCGCGCTGCTGCCGCTGCTCGTGGCGGTCGTCGTGGCGACCATCGCCGACACCGGTATGGACGCCAAGGCGGTGGCGATGCTGGGCGTGCTGGCGGCGGTCGGCGCCGCGCTGCGGCCCCTGGGCGCGGGCACGGCGGGCCTGGAGCCCATGTTCTTCCTGATGGTGCTGAGCGGCCGGGTCCTCGGCCCGGGCTTCGGATTCGTCCTCGGCTCGGTGACGATGTTCGCGTCCGCCCTGCTCACGGGCGGTGTGGGCCCCTGGATGCCGTTCCAGATGCTGTCGATGGGCTGGTTCACGATGGGCGCCGGGCTCCTGCCGGGCCCGGACCGTCTGCGCGGCCGGGCCGAGCTGGCGATGCTCGGGCTCTACGGGGCACTCGCCGCGTTCGCCTATGGCACGGTGATGAACCTGCAGGGCTGGACGTACATCGGCGGCCTGTCCTCCGGGGTCTCCTTCCACCCCGGCGATCCCGTCCACGAGAACCTGGTCCGCTTCCTCACCTACTGCGCCGCGACCTCCTTCGGCTGGGACCTGGGGCGCGCGGCTCTCACCGTCGTACTCACCCTCACCATCGGCTCCACCGTCCTCAAGGCACTGCGCCGTGCCACGCGACGCGCCAATTTCGAGGCGCAGGTCACATTCGAGGCCCCCGGAAGGGTCCCTCCGGGGTGAGCCGCCCCACACGGCCCAGGTCCCGTACTAGGCGGATCAGGAGTCTCCCGACACCCCGGACAAACCCTCCCTTTGCGTCCGTGGCCTGTGCGAACGCTCCCCGTCAAGCCCCCCTGCCGTTTCGGCACGGGTGCGACCTCCACTAGTAACAACGCTCGTTGCCAGGAGCTGAACCCGTCGCTAGAACTGTTCAGGTCGCAAGGCGCCGACGGGCTCCACAGAGCCGGATCGCGCCACCGGGCGGCCGGAATCCCCTCGCAGACACGAGAGTCCGGCATGCCCGCGCGACCGCCCTGTTCCCGACGTCAGGAGTCTTTGTGTCCCGCTCGATCATCCGCCGCATCGCCGACCGTCCGAAGACCGCCCTGGTCGGCTCCGCGCTCGTGGTGAGCTCCGCCGCCATGGTGCTGGGCGCCAACCCGGCCTCGGCCGCCGCCGCTCCCGCGCAGACGGGGTCCGCGCGGGCGATCGCGCAGCAGATGATCAAGGACGACGGCCAGTTCCAGTGCTTCAGCAACATCGTGTCGCACGAGAGCGGCTGGGACGCCAACGCCTCCAACCCGTCCTCCGGCGCGTACGGCCTGGTCCAGGCACTGCCGGGCAGCAAGATGGCCTCCGCAGGCACGGACTGGAAGACCAACCCCGCGACGCAGATCAAGTGGGGCCTGGACTACATGAACGACCGCTACGGCAGCCCGTGCGGCGCCTGGTCCGCATGGCAGTCCCAGGGCTGGTACTGAGCCCTGTCCGCCGGGCGGAGCCAGGCGCGGACAGCTACAGGCGCTGAATGATCGTGCCGGTCGCCAGCGCACCTCCCGCGCACATCGTGACCAGAGCGAACTCCTTGTCCCTGCGCTCCAGTTCATGCAGGACCGTCGTGATCAGCCGCGCCCCCGTCGCCCCCACCGGGTGCCCGAGGGCGATCCCGCCGCCGTTGACATTGACCTTCTCCAGGTCCTGCTCGAAGACCTGAGCCCAGCTCAGCACGACTGACGCGAAGGCCTCGTTGACCTCCACCAGGTCGATGTCCCTGAGCGACATCCCCGCCTTGCCGAGCACCGCCCGCGTCGCGTCGACGGGG
This sequence comes from Streptomyces sp. SLBN-118, assembly GCF_006715635.1. Lineage (NCBI taxonomy): Bacteria > Bacillati > Actinomycetota > Actinomycetes > Kitasatosporales > Streptomycetaceae > Streptomyces > Streptomyces sp. SLBN-118. The sequence goes on from NZ_VFNP01000002.1 coordinate 2,147,232, forward strand.
CCGTCCAGGTGGTAGTGCGGGTCCGCGCCGACCAGTGCCTGCGCGACGATCCGCGCGCGCGGCTTGAGCTTCAGCGCGCGGGCCATCCGCTTCGACGCCCACATGATCGCCGCCGCGCCGTCCGAGATCTGTGAGGAGTTGCCCGCCGTGTGCACGGCGGTCGGCATGACGGGCTTCAGTCCGGCCAGTGCCTCCATGCTGGTGTCCCGCAGCCCCTCGTCGCGGTCGACGAGGCGCCACATGCCCTGCCCTGCGGCCTGTTCCTCCTCGGTCGTCGGCACCTGCACGGCGAACGTCTCGCGTTTGAAGCGCTCCTCGGCCCAGGCGACGGCCGCCCGCTCCTGGGACAACAGCCCCAGGGAGTCCACCCGTTCGCGGGTGAGTCCGCGACGGCGCGCGATGCGTTCGGCGGCCTCGAACTGGTTGGGCAGGTCGACGTTCCACTCGTCGGGGAAGGGCTTTCCGGGCCCGTGCTTGGACCCGCTCCCCAGCGGCACCCGCGACATCGCCTCGACGCCGCAGCTGATGCCGATGTCGATGACGCCGGCCGAGATCATGTTGGCGACCATGTGGCTGGCCTGCTGCGAGGATCCGCACTGGCAGTCCACGGTCGTCGCCGCGGTCTCGTACGGAAGCCCCATCGCCAGCCAGGCGTTGCGGGCGGGGTTCATGGACTGTTCGCCGGCGTGGGTGACGGTGCCGCCCACCACCTGCTCGACGCAGTCGGCGTGGATGCCGGTGCGGCCGAGGAGTTCGCGGTAGGTCTCGCCCAGGAGGTAGGCGGGATGGAGGTTGGCGAGCGCGCCCTGGCGCTTGCCGATCGGAGTGCGTACTGCTTCGACGATGACGGGTTCCGCGGCCATGAGCTCGTCCTCTCCTCACACAGCCGCCGGGCGTCCCGGCGCCCCACGGCTGGAACTAGTACGCGTTCTAGTTCCCCGTGCAGTCTGATGAGAGTTACCCCCGGTACGCAAGACTCTTGCACGCCACTGCTGCGAGTACCGGCGGCAACAGTTCCCGCCACGACCCTTGCCACTTGTAGAACTCGTTACTACCTTTCGGTCAACTTCTGATGGGTCGTCAGAGAAATCCGTGTTCGCTGACACCGCCGCCAGACCTGGAGTTGACCTTGAAGCTGCCGAAGGACTGCCCCCATCTGCCCGAAGGGTTCGACTTCACCGATCCCGATCTGCTCCAAGCCCGCATTCCCCACCCGGAGTTCGCCGAGATGCGGCAGACCGCCCCGGTCTGGTGGTGCACGCAGCCGGCCGGCATCTCCGGCTTCCAGGACGAGGGCTACTGGGTCGTTACCCGGCACGCCGACGTCAAGCACGTCTCCACACATCCCGAACTGTTCTCCTCCAACACCAACACGGCCGTCATCCGCTTCAACGAGTCCATCAGCCGCGACCAGATCGAGGTCCAGAAGCTGATCATGCTCAATATGGACCCGCCGGAGCACACCCGCGTACGCCAGATCGTCCAGCGCGGCTTCACCCCGCGGGCGGTCCGCTCCCTGGAACAGGCCCTGCGCAGTCGCGCCCGCACCATCGTCGAGACCGCGCCGGCAGGCGCGAAGGACGACGGCAGCTTCGACTTCGTCACCAATATCGCCGCCGAACTCCCGCTCCAGGCGATCGCCGAGCTCATCGGCGTACCGCAGGAGGACCGCGCCAAGATCTTCGACTGGTCCAACAAGATGGCGGCCTACGACGATCCCGAGTACGCGATCACCGAGGAGATCGGCGCCGAGGCGGCGATGGAGATCGTCTCGTACTCGATGAACCTCGCCGCGGCCCGCAAGGAGTGTCCGGCCAAGGACATCGTCAGCCAGTTGGTCGCCGCGGAGGACGAAGGCAACCTCTCCAACGACGAGTTCGGCTTCTTTGTGATCCTGCTGGCGGTGGCCGGCAATGAGACGACGCGCAATGCCATCAGCCACGGCATGCACGCCTTCCTCACCCACCCCGAGCAGTGGGAGCTCTACAAGCGCGAACGCCCCGAGACCGCCGCCGAGGAGATCGTGCGCTGGGCGACACCCGTCGTCTCCTTCCAGCGCACCGCCACCCAGGATCTCGAACTGGGCGGAGCGCAGATCAAGAAGGGCGACCGGGTCGGGCTCTTCTACTCGTCGGCCAACAACGACCCCGAAGTCTTCGACGTTCCCGGGCAGTTCGACATCACCCGCGACCCGAACCCGCACCTCGGCTTCGGCGGCGGAGGCCCGCACTTCTGCCTCGGCAAGTCCCTCGCCGTCATGGAGATCAACCTGATCTTCAACGCCATAGCGGACGTTCTGCCCGGACTGCGCCTGGCGGGCGACCCCCGCCGGCTGCGCTCGGCCTGGCTCAACGGCATCAAGGAGCTCCAGGTCAGCCACGGCTGACGCGCCTGGGGCGCGCCCCAGGCGCGGGAGGCAGGGGCTCCGATCCCACGCCCCGCCCCTGCCTCCCGCCACAACGCCCTGGCGCAGCCGCTCCGTCCCCGAGTGGCGAAACCGGCGCCGTGGGCGGATCCTGGCAAGAACGCGACGATCCACCCCAAGGGGTACGGGACTTCCCGTGCTCCCTGGGGCCACGCGTCTTCGCGTACTACTTCGGTGCGGCCGCGACCGGCTCTTCCGGCTGCGCGGCGGCGTCGGCCCTCGCGCGCGGCAGTGCGCCTCCCGGAAGCCTCAGCTGCCGGCGTCCGGCCAGCAGATACGTCAGGCCGAAGCCCGCGCCGACGACCGCGGCGCCGCCCGCCGCGTCCAGAACCCAGTGGTTCGCCGTGGCGACGATCGCACAGACGGTGAACAGCGGGTGGAGCAGGCCGAGCAGCTTCATCCACAGCTTGGGCGCGAGGACGACGATGACGAGCCCGCACCACAGCGACCAGCCGAAGTGCAGCGAGGGCATCGCCGCGTACTGGTTGGTGACCGCGGTCATCGCCCCGTAGTCCGGGTTGGCCAGGTCCTGCGGGCCGTGGACCGTGTCGACGAAGTCCATGCCGGGCATCAGGCGCGGCGGGGCCAGCGGGTAGAGCCAGAAGCCGAGCAGCGCGAGAAGCGTGGCGAAGGCGAGGGAGGCGCGCGCCCAGCGGTAGTCGGCGGGGCGGCGGGCGTACAGGACACCGAGGATGGTCAGCGGCACCACGAAGTGGAAGGACGTGTAGTAGAAGTTGAAGAAGGTCTCGGCCCACTTCGTGTCCAGCACCGCGTGGTTGATCCAGTGCTCGATGTCGATGTGGAGCGCCCGCTCGATGCCGGCGATCTGGCGGCCGTGCTCCTCGGCCGATGCGACGCCGCCCGTCGCGGCGGCGCGGATGTGCGAGTACGCGGAGTAGCCAACCCGGATCACCAGGAGTTCGAGCAGCAGGTTGGGGCGGCTGATCACCCGCCGCCAGTAGGGCAGCAGAGGCACCCGGCTCCAGTGGGCGGGCGCCGGGATCGCGTACTGGGTCGGGACGGGCCTGCGGAAGTGCGGCGAGGTGCGCGGCAGGAACGGCACGGCGCATGCCGCGGCGAGCGCCGCTGCCAGCAGGACGTTGTCGCGTACGGGTTGGAGCACCGGCATGTTGGGCAGCAGCATCGTCCCGGGAAGGGTCATCGCCATGATGATCAGGACCGGCCACAGCATGCGGTCGGACGCGCGCTTGCCGACGCGGCCGACGACGGCGAGCAGCACCCACAGGAGCTGGTGCTGCCAGGCGGTGGGCGAGACGGCGACGGCCACGCAGCCCGTCAGGGCGACGGCGAGAAGCAACTGGCCGTCCTGGGCGTAGCGGACGGCGCGGCGCAGGCCTACGAAGGAGACGGCGGCGGCGAGCGCGACCCAGACGGCGATTTCGAGGGGGCCCTCCAGGCCGAAGCGGAGGAGGGCTCCGTGGAGGGACTGGTTGGCGAGGCTGTCCGGGCGGGCGCCGAGCCCGGCGCCCGCGACATGGTGGACCCAGTACGTCCACGAGTCGCTGGGCAGCATGGCCCAGGCGAGCCCCGAGCACAGCACGAAGGTTCCGGCCGAGGTGACGGCGGTGCGTCTGCGTCCGGTGAACCACAGCAGGGGCGCGAAGAGCAGGACGGTGGGCTGCAGGGCGGCGCCGACACCGATCAGTACGCCGGAGGTTCTCTCGTCGCGGGCGGCGAAGCAGCCGAGCAGCACCAGCAGGACCGGGATGATGCTGGTCTGCCCCAGATAGAAGCTGTTGCGTACGGGCAGCGACAGCATCAGCAGGCTGATGGCGACAGGAGCGGCGAGCACCGTGCTTCGGCGCGACACGGGGCCCGGCAGCGCGCGGGCCACGACCAGGCCGATGCCGACGACCAGCAGAAGCGTGCCGAAGGTCCATGCGACGCCGAGGCTCTGCTCGGCGGAGCGTGCGAGGGGTTTGAGCACCAGCCCGGCGAAGGGCGTGCCGGTGAACTTGTCGGTGTCGTAGAGCGAGCCCTTCAGATGCAGGACACCGTTCTCGCCGATCCAGGTCTCCAGGTCGGTGAGCCGCTCACCCGGCGGTTGCCTGAGCACTGCTGCCGTCTGCCGTATCGCGAGTACGGCGGCTACGAGCCACAGGGCGGCCCTGGCCGCGCCCATCTTCGAGTCCGTGGTCGTACTCCCGTGCACACTGTGCTCCGCGTTCGCCACGTCGCGCCGAGCCTCCCCTGTGTTGTGTCGTCCGTCCAGGATCAGTCCGTCCCGGATTTGCGATCCATAGAGGGTCGCACTGCCCCATGAAGGAGACTCAGGCAACCCCCTCTTCGCCTGAGTGTCACTCCGTTTTGACTGATTATCTCGCTGAACGGCACCGGAACCGAGTGGTCCGCGACGTCGTCACAGCAGGCATGCGGGGGAAGATACAAGACTTCGGGCCTGGCCACATACCAGGTCGTAAGCGGCAGAAAGCGCTGTTCGTGGTGTTCGCGCTGCTCGTGCTGCAGCTCGGATCGCTGATCAGCCCGGCGTACGCCTGCGGCTGCGGTGCGATGGTTCCGGACAGCGGATCTCATATGGCGGTCGACCGGGAGACCTCGGTGATCGGCTGGGACGGGCGTACGGAGCAGATCGTCATGCGCTTCACGGTTGACGGGGACGCCCCGAAGGCCGCGTGGATCATGCCGGTGCCCAGCCGGGCGACGGTCGAACTCGGTGACGCGGCCCTCTTCGAGGCGCTGGAGACGGCCACGGCGCCCGAACACCGCAAGCGGTACTACTTCTGGCCACGGGGCAGGGACTGGCCCTTCACGGGCAGTGACACGGACGGCGCGGCCGCTGAGGCGCCGAGGGCCGGAGCCCCGGTGGGCGTGGTGGGGCGCGAGCGCCTCGGCGACTTCGATGTCGCACGGCTGACGGCGGCCGATCCGGGCGCGCTGCGAAGCTGGCTGGAGAACAACGGCTTCGAGCTGCCGGACGGGCTGGCGCGCGAGCTGAAGCCGTACGTCGAGCAGAAATGGGAGTACGTCGCCGTACGGCTGGCGCCCGAGGCCGAGGGCGCGGTGCTGCGCGGCACACTCGACCCGCTGCGGCTGCGCTTCGCCAGCGAGAAGCTGATCTATCCGATGCGCCTGTCGCGGCTCGCGAAGACCGCGCAGTCGCTGGGCCTGTACGTGCTCGCACCACACCGGATGGAGCCGCGGAGCTCGATCGGCGGGATGCGCCCGGAGGTCACGTACGCGGGGAAGATCGAGCCGAACGGGCCGCTCGCCGGGTTCACCGGCGGCCGGGAGACCTTCCTGACGGCACTGGATCAGAGCTTCCCCGAGCCGGGGCGGATCGACGATGACCATGAACTGCGCGCGGCGGGGGCGGACACCCCGTTCCGGCGGGTGGTGTACGAGGACGAGCTGCTGGTGGCGGGCGGTGTGCCGGTGTGGCTGCTGACGGTGGGCGGGGGCCTGGTGGTGCTGGTGGCCGCGTGGGTGTGGCGGGCGACGGCACGGCGGAGGAGGCCGGTGGTGGTGCCGCCGCCCGTGTACGTACCGCCGCCGTTGCCCTGAAAACGCCCGCCGCCCTGAAATAGGTTGGGCCCATGAACCAGGAGCAGTGGAACGCAGTCGACCGCTATGTCACCGATCTCCTCGTACCCGCCGACGAAGCCCTGACCGCCGCACTCGCGGCGAGCGACGCGGCCGGAATGCCCGCGATCAATGTCGCGCCGAACCAGGGCAAGCTGCTGCATCTGCTCGCCAGGATGCAGGGGGCGCGGACGGTGCTGGAAATCGGCACGCTCGGCGGCTACAGCACGATCTGGCTGGCCAGGGCGCTGCCGGAGGACGGCAGGCTGATCTCGCTTGAGTACAGCCCCGGCCACGCGGAGGTCGCCGTTGCGAACCTCGCTCACGCGGGCCTCGACAAGATCGCCGAGGTCCGGGTGGGGCCGGCGCTGGAGATCCTGCCGAAGCTCGTGAAGGAGCCCGGGGCGGGGCCGTTCGACCTGGTCTTCATCGACGCGGACAAGCAGAACAACGCGCACTACGTGGAGTGGGCGCTGAAGCTCACGCAGCCCGGCAGCGTGATCATCGTCGACAACGCGATCCGCGGCGGGGCGGTGGTCGACGCGGGCAGCGCGGACCCGGCGATTGCGGGGACGCGGGCGATGTATGAGCTGGTGGGGCGGGAGGACAGGCTGGAGGCGACGGCGGTGCAGACGGTGGGGACGAAGGGCTGGGACGGGTTCCTGCTGGCGCGGGTGGTTGCCTGAGGCGGGCGCCCGCGGCGGGACACGCGGCACAGCCGCGCATCGACACAGCTCCTGACGGCCTTCGGCCGCATGTCCTCGAACGCCGGACGGGCTGAAATTCAGCCCCTCCGGCGTGAGTGACCCGGCCCGGGGACGGGGGCGGCCCCGGGCCGGGAGTTCAGGTGGTGCGGTTCGCGTCCGCCACGGCCTGCTCGTCGATGCGGCGCTTCGCGTCCTTCCAGGAGATCGGCAGCTCCTCCACCGGCACCTCCCAGAAGGTGAACGTCGAACCGCTCATCGTGGACCGCAGGCCCGTCATCACGCTCTTGTGGGGCTCGGTGCGCGCGTACTTGTACAGCGCGTCCCTGTCCTCCCACGCCGAGAGGGTGAAGAAGACGCCCTTGAGCAGCTGGGCCTCCAGGGACGCCCCGAGCGCTCCGGGCGCGGACCGCACCTGGCCCCAGGCGGACAGGGACTTCAGGAAGAAGCGCGGTACGTCCTTCTTGGACTTCACCTCAAGACGCGAGGCCATGACGAAGGCGCGGGTGTTGGGTCGGGCAGGGTTCGGCGTCGTCCACGGAAGAGTCGGCACGGTATCCTCGCATCCACAGTTGGTGAGTGGCAGTATCTATATTAGACAGTAGAGCTGCCCAATTGCCAGTGGGAAGCGGGACCAGGTGAGAATTTCCGAGTTGAGCCGCCGCAGCGGAGTGGCCACTGCGACGATCAAGTACTACCTGCGCGAAGGGCTGCTGCCCCCCGGCCGCGCCACCGCCGCGACCCAGGCGGAGTACGGGGAGTCGCATGTGCAGCGCCTCCGGCTGATCCGCGCCCTGATCGGGGTGCGGGGTCTGACCGTCAGTGCCGCCAAGGATGTTCTCGACGCCCTCTCCGAGGTCGAGACGGACACCCATGAACTGCTTGGGCTCGTCTTCGGGGTCTGGCCCGCATCCGGCGCCAGGGACTCCGCCGCCAAGGATGCCGCCCAGGAGGAGGACTCCGACACCGACACGTCCGAAGTGAGCGCGCTGCTCGCCGAGATGGGCTGGAAAGTCTCGGAGCACAACCCCGCCCGGCACGTCATAACCCAGACACTGCACACCCTCAGATCACTCGGTATGGACTACGACTGGCAGTCCCTTGTTCCCTACGCCCAGCTCGCCGAAAAGACGGCTGCCCTGGATCTCGATCAGCTCCAGGAACCGGCCGAGCCGATCGAAAAGGCCGAGCGTGCCGTCCTGTTGACGTTCCTCCTCGAACCGGCGCTGCTGGCCCTGCGCCGGCTCGCGCAGGAAGCCGAGTCAACCGTCAGATACCGCGGCTGTTAGCGCTTCCGGCGCCTCGCCTACTTCACCACGCCGCGCCCGCCCCTACGTGAGTGATCAGTACTCACATGGCTGGAAAGTCACGTGCCCCCCGGGGCCCGGCTCACCCGGCCCGCGGCGGGCGAAGGTGAGTACCCACGACTCAGGCCCGGCGTGCCGCCGGGTGGTCTGCTCGTGAGCTGAACGCAGAGCACGGCGAACGCCGTGGACGGCGCACGGGGAGGCAAGAGCATGCAGTTCCGGATTCTGGGCTCGCCCGAGTTGTACGACGAGAAGCGGCACCGGCGCGTCCCGCTGACCAGCCCCAAGCAGCGGCGGCTCCTCGGCATTCTGCTCGCCCGTCCCAACTCCCCCGTCCCGAGGGAGCGGTTGATCCGGGAACTGTGGGGCGCACTGCCCCCGCTGAAGGCGCGCAACACCCTCAACGCCCATGTCTCCGGGCTGCGCAAGGTCCTCCTCGAGGTGGAGCCCGAGCGGGCCAACACCCCGCGCATCGTCGCCCGCGCGGCGGGATATCTGCTGGAGGCCCACCCGGCGGAGACCGACAGCGCACGGTTCTGCCTGGCGGTTACACAGGCCCGGCGCATGGCGCCGGACGATCCGCGCGGCGCGTACGACTCGCTGCGCAGGGCGCTCGGGCTCTGGCGCGGCAGCGCCCTGGAGGGCGGCTCCCACGGTCCCGTCTGCGCCGCGCTGGTCGCCCAGCTGGAGGAGGAGCGGCAGCAGGCTCTGGAGATCCTCTTCGACTGCGCCCTGCGCACCGGCGAGCACCGTCGCATCATCCCGGAGCTGGAGGAGCTGACCGCCGCGCACCCGCTGCGCGAGCGCTTCTTCGACCAGTTGATGCTGGCCCTGTGCCGCTGCGGGCGCGGGGCAGACGCGATCCGCGTCTATACGCGGGCCCGCCGGCGGCTGACCGCGGCGCACGGCGGTACCCCGCTGCTGACCGCTCGTCTTGAGCAGATCAGCGTGCAGGCCCCCGCGTTGTTCGCGCACGAGGCGGAACGCCCGGAGGCCAGGAGGCGCGCCCGGGTGACGGCCCCCGGCGCCGGCGTGCGCGAACTCGACCGGCTGCGCCACGAGATGAACCAGATCGAGGCAGAACAGCAGACGGCCCGGTCGGCCGTCGGCTATCTGACGAACATCCTCAGCGGGCAGGCTCTGCGCACCGGCGGCGTGTGATCCGGCACACCGGACACCACCGGACAACACGATCGCCCCTGCGTACCGGATGCGGTACGCAGGGGCGACTGTTGTGCGCGGGGTTCAGAGTTCGCGGATGAGCTGGGCCGCGATCTCCATTCCGGAGGAGTAGCCGGCTTCGTGCGAACCGATCTGGTCCACGCCGTGCCGCTTGGCGTGGAAGTAGGAGCCGCACAGCTTCACGCGGGTTCCCTCGTTGACGTTGTAGATGTCGTTCTGCATTTCGCGCACATCGACATTGATGATCGGGTGCGTGTACGGGAATTCCGCGATCACCGTCGCCGGGTCGACCTCTCCCGGATAGTCGAGGGTGACGAAGTAGTCCTTCTCGGCGGTGAATCCGTGCAGCTTGTTCATGTAGTACGCGACATACGTCTTGGGCTGACCGCCGACCTCGACCTTGCCGTAGTTCCAGGCCTCCCAGCGGCTCTTGTCCTCGGGGACCACCGAGGGGTCGGTGTGCAGAATGACCTTGGACGAGTTGTACTCCACCTTGGAGAGCACCTCGTGCTGGCGCTCGGTGGGGTTGTCGAGCATCGCGAGCGCCTCGTCCGCGTGGGCGCCGACGACCACGTAGTCGAAGGTCTCGCTGCCCTTGTCCGTGGTCACCGTGACCCCGTCGGCCTCCTGGTGGATGCTACGGACGGCCTCACCCAGGCGGACCTCCGGGCCGATCGCGGCGATCGCCTTGCGTACGTAGGAGATCGAACCGCCGCCGACGGTCCGCCAGTCGACGTGCTGGCCGCCCAGACCACCCTCGTCGTGGCCCATGAAGAAGGCGATCGCGGTGCTCGCGGGCATCTCCCAGATCAGCTCGGCGGGAATCGACCAGACCGCGGAGCAGAGCAGGATCACATACGAGTGGCGGAAGGCCTGGCTGTATCCGCCGCGGTCGAGGTACTCACCGAGGGGAATGTCGGCCCGCTTGCGGACGAAGTCCTTGCGGCCCTCGGTGTGGAAGCGCCTGGCCTCCCGCCAGATGGTCAGGAACTCCTCGGAGTAGCGCCCGGCCACCTCCTCCTCGCTGAGGCCGAGCTCCTTCGTGCCGTACTCGAGACCGGAGTCGAGGTCGAAGAAGTTGAAGGCGCCACGGTGCTCGACAGCGTCCACGCCCAGCTCGTCGAAGAACTCGCAGAGGTTGGTGTAGGCGGGACGGTTGAAGACGACGAACGCCGTGTCGATGCCGAGGATCCTCCCGTTCTCCTCGACCTCGACGGTGTTGGCGTGCCCGCCGAGGCGGTCCTCCCGCTCGAAGACGGTGATCCGGGCGCGGTCGCGCAGGTGATAAGCGGCGGAAATGCCGGCGACGCCGGCACCGACGACGGCGACTCGTGGGGTGGTGGGCTGCGGCATGAGCTTGTCCTTCATGGTCGGTCTCATACGTACGAGAGGTCGGAGAGCGAGAGGTCGGAGAGGTCGGTGCGGCGCAGGGCTCCTGGCCGTCCGTTCTCGGTGGCGACGGCCAGGACGTGCCCCGGGCCGGGGTGGAGCAGGTCGAACCACCAGCGGGCATCGGTCCCCGCCGGCTGCTGCGGGTCGTGCACCGCGATCCGGTCCGCGGTCCGCGGCGCGAAGGAGAAGCCGCCGAGGCCCCGGGACAAACCGGTGCCCAGCGCCTTGAGATACGCCTCCTTCAGCACCCAGAACTCGCTGACCAGCGCGGCGCGGACGCCGGGAGGGGCGGCGGCGAGCTCCGCGCGTTCGGCGGGGGCGAGCCGGGGCGCGAGATGGGTCGTCAGCCGGTCCGTGGAGGGTGTGGGGCCCACATCGACGCCGCATCCGCGCCCCCGGGTGACGACGCAGGCGATGAGGCCTTCGGTGTGGGAGAGGTTGAACCGCACGCCCCCCTCGTCGGGTTCCGGTTCGGGGCGCCCGAAGTCGCCGGTGCGAAAGCGCCACCGGTCCGGCGGCCGGCCGGTGCGGGCGCTGAGCGCGTAGCGGCACAGCAGCCGCGCACCGAGGTACCGGCGCCGCGCACCCGCGGAGAGCCGCCGTTCCATCCCGGCGCGTTCCTGCGCCGTGAGCAGCCGCGTCCCGCCGAGCGCGGTGGCGAAGCCGTCCACGGCATGCTCGGGCAGCAGCCACAGGAACGTCGGGTCGGATTGCATCGGCGTCGGTCCCCGGCCCGTCAGCGCCGGGTGGCGGCGTCGTCGACGGTGCGCTCGGCGAGCGGGAACTGCCAGTGCGAGAACAGCAGGTTCTCGCGGTGCAGATGGCGCAGTACGCGCATCACCTCGTCGATGACCACCTGGTCCGTGACGGACTCGTACGGGTAGAGGTGCTTGCGCAGCCGTTCCATCTGGAGCAGCAGCAGGGCGCCGCTGGGCAGCGGGTCCTCCAGCACGTCGTGCGAGTGGACGAAGGTGAGCACGCAGGCCGCGGTGGCGTGGAGCAGGCAGTACTCCTTGGACAGCTCGAAGAGCTCCGTCGACTGCGCGTACTCGCGGCCCAGTTCGGCTTTGAGCGCCACCGACCGCTCACTCATCGAGGCGACCCGGCCGAGCAGCTCGTCGGCCACGTCGGCCGCCTTCAGCAGCCAGTCGCGCTCGTTGCCCTTGGCGTCCTCGGCCAGGACACGCAGCCGGCGTACCGCGTCGGGTCCGGCAAGCAACGCGTCGTCGAGCCCGCGGCTGAACATCTCCTGCTTCACCGGCTCGTACGGCGGCAGCTCGCTGTCCATGCCGAAGAGGGTGGCGGCACGTTCGGCCGATGCCTGACGGACCTCCGGGGCGGCGCCGCCCGCGCTGGTCAGCAGACCGCCCAGCTGCTGGCCGATGTTGCGCAGGTTCACCACGGTGTTGCCGTCGGCGAAGTTGGCGACCATGAGGTCCCGCAGCATCTTCTGGTGCATGCCGTAGTGCGGGTGGTCCCGCAGGAAGAAGCGCGCTCCGAGGATCACGTTCAGCTGCGACATGGTCTTCTCGAGCAGCGTCGGCACCAGGTACTTGACCACCGACGACCACACGCTGATCTGCTCGGGCGCCGCCTGCAGCGCGCGGACCGCGCCGAGGCTCACTGCGTCGGCCAGCATCAGGTCGGCGAAGGACTCGGTCAACTGGCGGCGGCTGTAGGGGACATCGCTGACGGTGTCGCCCATCAGCACCCGGACCTCGGTGAAGTCCAGTACGAGCCGCAGCGTCGTGTCGGCGGCCGACATCGCGAAACTGCTGATCACGGCGCGCGCCAGCTGGCCGGACTTGAGCGCGAGCTCCAGGCCCTGGCCCTCGGCTCCGATGCGCGCGGACTCGGGGACGAACGCCCCCTTGAAGCGCAGTCCGCTCAGGTCGAGTGCGCGCAGCCCGTGCAGCTTCTCGACCGGCAGCTCCTCGACGGTGTCGGCGTCGAGCAGCCACTTGTCCACCATGAGGATGGAGTGGGCCGCGGGGCCGCCGCGCTTGCCGGTGCGGGCGTGGACGGCCACCTTGTCGCACACGGTGGCGTTGCCGATCAGCCACTTCTCGCCGGTCAGCCGATAGCCGCCGTCGACCTTCTCGGCGACGACCTCGTTGGCGAGCAGATCGCTGCCGTGCTCGCGCTCGGTCAGTCCCCAGGACAGTCCGCGGCCCCGCTGCATCTCCTCGATCAGGGAGCGCTTCTGCTCGTCCGTACCCCCCACCCACGCGGGCAGGAAGCCGAGCACGTTGATGACCAGGGCGGTGGCGGTCGTCACGTCGCGACGGGCGACGAGCCGCATCAGGTTGAAGCCGGTCTCGATGTCGTCGGCCCGGGCGCCGTGTGCGGCGGGCAGGGTGTGGTCGAGCACGCCCCAGCGGCGGAGCTGGTTGACGAAGGCGTGCGGGTACTCCTGGTTCTCGTCGTGGTCCAGCACCCGGGTGAACGGAATCCGGCTGCCCGAATCGTGCGGGTCGCCGAGGTGCTCCTCCAACTGCGCGGCCAGCGCGGTCAGGTCGGCCTTGGACATGAAGAACTCCTATCGGGTGGTGGCCAGTCGGACGGGCAGGGCGGAGAACAGCCGGCCGGTCTCCCGCAGCGCCACGACGGCGTCGAGCGCCGGCGTCAGTACGGCCCCGTGGTGGCGGGGGTCCACGCCGTCGGCCCGCGCGAGCAGATAGCCGAGCGTCGCGCCCAGCCAGCCGGCGGAGCCGGGCTGCGTGCCGTACAGCGAGCGGTCCCGGTTGGCCCACCACAGATGGACGCAGGACGCGGCGGCGTGCAGCCAGGCATACCGCTCGGCGGCGTCGACCAGCGCGTTCGGGTCGGCGCCGCGCTCACGTGCGGCCCGGGTCAGATCGCCGAGCCCGGCCACGGCCCGGGCAAGCTGCCCGACCAGCTCGACGACGGGGGCCGCGCTCTCGTCGTCGCCCAGGGCGTCGGCCACGTCGGTGGCGACGTCCGGGAGTCCGGCGAGCACGGGGTCGACGCCCCGGGCGAACATGTCGAGCCTGGCGGGTTCGTACGCGGGCAGATCGGCGTCGAGGCCGTAGACGGCGGCCACGGCCGCCGGGTCCGGCTCCGCCGCGCCCTCCGTCAGCGTGGGCAACTGGCCCGCGAAGGAACGGAGGTTGGCCAGGGTGCTCGCGTCGATGACCCGGACGACCGCCGAGTCCCGCTGAAGCTTCTGGAACAGGCCCGCCCCCCGCTCGCCCTCACGCAGGACCGAGCGAGTGGCGAGCACTGTGCCGCAGCGGCGGATGAGCTCGTCGGTAGCCTCCGCCACTACGTGTTTGGCGGCCAGCGCCCAGACGCTGAAAGCCTCGGGCACCACATGGACGCCGCGGGCCGCGGTCAGCGCCACCGTGTCGGCGGCCAGCAACGCCGCGGCGGCGACGGCCAGTTCACGCCGGGGGTGCGGCGATTCGGTGAGGACGGTACGGCCGATCCTGCGGGTCGTGGCGAAGTCCAGCGCGAGCCGTACCGCGGTGTCCGCGATGCCCAGGCTGCCCGCCATGCTCATCAGCCGGACGGCCTGCTGGGCCTTGACGGCCGCCTCCAGCCCCTCGCCCTCCTTGCCGACCAGTGCCTTCTCGGGCACCGTCAGGCCGTTGAAACGCAAGCAGGCCATGTCGATGCCGCGCATACCGCCGGTTCGGACCGCGGGAGTGCGCTCCAGCTGCCCGTCGGGGACGTCCGCAAGATCGAGGAGGACCGCAGAGAAGGCGCCGGGGCCGCGCTCGCCGGTGCGGGCGATCACGTACACCGCCTCGCAGCTCATACCGAGGCCGACCATCCACTTCTCGCCGGTCAGTTCGCCTTCCGGGCTCAGCCGGACCTCGTTGGTGAGCAGATCGCTGCCGTGCTCCGCCTCGGTGAGCGCGAAGGCCACGGCCCCGCCGCGGGTCAGGATCTCGGCGGCCCGGCTCTGCTGCTCCGGTGTGCCGTGCAGTTGCAGACAGGTCGCGGCGATGATGCTGAACATCGTGCCGGGCATGATGTTGACGTCCCGGCGGGCCGCCGACCGTACGAGGGTCAGGCTGCGGTCGAAGGACTGCAGCTCACCGCCCCACTCCTTGGGCAGGTAGTTCAGGTGGAACCCGGCCCGGCGCAGCTCGTCGCAGAGCGCGGTGGGGAACTCGTCGCGCTCGTCACGCTCGACGGCTGCGGCGAAGCCGTACGGATTGGTGTTGTCGCCGGGGTCGCCGAGCAGCGCCTCCAGCTCGTCCGGCGTGAGCAGGGTCATCGCATACCCGCCGGGGAACCGTGGGCCGGGGTCTCCAGCGGCACCGGACGGTAGTCGCCCGCCGTGGAGGGGATGTGCACACCGGCGCTGCGCAGTTGCGCGAGCCGGGTGTGGAAAGCGGCACCGAGCATCAGGTGGTGGGCCACGTCGGCGACCCGCCGGTTGCCCGGGGTCTTCAGATAGCTGCCGGTCACCCAGTCGTTGAAGCTGCCCATCGCCGGGCCGCACCAGATCTGGTAGTCCATGGCGCGGTCCTTGTCGCCGACGACCGCCCAGCGCGAGGACATGCCCAGATACCAGCGGAAGATCAGCGCCATCTTGCGCTTGGGGTTGCCTGCCGCGCGGGTGAGCTGCTCCGGGTCGCGGCGCTGGAAGTAGCCGACGCACTCCTGCCAGACGTCCTCCAGCGGCCGCCGGAAGATCTGCTGCTCCAGCTTGGCCCGGTCGGGCGCGGGGATCGCATCGATGCCGTCGTAGGCCTGGTAGATCTGGTACAGCCGACGGGCCCGCATCGGGAAGAGGGTGCCCTTCTTCAGGACCTGGAGGTCCACCCCCATCTCGAACATGTCGGCGGCCGGGGCCATGTCGACATCGGCGATGCCCGCCTCGGCGAGCATCGCCTTGGACTCGGTGGACGCCCCGGACTCCAGGCAGGACTGGTTGACCGAGCCGGTGACGACATACGCGGCGCCCATCGCGAAGGTCGCGGCCACCGCGACCGGTGTGCCGAGGCCGCCGCCGGCCCCGACCCTGATCGGCACGGCGTAGCGGTGCTCGCGCTGGACGGTGTCACGCAGCCGCAGGATCGTCGGCAGCAGCGCGGGCAGCGGGCGCCGGTCGGTGTGGCCGCCCGAGTCCGCCTCGACGGTGATGTCGTCGGCCAGCGGCACATGGTGGGCAAGTGCCGCCTGGTCGTGGGTGATCAGGCCCAGCTCGAGCAGGGAGCTGACCAGGGTGGCCGGGGCCGGGCGCATGAAGCGCTCGGCCGTCTCGGCCCGGGAGATCTTGGCGATCAGCCGGTTCTCGGAGACCACCCGGCCGTCCTGGTCGGTGCGCAGTCCGGCCAGCCGGTAGCGCACGACATGCGGGGTGAGGTCCATGAAGGCGGACGCCTCCACACACCGCACACCGTGCCGCAGGAACAGCTCCACCGCCTCCCGCTCGAGCCGGTCCTCGCTGGGGCTGTGGATCAGATTGACGGCGTACGGAAGTCCCGGGATCTCGGCGGCGAACCGGCCGAGCGCCTTCTCGATCGTCTCGGGGAGCAGCCCGGCCGCGCCGTACGAGGCGAGGAAGCCCTCACGGGCCAGGGCGATCACCATGTCGGCCGAGGCGATCCCGCCCGCCATGGCGCCCGCCATGTACGGCTGGCGCACCCGGTGTGCGGCCAGGAAGGCGGCCGAACCAAGCCGCTGCGGGGGCAGCGGCTGGGCGGCGGCGAGCAGCGGCAGCCCCGTCGAGGAGGCGCTGCCGCCGGTCACCGAACCGCCGGAGACGGCACCGATCCCGTCCGGGGTGACGACGATGAAACAGGGCTGGTCCAGGTCTGCCAGCGCGTTGTAGATCCCGGCCGGGTCGGTGCTGGGGTACCGCTCTCCGGTCCACCGGAGAGGGGTGTCGCGAATATCCATGGGGAAACGAAGCTCCTTGGGCTGAGCGTCAGGCGCCGGCGGGACGGACCTCGATGGCCACGTCGGTGAGTTCGTAGATGCGCAGGCCCGGCTTCGACAGATCCGCGTCGGCGATGATCAGCAGGCGGTCCGCCTCGCGCCGGACCTCCTTGATGTGCACGTCGAACTGCAGCTCACGGTCGTGGCGCAGGATCTGGCCGCGGTACTTCCAGGCCATCTCCACATCGGTGGCCATCGCGAACCGGGGCTGCTCCATCCCGTCGGCGAGGTTCTGGTCGATCACGAAGAGGCGCATGGCCTGGAGGATCGCCTCGACGCCGAGCGAGCCGGGCATCACCGGGTCGCGGTGGAAGTGGCAGTCGAAGTACCACTCGTCGGGGCGGATCTCGCGGTACCCGTGCAGATAGCCGTGTCCGTGCCGGCCGCCCTTGTCGACGACATCGACCCGGTCCACGAGCGCGAACTGGCCGCCGGGAAGGTGCAGATGGCCGCCCGTCGGGTCGGTGAAGGCGGGTGCGCCCTCGGGGAGTTCGATCCGGCGGATCCGGTCGGCGGGGATCTGCTCGGTCTCGATCCAGGGGGCGACGTACTTCCCGTTGTCCAGGCCCACCTGGTTGGCGAGGGCCGCGTCGCTGAAGTAGCCGAACAGCGACTCGCCGGTGTAGAAGACCTCGCCGTCGGCGGAGAGTTCGTAGCTGAAGTTCTGCAGGACCGCACCGGAGACGGCGCTGGTCATCAGCAGCTTGGAGTGGTGGCGGATGGTCTTGCCGCGCAGGTCGATGTCCTTGACCAGGGTCGCCCGGCCGTCCAGGTTGCGGATCGCGTACTGCTCCTCGGGCCGGGTGAGGGTGGCGCCGAGGTAGTAGCCGAGGAAGATCGCCGCCTGGAGCGAACTCTCCATGTAGACCGCGTTCGGCATGTGCGGGTGGGAGTTCTGCTCGTAGTACCAGGCGTCGGCCGGGGAGTCGTACTCCGTGACCATCTCCGAGCCGGGGCTCAGATCGCCGCGGGTGCCCTTGAGGGACATGACGCGGTCGACGAACTGGAAGGCCCCGTTGGGGATGTACGGCGCGCGGCTGTTGCGGTAGACCTCGAACTCCGGTCCCATCGCCATGTCCAGCCGGCCCTTGGCGGCGTGCGCCAGGTGCAGCTCGTTGATCATCGCCGCCTCGCCGTCACGGTTGCGGCGGCCCAGGAACTTCGGCACACCGCCGGTCTCGGGACGGTAGGGCGAGCCCTCCTTCTCGCGGACCTGGAGGCCGAGGCCCTTCATCTTGATGACCGGCTTGTCGCCCAGGTAGATCAGCACGTCGGCGATCACCGTGGCGCGCGGCAGGAGCGTGAGCTCCATGACCTCGACCTCGTAGCGGATCTCCTCGTGCTGCTGGGTGATCTGGCCGCGGACCTGGACCTCGATCGGGACGTCGGTCACGCACTGGAAGCGCGCGTCCGGCAGCGTCAGGTGCATGCCCTGGTGCATCAGGTAGATCTGCAGCAGCTGCACCGCGCCCTCGGCCACCAGCGAGCCGGCCAGCACGTGGTCGTCCGGGAAGTGGCAGGTGAAGTACCAGGCGTCGGGCGTCAGCTTCTTGATCGCGCTGAGTGTGCCGAGCCCGCGCGGACCGGCCTTGCGGTCGATGGTGACCTCGTCGACCATCCGCAGCTTGGCGTCGGGCAGCCGGATCGCCGGGTTGATGCCCGGGTCCTGGGCATGGTCGGGGCCGAAGACCTCACCGATGCGGCCCTGGGCGAGCAGCTCCAGGTCGCCGGAGGTCAGATGGTTCTTCTCGGTGTACGCGAGCGGTTTGAACCAGCCCTTGGTGAGCTTCGCCCGCTCGGCCTTCTCCTTCTCGGTGATGACGACACCGAGGGGGGTGTCGAGCTCCGCCTGGCTGAAGAACCCGGCGCAGGCGTCGTGGAGTTCGAGGATCAGCTCACCGTCGGCGTAGCACTTGTAGCTGAAGAAGAAGAGCGTGGTGTCGCCCTGGTGGACGAAACGGTCGATGGAGATGTCGTAGCGCAGGGTCTGGCCGACCTGCGGCAGGTTGCCACGGAAGATCAGCGTGCTGTCGAGCAGCCGGTAGACGCGCTCGCCCTTGTTGCGGAAGTCGATGCCGAGGTAGCTGACGAGCAGCAGGTCGCACTGCCCGGCCTCGACGGTCACGGCCGGCGGCACGCCGCCGTCCACGGCGTACCAGGCGTCCTCGGGGACGTCGTACTCGGTGGTGATGGTGGCGGGCTTGAACTCGCCGGTCGTACCGCTGAGTTCGGTGACCCGGGTGACGAAGTGGTAGGGAGGTGCGGGCAGCCGGACGCGCTTGGCGTATCCGTCGATGACGCCGAACTCCGGGCCGAAGACCTTGGCGACGGAGCCGACGGCGAACTCCAGCAGATCCGCCTCGTCCCAGATCACACCCTCCTTGACCTCGCGGTCCGCGGGTGCGGCGGGCGGGGGCACGGGCGTGCCGGGACCGGACGCGACGGGCTCCGCGGGGCGGGCGGGAGCGGCCGGGGGCAGGGCCGGGCGTACGGCCTGGTCGGACACGGCCGCCGTCAGAGCCGGCTGCTGTGCGAGGTCCGCGGTACGCGGGGCGGGTGCGGGTGCCGGGGCGGTGGCCGGGTCGAGGAGCGCCTCCATCCGGCTGAGCGTGGCGCCCTGGAGGATGCGCTGGGTCTCCATCACCACCGAGTGGGTGGCGACCATCTGCCGGCGGATCTCGCGCACCAGATCGGCGGCAGGGTCCCCGGAGGCGGCGGCCGGGGCAGGGGCGGCCCCGGTCGCGGCAGCCGGTGTCGGCGTGGAGGCAGCCGGTGCGGCGACCGGCAGGGCGACCGGCGCCGAGGGCACCGGGCCTGCGGCAGCGGGCTCGGGTGCCCCGGGCGCGGGCGGCGCCCACGGCAGGAAGGAGATCGGGGTGCCGTCGAAGGCGATGACCTCCGCGTCAGCGAGAGTCGGGTCGGCAGGCATGACGGAGTCCTCCGGCGGTACGGACGGGACGGGCGCGGGCGATACGGGAACAGGAGCAGGGGCTGGGACGGGGGCGGACGCGGCGGGTGCCGCCGCGGCGGCCACGGGCCGGGGTGCTTGAACCGGGCCGGCCGCGGGAGGAGTTGCGGCGATCCCCCGGGCGACGCGCGCCGGTACGGGGTCACCGCCGCCCACCCGGAACCGGGAGGCCCGGGCGGACCTGGCCGGGGCCCGGTCCGCGTCGGTACCCAGCAGCGGCGTCAGGTCCAGCTGAACACCGTGGCTGACCAGACGGGCCACGAGCTGGGCGACGGACTTCGTGGCCGGCGCCCCGCGCCGGTCGACCGGCAGCGCGACATGGGCCGCGTCGCCGAGCGTGTCGTGGATCCAGCGCGAGCAGGTCGCGCTGGGGCCGACCTCCAGGAAGTAACGGAATCCGCGGTCGTGCGCGCCCTGGATGAGGCGCGGGAAGTCGATCGGGGAGCGCAGAGTGTGGGCGATGCGCCGGGCGATCTCCTTGCGGTCCAGGACGGGCAGCGCCTCGTAGTCGTAGGCGCTGAACAGCTCCAGATCGCCGAACGAGCCGGTGGGGTAGTCGTTCAGACCGGCCAGGCCGCCGACTTCGGCGTCGACGACCGGGCAGTGCATGACCGCGTTGACGGGAGAGCGCGCCGCGGGGCAGCCCAGTTCCTTGACCAGTGCCTTGCACTGGGCCGGGTCTCCGGCGATCACGAGCTCGTTGGGGGTGTTGATGTGCGTGAGGTGGACCCGGTCGTAGCGCGTCAGCGCGTCCCGCACGGTGTCCGCGTCGGTCAGCAGCACATGGCTGGCCCACACCTCCCCGTCGGGGACGGACCCGGGCAGGTCCCAGTACGCGCGCACCGTCCGCTTCGCCCCGCACAGCCGGTCCTTGAAGACAGGCGTATCGCTGATCACCTCGTCGCGGCGGCTCTCGGGCAGCCAGCCCCGGGTGGCGAAGAGCATGCTCGACTCACCCAGGCTGTAGCCGAATCCGCCGTGTGCCCGGACGCCGAGCACATCCCGGACCAGGTCGGTGTAGAGGATCGCGAAGCTGGTGCCGGTGGCGAGCATGAACGGGATGTCCTCGCCCAGTTCGGCCTCCAGGCCCATCAGTTCGCGCCGCCCGGGAGTGACCTGGGTGCGCGGGTAGAGAGCGCGGGAACGAAGGTGCAGTGCAGGCTCGTCGGCCTGGCTCTCGAACCGGTCGAGCAGCCCCGGGAAGGCACGGAAGAAGTCCCGGCCCAGCCCCGGGTAGGAGTTGAACGCGCCCGGGTAGACCAGGGCGACCTTGCCGTCGGGTCCGATGGGCCGGGCGGTGAAGAAGCTGCCGGCCGGAGTGGCCCACTCGGCGCCCTCGGCGTTCACGCCGGGCAGATCCCTTGCGGCGAGCTCCAGTTGGGCCCGCAGCTCGCCGCGGTCGCGGCCCACGAAGACCGCGCGCAGCTTCCTGCCGACGAGCTCCTTGGCCGCTTCGCGGGCCAGCGCGTACGGGTCGGCGACTTCCAGCAGTTCCAGATGCTGCTCGATCGAGGCGTGCAGGGCGTCGAAGGAGTCGGCGGCGAGGGGCAGTACGACGGGGCCGCCCGCGCGCTGCCAGTCGCTCGGCGCGACCGTGCCGCGGGTGGCGTCGGCGGAGAGCACGAGGTGGCCGTGGGCTCCGGAGGCCCCGATGAAGCTGAGCGCCGCGTACCGCCGAGCGTCCTTGGTCTCGCGAAGCCACGGGCGTGACGCGTCCGGGACGTACAGCGAGGAGGCGGCGAAGTCGTCGGCCAGCTCACCGGCGGGGCGGCTCCAGCCGCTGGTGCCGGGGAGATAGCCGTGGTGCAGACAGAGCACGGACCGGATGAGTCCGGCCATGGTCGCCGCACAGCCCGCGTCGCCGATCTGCGCCTTGGCGCTGCCGAGGGCAACACTGCCGCCGTCCGCCGGGTAGACCCGGGCCAGTCCGGCGATCTCGGCCCGGTCCTGGATGTCGGTGCCGCCGGCGTGGGCCTCCAGATAGCCGATGTCCGCGGCGGTGACGCCCGCGGCGGTCAGTGCTTCTTCGGCCGCGGAGGCCAGGGTCGCCGCGTCGGCCTCGGGCACCGCGCCGTCCACCGGTGCGGCATGCCGGATGGCGACCGAGTCCAGGCGCGCGTACACCGTCGACTCCCACTCGCCGGGCCGGGTGACGACGACGGCGCCCGCGCCCTCGCCGATACGGCGGCCGCGGCTGCCCTCGCCGAAGGTCAGCCCCGCCTCCGCGACCACATCGGGCCGCAGCAGCAGGTTCTCCGCCGAGCCCGCCAGGTCGACCGCTCCGACCAGGACCGCCTCGATGCTGCGGTCGAGCAGCAGCAGCCGTGCGACCTCCAGGGCCTCGGCGGTGCCCGAACCGTCGGACGAGACGGTGAAGGACGGTCCGGTCAGGTTCCACAGCGAGGAGATACGGCTCGCCATCACGTTGCCGATGAAGCTGAGGACCTCGTTGGCGACGATCGGGTCGACCACCGCGTCGCGGCCGACCGCCGTCACGGCGGCCAGCTGCTCCTCGTCGATCGCGACTCCGGCCCGCTCGAACTCCTCACGTACGAAGGCCCCGAGCGTGCGGCGGGTCAGCCGCAGATGCGTCATGGGCTCGATCTCCATGGCCACCACCACCGCGACCCGGCGCGGTTCGGGAGCCGTCCGGCCCTGGGCGACGGCGCGGCTGAAGCCGGCGTCGTGCAGGGCCTCGTCGGCCACCTTGCTGGCGAGCGCGTGCTGGAGGTTGTACGTCCGCAGGTCCGACGGCGGGATCTTGAGGTCCACGGGGTCGATGCCGAGCCCGTCCACGAAGGCGCCGTGCGGGAGCGCGTCGGGCGAGACGCCGGTGCCGTGCTCCAGGGAGCCGCCGCGGGTCTGGTCGAGGCCGCGCCAGCGGCGTTCGGGCAGCGGGCCCAGTGCGTCGCTGCCCTCGTGGACGGCACGTTCGAAGGCTTCGAGGGAGTCGAAGGAGCCGAAGTGCGCGCCCAGGCCCACCACATCGAGGGCGGGCACGGTGGCTGCGGCCGCCTCGGTGACGGCCTCGGCGACCGGCTCGGAGAGCACCACATGCGCGTTGGTGCCGCCGAAGCCGAAGGCGGAGACCGCTCCGCGGCGCGGGTCGTCCCCGCGCGGCCACTCCCGGCCCGTGCGGACCAGCGTGTCCTCGCCGACACGTCCGTCCTTGGAGGCGACCGGCTTCGAGACGCCGATGGTCGGCGGGATGTGGCCGTTGCCCATGGCCAGGATGACCTTGAGCATGCTGCTGAGCCCGGCCACGGTGAGGAGGTGGCCGATGTTGCCCTTGACCGAGCCGATCAGCGGGACCTTGCCCGCGTCACCGAAGAACGTGGCGACGGAGTCGGCCTCGGTCGAGTCGCCGATGGGGGTGCCGGTGGCGTGGCACTCGAGGTAGTCGATGGCAGTCGGGTCGATGCCGGCCTGCTGGTACGCCAGCTCGTACGACTGGAGTTGGCCGCCGCCCTGCGGGACCAGCAGATGGCGTCCGCTGCCGTCGTTCGTCAGGCCGATGCCGTCGACGACCGCGTGGATCCGGTCGCCGTCGCGCACCGCGTCGGCCAGCCGCTTGACGGCGACCATGCCGGCGCCCTGGCCGGTGAGGATGCCGCCGGACCTGTCGTCGAAGGGTTGGCTGAAACCGTCGCGGGGGTAGGCCTGAAGGTCCGAGAAGGAGAGGTGGATCAGCGTCGGGTCCGGTGCGCAGACGCCGCCGGCCAGCACCAGGTCGGCCTGGCCCGCGGCGAGGTGGTCGCAGGCCAGCTTGAGCGCGTAGAGGGCGGACGAGCAGGCGGCGTCGAGCGCGTAGCGGGGGCCGCCGAGGCCCAGCGCGGTGGCGGCGACCGACGACGGGGAGCCGCTGACCCGCAGGTCCTCCGGCTTCAGGGCGTCGCGGTCGATACGGCGGTCCTGCCCGGCGAGCGCGCCGAGCGCCGGGTGTCCGGCCCGGCGCAGCCCCTCCAGCACCGCCTCCTGGACCAGCGGCACGCTGACCTCGGCGGAAGTGGGCGTGGGAAAGGAGTAGTTGCCCAGGATCAGGCCGGTGCGGGCGAGGACCTCGGGGCGTTCCGCGTGTCCGCTGTCGCGCAGCGCCTCCCTGGCGACATG
Source organism: Streptomyces sp. SLBN-118 (assembly GCF_006715635.1). NCBI lineage: Bacteria > Bacillati > Actinomycetota > Actinomycetes > Kitasatosporales > Streptomycetaceae > Streptomyces > Streptomyces sp. SLBN-118. The sequence goes on from NZ_VFNP01000002.1 coordinate 2,170,797, forward strand.
CAGGGACCAGTGGAAGATCCGGTCGAGCCCCGCGAGATGTCCGGGGTCCAGGAGATAGCCGGACGGGTCGAAGTCGAAGTCGGTGATGAAGCCGCCCCGGCTGCAGTAGATGCCGTGCTGGGGGTCGGTGTCCCGGGCGTCGAGGGCGGGGCCGAAGACCTCTTCGCCCCCTTCCTTGCGGCTGTCCGCCCCGGTACGGAGGTTCTGCCAGAACTCGGCAGGTGTCTCCGCTCCTGGAAACAGGCAGGAGAGGCCAACGATGGCGTACTTGCTCATGAGAGCTCTGGGGTCCCTTCTGAGGGGCGGCCGGCCCGGACGGCTGGGGCACACAGTGAGCGCCGTCCGGGCCGACCCGATCGCTTGCGTCAGCTACGAAGCGTCAATCAGCTGCTGATGAACTTGGCCGCCAACTGCGGGGCCGAGACCACGGATACGCCGTCGAAGCGGGTGAGCACCCGTCCGTCGGGGGCGCAGGCGGTGATGGTGAGCGAGGCGCCGATGCTGCTGCCCGACGGTGCGGGCTCCACCACGATCAGGAACGGCTCGCCGTCCGGCAGCGGGTGGTGCAGATCGGCCCGGCCCACGGAGAGGGGCAGCCCCGCGGTGCCGCGGAACAGCCTCACCCACACAAGGCCCGCCTGGAGCAGCAGGTCCGCCGTACCCGGCGCGAAGCGGGAGCCGCCGAAGGCGCCCCCGGCAGGCCGGAGTTCGGGCAGTTCGCACTCGAGGACCAGCCGGGACTCGTCCTCGGCCAGCACCCGGCGCACACCGCGCAGGGCAGGTCCGTGGAAGAGGGTCCCGTCGCTGTAGAAGCCGGCGGCGTCCCTTCCCGAGCCGAGCGCGGGCAGTCCGACGACGGTGGCGCCGGCGAGCGACGTGCCCGGGGTGACGACGGCCGCGTAGCGCGGTCGTGCGACTCCCTCCGCGTCGGTCGCACGGATGGCCACCTTGACGGCGTCACCGGCCGGGGTCATCGCGAGGCTGACCTGCTCGGGCTGCGTACCGTCGAAGACGATGCCCTTGTGGACCGAGAAGTCACTGACCTGCGCCACCTCGGTGGCACCGGCCCGCTCGACCGCGCCGATCGCCCAGCCGAGCGCGACGGCCGCGGGCAGCACCGGCGCATCGCCGATCACATGGTCGGTGAGGATCGGGTCGCCCGCCAGCTCGCCGAGCCGTCGCTCGACGGTGACGGTGTCCGTGGGAACGGTCCGCTCCGGCTCCGAGAGGGGCGTCGTCGGGCCGAGTACGGTCACCACGTCCCCGGCGTGCTCGGGGGCGAACTGCTCGGTGAACATCTGCGCTCCGACGTTCGCCGGGATCAGCGTGATGCCGCGCTCCTGGAAGACGGCCTTGACCTCCGGGGAGACCATTCCGCTGTCCCAGGCGCCCCAGTTGAGCGAGGTGACGCGGGCGGCCGGGTGGCGCTGCTTCCAGGAGGACGCCCAGGCGTTGAGGACCTCGTTGGCCATGGCGTAGTCCGACTGGCCTCGGTTGCCGAAGAATCCGGCGACCGAGGAGAAGAGCACCACGTGGCGCAGTGCGTCGGCGGGCAGCGCGGCGGTCACGGCGCGCAGTCCGGCCAGCTTGGGCGCGAAGACCCGCTCGATCTCGGAGGCCTTCTTGTTGGCGATGAGCTGGTCGGCCAGGACACCCGCACCGTGCACGAGGCCGCTGATGCGCACCTTGTGCGGGGCGAGCGCGGTGGCGACGGCGGCCGGGTCGGTGATGTCCACCGCCAGGTACTCGACCTGGCTTCCGGCGGCCCGTACGTCCTCGATGGTCTTACGGATCTCCCGGGCGCCGACGACGGCCCGGTAGAGCTGCTCGACCCGCTTGGGGGTGGGCTTCTCGCCCGCGGCCTTCAACCGGCCCGCCGCCGCGGCCTTGAGCGCGGGGGCCTCGACCCCGCGCGCCCACTGCGGCTCCTCGTCCAGCGGGGTGCGGCCGAGCAGCAGCAGACCGGGCTTGTACTGCCTGGCCAGCTCGATCACGCAGTCGGCGGTGATGCCGCGTCCGCCGCCGGTGACCACCAGTACGTCGTCGGAGGTGAGCTGCGCGATGTCGGCGCCCGTGCCGGTCAGCGGCCGCTCGGCGAGGGTGAGGCCGACCCGGCGCGTGCCGTCGTGACCCACCTGCACCGTGTCGGTGACGGCGTCGTGGACCTCGTTCAGGATGAGGTCGGCACCGGCCTCGGGGGTGAGAGCGGGGGCGAGGTCGAGTGCCCGGGTGAACAGCTGGGGCGCTTCCACCGCCAGGGTCTTGACCAGGCCCGCCACACCGCCGGCGGGGGCGAGCTCCTCGTCGACTCCGCCGAGGCCGAAGGCACCGTCGAGACGCGTGACGGTGACGAAGGCGGCCCGCCCGGCGGCGGCCGCGGTGGTCAGCGGCTCGACCGCGTGCTTGGCGACGAGCAGCGTGTGGGCGAGGCGGCGTACCGATTCGGTCCAGTCGCCGCTGTGCGCGGCGGAGAGGTCGAGGACCAGGCTGATCCGGTCGGCGAGGATCTCCTCCATCCGGTCGGCGAGTTCGGTCACTCCCCAGCCGGACAGGGAGTGGTCCTTGACGCCGCTGACGCGCTGGGCCACGCCCGGCAGCCGCAGCACGTGGACGTGGCGGCCCGACTCGATGAGACGGTTCACGACGACCGGCGCGAGGTCCGCACCGTCGTCCACGACCAGCGCGCCCGAGTCCTCCGGGTAGGCGCCGACCAGCAGGTCGGGGGTGGCCAGGGTGACGAGCGCGGCCTGGGCCCGGCCGATACCGGCGCGGGAGTTGTCAGCGGCGGGCTCGGGGGCGGTCGCGTCGGCGGCCGGGGTCGCGGAGGTCTGGGCGGCGACTGACGTGTCAGTGCCGCCCGCCATGAAATCCACGATGTGGCGGAGCGTACGCAGTTCACCGAGCTGCTCGGGACCGGCGGCGACCAACTCGCCGAACCGCTCCTGCATCACGCCCATGATCTCGACCCGCTTGATCGAGTCGATACCGAGGTCCGCCTCGATGTCCATGTCCAGCTCGAGCATGTCCGCGGGGTAACCGGTCTTCTGACCGACGACCTCGAGGAGCGCGGCTTCCAGACCGGCGGCGTCCGGACCCGCCGGAGCGGCGGTCTGAGCGGGGGCAGCGGCGGGCTGCGGGGCGGCGGGGGCGGCAGCGGAACCCGCGGCCTCGGCCATGAAGTCGACTATGTGGCGCAGCGTACGCAGTTCACCGAGCCGCTCGGGACCCGCGGCAACCGTCTCGCCCAGGCGCTCCTGCAACACGCCCATGATCTCGACCCGCTTGATCGAGTCGATACCGAGGTCCGCCTCGATGTCCATGTCCAGCTCAAGCATGTCCGCCGGGTAACCGGTCTTCTCACCGACCACCTCGAGCAGCACAGCCTCGACATCCACCGCAGGCCTCGCGGCAACCGCAGCCGCCGGAGCGGGAGCAGCAGCGGCGGCGGCAGCGGAACCCGCGGCCTCGGCCATGAAGTCGACTATGTGGCGCAGCGTACGCAGTTCACCGAGCCGCTCGGGACCCGCGGCAACCGTCTCGCCCAGGCGCTCCTGCAACACGCCCATGATCTCGACCCGCTTGATCGAGTCGATACCGAGGTCCGCCTCGATGTCCATGTCCAGCTCAAGCATGTCCGCCGGGTAACCGGTCTTCTCACCGACCACCTCGAGCAGCACAGCCTCGACATCCACCGCAGGCCTCGCGGCAACCGCAGCCGCCGGAGCGGGAGCAGCAGCGGCGGCGGCAGCGGAACCCGCGGCCTCGGCCATGAAGTCGACTATGTGGCGCAGCGTACGCAGTTCACCGAGCCGCTCGGGACCCGCGGCAACCGTCTCGCCCAGGCGCTCCTGCAACACGCCCATGATCTCGACCCGCTTGATCGAGTCGATACCGAGGTCCGCCTCGATGTCCATGTCCAGCTCAAGCATGTCCGCCGGGTAACCGGTCTTCTCACCGACCACCTCGAGCAGTGCGGCCTCGACATCCACCGCGGGCTGGGCGACCACGACCGCCGCCGGAGCGGGAGCCGGGGTGACCGGGGCGGGTGCGGGGGCGGCGGGCGCAGCCGCGGGCAGGGCCTGCGGCGCGGCGGGAGCCGTGGCCGAGGCGGCCGTCAGCGCGGCCGGGACCTGGGCGGGAGCCACGGCCTGCGGCGCCGTCGCGAGGGCGGCCGGTGCCACCTGTGCAGGGGCGGCCGCGCGAGTCGGGGCCGGGGCGTTGCCCAGCTCCAGGCCGGCCAGGTCGCGCAGGATCTCGTTGGCCCGCAGGTGGCTGCGGCCGATGTCCAGGCCGTGCTCCTTGACGGCGTTGACCCCGGCCAGCACCTGGCCGAGCTGCCCCTGGTCGGCGGCGCGCTCCAGCAGACCAGTGAGGCGTTCGGCGCTCTGCAGCTGGCCGTTGAGGTACTCGTCGTGCAGGGAAAGATGGTCGGCCACAAGATCGGCCAGGCGGTCACTGTCCACGTGGGCTGTCTCCATGACGGTGGGAGCGGGGGCGGGGGCGGGCGCCGCCTGAACCGGAGCGGGTGCGGGGGCCGTGGCCAGGGCGGTGGCGGTGGCGACGCCGGTCGCGGCGGAGGCGGGTGCCTGTGACGCGATCGCGGCGGGCTGTGCCGCCGGGGCCGGAGTCGGTGCGACCGCCGGTTCACCGGGGCTCCGCCCCGGTCCCCGGTCCTCGATCGCCGGACGGGCCGGGTGCGCCGGGACCGCGATGCGGTAGCCGTTGTCGATCGCGTCGCGGTAGGCCGCCTTGCGCTCGGGCGAGACGTAGTTGATGCCGTTCAGGAGGATCGACATCCCCTTGGTCGGCGCGTTCTCCACCGGCGCCGCCACATAACGGTCGGTGGTGGCCAGCGGCAGTCCGAGGACGGCGAGCTGGGCGACGGCCTGCTTGAGCGCTACGTCCGCGTCGCGTCCGGGACCGGCGTCGAGGTTGACGACCGTGTGCTCGCGGTCGCCGAGGATGCGGCGTACCAGCTGGGTGAGCACGCTCTTGGGGCCGAACTCCACGAAGACCCGGAACCCGGCCGCGTACATCTCCTCGACGCGGGCAGCGAAGTCGACCGGGTTGATGAGCTGTTCGGCCAGGACCGTGCGATTGGCGGCGACGTCGTCGCCGTAGACCGCGCCCTTGGTGTTGGCGAAGACGGTGCCGCTGGGCCGGCGGACCTCGAAGCGCTCCACGTCGCCGCGGAAGGCGTCGACCGCGTGGCCGACGAACGGGGTGTGAAAGGCGGCCGAGACCGGCAGGCGGCTGGCGCGCAGGCCCGCCTCCTTGGCGGCCGCGACCAGTCGCTCCACCTCCTCGGTGCCGCCGCCGATCACGATCTGGTCGGCCGCGTTGCGGTTGCAGACGGCCAGACCGGCACGATCGGCGAGCAGTTCGGCCACGCGCTCCTCGGGGGCGGAGACCGCGGCCATCGCACCGGCGTCGAAGCCGGTCTCCGGCGGCGGGGCCATCGCCTTGCCGCGGGCGCGGGCCAGCGCGAAGAAGGCGTCGTCGTCGAGTGCCCCGGCCGCCCACAGGGCGGTCAGCTCACCGAAGCTGTGACCGAGGAACCCCTCGGCTGCGAAGCCGAGTTCCGAGAGGTAGCGGAACTGCCCGGCTGACAGCGCGCCGATGGCGGGCTGGGCGTAGGCGGTCGCCTGGAGTGCGGTCTCCTGTGCCTGACGCACGGCGTCGCCGAACAGCGGCGGCGGGAAGGCGATGCGGGACAGCGGCTCGGCACCCTCGAAGTGCAGGTTGGCCCGGTCGAAGGCGGCGCGCAGCGGCGGCAGCGCCATGACCGCGCTCTGGCCGAGGTTGACGTACTGGCTGCCCTGACCGGCGAAGAGCGCGGCGACCTTGCCGGCGGGTGCGGCGGTGCGGCGGAAGTGGACGCCCTTGGGGTGCGACCAGGCGTCGGCCTCGGACCGGGCGCGCAGTTCGCCCAGTGCCAGCTCGCGGAGCGTCTTCAGCTCGTCCTCGGTGCGGGCGACCAGGGCGACGCGGGCGTGGCCCTCGGGGGCCGGGCCTCCGGTCGCGGGCGTAGTGGCGGCGAGGGCCTCGATGAGGGCGGCGGTGTCCGGGGCGTGCCACAGGTGCACGGCCGCGACCGGGTAGCTGACGCGCAGGTCGTCACCGTCGCCGTGCTCTTCGAGCACCATGTGGAAGTTGGTGCCGCCGAAGCCGAACGAGGAGATCGCGGCGCGTCGCTTGGGGCGCTCGGGGTCGCGGATCCAGGGGCGGGCCTCGGTGTTGACGTAGAACGGTCCGGAGTCGAAGTCGATGGCGGGGTTGGGCTCGTCCACGTTGATGGTGGGCGGAAGCACCTTGTGGTGCAGCGCGAGGGCCAGCTTGATCAGGCCGGCCGCGCCGGCGGCCGCCTTGGTGTGGCCGATCTGCGACTTCACACTGCCCACGGCCGCGTACTGGCGGCTCTCGTTGCCGTCGGAGACGACGGCCGAAAGGGCACTCAGCTCGGTGGCGTCACCGACGGCGGTGCCGGTGCCGTGGGCCTCGAAGAGCTCGATGCTCGCGGGCTCGCAGTCGGCGTCCTCGTACGCGCGGCGCAGCGCGACCATCTGCCCTTCCTTACGGGGGGCGTAGATGGACTTGAACCGGCCGTCGCTGGAGGTGCCCATGCCGCGCAGCACCGCGTAGATCTGGTTGCCGTCGCGCTCGGCGTCGGCGAGGCGGCGCAGGGCGAGCATGCCGATGCCCTCGCCGATCAACGTGCCGTCGGCGTCCTTGTCGAACGGGCGGATGCGCCCGGACTTGGACAGCGCGGGCGTCTTGCTGAAGCACAGGTACATGAAGATGGTGTTCTCGGCGTCGCAGCCGCCCACCAGCATCGTGTCGGAGCGGCCTTCGAGCAGCTCGCTGGCCGCGGCGCGGACCGCGCCGAGGGAGCTGGCGCAGGCGGCGTCGATCGTCATGTTGATGCCGCCGAGGTCGAGCCGGTTGGCGACCCGTCCGGCGACGACGTTGCCGAGCATGCCCGGGAAGGAGTTCTCCTCCCACGGCGCGTACGCGAGGCGGAACTTGGCGACGATCTCCTCGGCGTCCTCGGCGGACAGTCCGCAGCTCTGGACGACCTCCTTGAGCACGCCGCTCTGGAGTCGCGCGGTCAGCGGCTGGGTCAGCTGGTTGGCGCCGGTGATGCCGAGGACGACGCCGGTGCGGGAGGCGTCGTACCACGACTGACCGGGCTGATTGGCTCCGGCGTCCTTGAGCAGGTCGCGCGCGACGACCAGGCTCAGCAGCTGGAGTACGTCCGTGACCTCCAGCGTGTTGGGCGGAAGGCCGAACTCCAGGGGGTTGAACGGCACGTCGGGGATGAACCCGCCGCGCGTGGAGTACGTCTTGTCCGGCACCGTGGGGTCGGGGTCGTAGTGCTCGGCGACGTCCCAGTGGTCCGCGGGCACATCGTCGATGCAGTCGGCGGCCGAGACGACGTTCGCCCAGAACTCCTGCAGGTTGCTGGACTTCGGGTAGAGCGCGGAGAGGCCGACGATGGCGATGGGGTCCCGGGCGAGCCGACGGTCGAGGTCGGATTCCTGCGATGAGTTCACGGCAAGTCTCTCTGGATCTGGGCGAACAGGGACTTCGGTCTCGGCGCCTGTGGCACTGGGCCGGCGGTCCGAGGTGGACGGCGCACGCCCTCGGGGCGGCGGACCGGGTCGGCGAGGGTTGCGGCAGTGGGCGGGTCCGCGTCGTGGAGGGGTCGCCTGGTGCGGTGTGCGCGGCAGGGCCGTTCGGCGCGGGCCGGGGTGTGCTCGTCCCACGGGATGGCGGACGGGGCTGTGTCGCCTCTCCCGTGGGACGAGGCTCTGGGGCCGTACCCGCAGCGGCTGTACGGACTCGGGCGCCCGCGTACGGACGCGGCCGGCCGCGCTGTCCAGCGGCGCCGGCCAGTGCGACCGGCCGGGCGCCGAGGCAGCTACGCGGCGGCGGTGCGCCGCTCGCACTCCTCGGCGATGTGCGCCGCCAGGGCCTCGATGGTCGGGTGGTACCACAGCGCCGTCGTACCGAGCTCGAAGCCGAGCCAGCTCTCCATCTCACCGGCGATGATGAGCGCCTGGGTGCTGTCCAGGTCGAGCTCGTCGAAGTACTGGTCGGCCGGGACCTCCGTCGGCTCCACACCCAGTCGCTGTGCGATCTCGTCGATCAGCCATTTCTGGGCTTCTTCGGCCGTAACGTTCGCCATTTCCCATCCTCTCCCACGGCTTATTGCACGCCTTCGGGGACGTTTGGCATTCCCCGTAAGGGCGCCTCGCACATGGAGGCGCAAACATTCGTCAGCAATGACCGAAAACCCGGCCATTAATCGGGACTTGCCCGCGAGCCTGACCATAGGTCTGAGCCCCTGTCCGGGCAACCGAACTCCGCACCGGCAAAGGCCGATTTACCTCGTGGCAATCGTTCGTTCGGCCTGTGCCGGGCGGAATTCCCGTGCTGAGCTGCGGTGATTGAGTGGAAGAAGACGGGAGAAGACGTGCTGTCAGCCTCGCGCAAGGCTGTCAGCGGTCATGTCAGCCGGCGCCACTGGCCGTTGCCCGCATTGCGTGACCTGCTCGATGTCACGGACTGCTTCGACCTCAGCGCATATGAGTGGTCGGCCGCCCTTCTCGCGAGTTCTGCCACGAGTGCGTGGATCGAAAGGTGCGGTGTCGCCGCGAGCCTGGCGACGGCCATACGCAGCTCCAGCGGATACTGCCCGCAGACCGCCGCCAGTTCGGCCGTGGCCTCGGGCTCCGCCTGCGTACGCTCCGGACCGAGATGGGTCTCGATCAGGGCGTACGACTCCGCCGCGGACAGGACGTCCAGGGGAATGGACTGCGCGCCCTCACGGGTCACCAGATCGATCAGCGGTGATCTGCTGGTGACGACCACCAGGTTTCCCGGAGTGCCCGGCAGCAGTGCCCGGACCTGTGCCGCGTCCGCCGCGTCGTCGAGCAGCACCAGGAAGTGGCGGCCGGCGAGGAGGCTGCGGAACAGGGCGGACGACTCTTCCCGGGTGTCCGGGATCCAGGCGTCCGGCACTCCGAGGGACCGCAGGAAGCGGGTGAGCACCGTACGCGGGTCGACCGGCCGTCCCGTGGCTTCGGCGCTGCCCCGCAGATCGGCATAGAGCTGCCCGTCGGGAAACTCCTCGTGCCGGTGATGGGCCCACCGCACGGCCAGTGCCGTCTTTCCGATCTCGGGCGGTCCGTGGATGGCGGCAATACCCACGGAGGGATGGCCCTTGCGCTGGTGCGCCAGGAGACCGTCCAGAACCTCCAGTTGCTCCTGCCGCCCGATGAAGGGCGTGATGACCGGCGGGAGTTGCGCCGGTGGTGCCAGGCTTCGGGGACGGGAGTCGGACGACGAGGCCGTCCGCGGCTCCTGGGGCGCGGGCCAGGAGCCGCGGGCGGTGCCGTACGCCTGGGTCGTGGCCGAGCCGGGCGGTTGTGCGGCCGTGTGACCGGCGTGCCTTTCGGGGCCGTTCGGGCCATCGGGGCCGCTCGGGCCATCGGGGCCGTAGTGCGTCAGGATGGCGTTGCGGGCCTGCCAGATCTCTTCGCTGGGCTCGACGCCCAGTTCCTTCTTCAGCCGTATTCGCAGATCGGCGAAGAGGCGCAGCGCGGCCGCCCGCCGCCCGGAGCCGGCGAGCGCGAGCATGATCCGCGCCTGGAGTGCCTCGTGCAGCGGCTCCTCGTACGACGCGACCCTGAGATGTTCGACCGCAAAGGCGGAACGGTTCAGTCTGATGGCCAGATCGGCGAATTCGATGGCCACATCGATGTGCCGCTGCGCCACCCTGACGACGGCGGGGTGCTGCCACAGCTGCGACAGATCCTGGAGCAGCCGCCCCTGCCAGCCGCGCAGGGCCTGGCCGAACAATTCGAGTGCGGCCATCGGGTCGGCTGCCGCCGTCTGCTTGGCCTGTGCGCTGCGCTCCTCGAACTGACGGAGGTCCAGCTCAACGCCTCTACTGTTGAAGACGTATCCACCGCGCACCGTACTGATCCGGCGGGCTCCTCTTGCGTGCCTTCCCTGCCCCGGCTCAATGAGGCGGCGCAGTCGCGCCACATAGGTGTGCACCAATTTCTGGTACGCGGGCGGCGCTTCACCGCTCCAGAGCACATCCGCTATTTCTTCGTGGCTCACGGTCTGGTCCGGCTGCACGGCAAGCAGACCGAGAAGTGCCCGCTGTTTCAGTGGCATGGCCACGGGCAGCCCGGTGCACAGGACCGTCAGCGGCCCCAACAGGCGTATCTCGTAGTGGAATCCTGGCTGGTCGGGCTGCTGATCCGCATCGGGCTCACTGCCCGGTGCGGCGGCACCGTAGTCGTACCCGACCACCTCGGCCATCCGCGCCAAGGTCTCGTGGCGCGGGTTCTTCACCTGGCCACGCTCAATATGGCGGACGGTTCTGACGCTGATCTCGGCCCTTCGCGCCACTTCGTCCTGAGTTAATCCTGCCTTGATGCGTGCGGCCCGAAGACCGTCCCCCCTGGCAATCCTCAACCATCCCCCCACCCTTCAAGTGCATTTGGCCACGCCAGTTCACATAGGACTGGCACGTCTCGCCACCGGCCACTCTATTGTGAAGATTCTGCGGAAGTGAAGGCTCCGACTTTGTCATTGCCAACATTCGTACGAAACACGGCCCCAGGGTGTTGACACCAGGTGACCACGGACTGCTGCCTTACAAGAATCCAGTCGAAACCTCAACCAAATTCCCCCGGGTCCGCCGGTCGGTGACCGGCGGACCCACGCACCACTCTCAGGCGGTCCGAAGCGGACTTTCCGCCGCCGGCGACTGCCCGTCGTACTCGGGAACACCGGCGTCCGGCTGTTCGGCCGACCGGCGCACCAGCACCAGAACGAGCATCCCGGCGAGCACTGCCGCGATACCGCTGATCAGGAACACCTGGTCGAGACCCGCCGCCCAGGCGTCCTCGATCGCCGTGGTCGCCGCGGCCCGCGACTGCTCCGGGAGACCGGCGACCACGCTGGAGGCCTGACCGCTGGTGACCAGCTCGGCCACATCGTGCGTTCCGGCGAACGCCTTGCTGTCGTCGAGGTTCCGCCCGACGGCGCCCGCCAGGATGGCGCCCACAACCGGGATCCCGACCGCGAAGCCGAGCTGCCGGAACGTGTTCGCCGCGCCGCCCGCCATGCCCGCCCTGCTCGCCGGTGCCGCGGCCAGCGCGGCCGATGCAAGGGTCGGCGAGGCGATACCGACGCCGACACCGGTGACGATCATGCCGGGGAGCAGGGCCGTCCAGCCCGAGTCGCCGGTGACGAGCATCTCCAGGAGCGTGCCCGCACCGATCAGCAGAAGACCGATACCGATCGGCCACTGCGGAGCCGCGCTCGCCAGGAAGCGGCCGGCAAGTCCGGCGGCCAGGAAGGACATTCCGCTCAGCGGCGTGAGGATCAGGCCCGCCTTGACCGGGCTGAGGTCGAGCACCGACTGCGCCCACACCGAGACGAACACCAGGTTGGCGAAGGCCGCGGCGCTGAACACCACGGCTCCGGCCATCAGCCCGCCGAAGGACGGTGTACGCATCAGAGCCAGGTCCAGCATCGGATCCCGCTTGCCGCGCTCGACCAGGATGAAGGCCACCAGCGCGAGCGCCGCACCGCCGAACAGGGCGAGCGTCGTGTTCGCGCCCCAGCCGTCGTCGCCCGCGCGGATCAGGGCGAAGATCAGCAGCGTCGCCATCAGGGTGAAGCCGATCGTGCCGGGCAGGTCGATCCGGCGGTCGGTGCGGATGGCGGAGCCCTCCAGGTACTTGCGGCCGACGATCAGCGCGAGCGCCGCGACGGGCAGGTTGACCAGGAAGATCCACCGCCAGTTCAGATGCTCGGTGAGCAGTCCGCCGAGGATCGGACCGGCCGCGGCGGCGGCGCCGTTGACCGCACCCCAAAGGCCGAACGCGATCCCGCGGTCGCGACCGCGGTAATTGCCGGCCAGCAGGGCGGTGTTGGTGGCGAACATCGCTGCGGCACCGAGGCCCTGCACACCGCGCGCGGCGATCAGCGAGCCGCTGTTGTTCGCGAGGCCGCAGGCCAGCGAGGCGAGGGCGAAGACGGCGAGGCCGACGAGATAGACCTGCCGGGCGCCCTTGAGGTCGGACAGCGAGCCGATCGCCATCAGCAGGGCGGCCAGGACCAGCACATAGACGTCGACCACCCACTGCAGATCGGAGAACGACGCGTCGAGCGAGTCGGTCATCTGCGGCAGGGCGACGCTGACGATGGTCACGTCGATCAACAGCATGAAGGTGCCAAGGCAAACCGCCAGCAGCGGCATCCATTTGCGCATGACGCGGAGCCTCTCAGATTGCGGGACGAAAAGTGGACAAATGCACCGGCAAGCCGGTCGGGTCGCCCGGTGGCCGGGTCGTGCACTGCTGCTTGAAAAACCGGTGCCGCAGGACGCGGCGCCGGTGACGGGCGGTCTGTGCGGGCACCTCTTAGACAGTGGCTAATAGGTTAGGCTGACTCTATGCCCTGCGGGTCGCCGGGCGTCAAGTCGCTTCGGTCACACCCCCTCCAGCGTTAGGTTCCTCGTCATGTCTGGGTCAGCGCCCCGCCGCCGTTCACGGGCCTCGGCAGGCCTGCCGCCGATCACGGCGGACAAAATCATCGATGCCGCGGTCGAGTTGACCGCCGAGCACGGGCTCGACGGCTGGTCGATCCGGCAGATCGCCACCAAGCTGGACGTATGGCCAGGTGTGGTCGCCCATCACGTCGGCGACCGCGAGGCGGTGGTCATGGCGGTCACCGACCGGGTGATCGCACGCATTCCGGTGCCCGACGCGGACGTGCCCTGGCGCGACTGGTTCAGCGTGCTGATGCTCGAAGGGCGCGCCGTCCTGCGCCAGTACCCGGGCGTGGCCCGCCGCCTGGTCCTGGTCGGCCCGAACGTGCCGGCCGCCCTGCCGACGATCGACGTCGGCATCAAGGTGCTGCTGGGGGCGGGGTTCGGCAAGCACGCGACCGAGATCTACCGCTACCTGCTCAACAGCGCGTTCATGCTGGTGGCGGTGGAGGACGACCGCGACAACTACTTCCCGGCGGCACGCGCGGAAATGGGCCGCGCCATGGCCGCGTTCGCTGAGGACGAGACACGGCCCGGTCTGGCGGCGGCGGGTGCGCAGGCGGTCGCGAGCGACGATCCGGCGGATCTGGCCGCGCAGGATCTGGCGTTCTTCAAGCTGACGGTGGAACGGTCGCTGGACGGCGCGGAGGCGCTGCTGAAGGACTGAGCTGCCGCCCGGGGGCCGCCCCGGATGCCCCGGACCGGTTGCGCCGCCGCGATCAGTTCACGGGTCCGTGGCCGGTGGTGCCCCGCGCGGACGCGGCGATCAGCGCTGGACCCCGATGAACGGACCTGAACATCCCCGGAGCACAGAGACCCGCCGGCCGGCCTGGATGTCCAGGCCGGCCGGCGGGTCAATTCAGCCGCGGGGCAGGGGAACAGCCCCGCCCCAAGCGCGCCTACGCCGAGGTGCGCCGTTCCTCGTCCGCGTTGGCGGCACCCTCCCCCAGCACTCCCGCCAGGAAGCCCGCGATCTCGCTCACCGTGGGGTAGTTCCACAGCAGCGTCGCCGGCAGCGCCACGCCCAGGTCCCGTTCCAGCGCGACCCGTACCGCCGTCGCCAGCAGTGAGTCGACCCCTGCCTCGGTGAGCGGGCGGTGGACGCCGACGGCCGCGGGCTGGACGCCGAGGACTACGGCGACCCGCCGGCGTACGTCGTCGAGCAGATACGCGGCCAGTTCGTCCCCGGTGAGGCCGACCCAGTCGGGCACTTCGGCCGGCTGGGACGCGTCGTCCCGGGCCAGTTCCGCGAGCAGCGCGGGCCGCGGACCTGTGTGGCCGCGCAGCAGGCTCAGGACCGTGACCAGGGCGCTCGGCGCACGGCCGACGGTCTGGTCGAAGGCGCGCAGCGCCTGGTCGGGGGCGATGTCCGCGGTGCCCCGGGCGGCCAGTTCGGCGTCGGTGGCCGAGGCCGCCGTCGCCATGCCCATTCCGCGCCAGCTGGTCCAGGCGATGCTCACCGTCTCGTCGTGCCCGGTGGCCCGCCGGTGCGCGGCCAGTGCGTCGAGGAAGGCGTTGGCCGCCGCGTACGCACCCTGGCCGGGCAGTCCGAGCAGGGGGCCGCACGAGGAGAACAGGACGAAGAAGTCCGTCGACCCGGGCGGGAACAGCTCGTGGAGCACCATCGCGCCGTCGGCCTTGGGCCGCATGACGTCCCGCAGATGCCCCGCCTCCAGCCGGTGCATGAGCGCGCTGTGCACCGTGCCCGCGGCGTGGACCACGCCCCGGATCGGCGGCAGTTGGAGCGCGTCGAGCGCTGCCCGGGTCGCGTCGAGGTCCGTTATGTCGGCGGCCACGGTGGTGACGCTGACTCCGGCGGCCTCCAGTCGCCGCAGCGCGGCAATCCGGGGGTCGTCGTCGGACCACTGTGCCCGCGGGGGCACCGCGGTGCGGCCGAGGAGCACGATGCGGCGGGCGCCGCGCCGGGCGAGGTGCTCGGCGAGCACCAGGCCGAGCACTCCGAGACCGCCGGTGATCAGATACGTTCCGTCGGCCCGGCAGGTGAACTGTTCGCCGCCCTCGGCAAGTTCGGCCGGTACGAGCCGGGGCACCCGCACCTCGCCGTCGGTGACGGCGAGCACCGGCTCGGCCGGGCGCAGGTGCAGCAGGCTCAGCAGCAAGCCGGCGGGCAGTTCCTCCGTCGGTCCGGCCGGCAGGTCGACCACGCCGCCCCAGAATTCGGGGTGTTCGCTCGCGGCCACCCGGCCCATGCCCCACAGCGGGGCGTGGCTGAGCTCGTCGGCCGAGGCGGCTTCCCGTACTCCCCTGGTCAGGCACCACAGCGTGGGCTTGCGGCCGGGCAGCGCGGCGATGGCGCCGACCAGTTCGGCGAAGGCGACTGCGACGTCGGCGGCCGGTATCGCGTGCGGTGCGAAGAGCACATGGTCCGCGCCGTCCAGGTCGGCCCGGTCGACGCTGACCGTCGCGCCGTGCTCGGCGCAGGCGGGAACGAGCGCGCGGGCCAGGTCGTCGGGGCCGAGCACCAGCACCGTACGGTCGGGGAGGGCGGTGTGCGAGGCGGTGTCCACCGGGAAGGGCTGCCAGTCCAGTTCGAAGCGGCCGCTGGCGCTCTGCTCCTCCCCGGACAGGTCGCCCTCGAGCTCGCTGTAGCGCAGCCCGCGCAGGGTGAGTACGGACTCGGCGCCGTCTGCCTCGCCGCGGATGTCGACGTGCACGGTCGTGGGGTGGTCCTCGTCGAGCCCGACCGAGATCGTCGCCCTCCGGGGCGGCAGCCCGGTCCGGGTCACCTGATCCACGTACGAAGGCATGCGCAGCACGCCCGGGCCGGGGAAGATGACCGAGGCCATGGAGAGGGCGGCGTCCAGGACGGCGGCCCAGCTGCGGTCCAGGTCGGCGCTCGCGGTGGCGGTCAGTGTGCCCTCACCGCGGTGCAGTTCCTCGATCTGCCAGGGGTAACCCATGTCGGCGACGCCCAGTTCGGCGAGCCGCTCGATGACATAGCCGGGGTCGAGGGTCTCCGAACTCTCCCCCGTCCGTACGGGCTCGGGCTCCGCTCCCCCGCCGACGGTGGCCATCGTGTGGGTGGACCAGGCCGAGTCGGGTGCGCCGAGCCGGCGGGAGACGAGGGTCAGCGCGGTGTCGTCGCGGACGATCTGAAGTTCGCGCGTCTCCTGCTCCGGCACCACGACCGGCTGACGCAGCCGCAGATCGGTTAGCACATCGGTGCGGCCCGCGGTGAGGAAGGTGTTGACCAGTACGGCGGCCGGAACGATCTCCGTGTTCAGCACGGGGTGGCGACGCGGGTAGGGCCGGGTGCGCAGATCGAGTGTGGTCTGCCAGACCCGCAGTCGGGAGCCGTGGACCCCGGTCTCGCTGCCGAGCAGTGTGTCGACCGGTGACTGGCTGCCGCCGCGTGCGTCGACCCAGTGCCGGGCGTGCTGCCAGGCGGTGGTGGGCAGGTCGGTGCGGTTCCCGGCGGGCTGAAGGACCGACCAGTCGACCGGGACGCCCTGGCAGTGCAGTGCGGCGAGCGAGGTGAGCAGGGTGGTCCGCTCCGGGCGGTGGCGGCGAAGGCTGGGCGTGACCAGGGTGTCTCCGGCGCCCGAGACGGTCTCGTTGATCGAGTGGCCGACGACGGGGTGCGCGGAGATCTCCAGGAACAGCCGGTGGCCGTCCTCGAACGCGGCCTCGACCGCCTGCTGGAAGCGCACCGGATTACGCAGGTTGAGCCCCCAGTAGTCGGCGTCCTGGCGTCGCGTCGAGCGCGGGTCGTCGAGCGCGGTGAGGTAGAGCGGCACCTGTGCGGTCCCCGCCCGGAGATCGGCGACGGCAGCGGCGAGGTCGGCGCTGATCGCGTCCATGTGCGCGCTGTGGAAGGCGACGTCGGAGTCGACCCTGCGTACGGTCCAGCCCAGTTCGGCCCACTGCTCGGCGGCTTCGTCGACGGCGGGGATGTCTCCGGCGACGACGGTGGACGAGGGGGCGGCGGCGATGGCGGCGCAGAGGGTGTCGGTGGCTCCAATCGTCTCCTGCACCTCGTCG
Organism: Streptomyces sp. SLBN-118; assembly: GCF_006715635.1. Lineage (NCBI taxonomy): Bacteria > Bacillati > Actinomycetota > Actinomycetes > Kitasatosporales > Streptomycetaceae > Streptomyces > Streptomyces sp. SLBN-118. Next base: position 2,187,376 of record NZ_VFNP01000002.1, read on the forward strand.
AAGGGCCGGTCGACCATGATCATCGCGCCTCTGCCCGCCACCTTGCGCAGCAGTCCCGAACGACGGCAGACCAGCCGCGCGCCGTCCTGTTCGGACAGCACTCCGGCGACGACCGCCGCGGCGATCTCGCCGACGGAGTGGCCGATCACCGCGCCGGGAGTGACGCCGTAGCGGCGCCACACCTCGGCGAGGCCGATCTGCATGGCGAACAGCATCGACTGGATGATGTCGACCGAGCCGAGGTCGCCGCTGGTGAGCACCTCGCGCGGGGTGACGCCCAGTTCCTCGGAGTAGATGGGGCCGAGCCGGTCGATGGCCGCGGCGAACACCGGCTCCTGGGCGAGCAGGTCCTGGCCCATGCCCGACCACTGGGCGCCGTGCCCGGAGAACACCCAGACGGGCGAGCGCGGCGGTCCCGACGTCTCACCGGTGACGACGGTGGGAAGCGCCTCGCCCTCGGCCAGGGCACCGAGACCGTCGGCCAGTTCGGCCCGGTCCGCCGCGACCACGACGGCGCGGGCGGACAGGTGCGCCCTGCGGTGCGCGAGAGTGTGCCCGACATCGGGGAGCGCGTGCGCGTGCAGCGCCTCGCCCAGCCGGGCGGCCTGGGCGGCGAGTCCGGGCGCCGTCGCCGATGACAGCGGGTAGACGGTGAGCCCGGTGGAGTTCGCCGACTCGGCCTTCTCGGCCTCGTCGGTGACGCCCGCGGTGACCGGGGCCTGTTCCAGGACCGCGTGCGCGATGGTGCCGCCGTATCCGTAGCTGGCCACTCCCGCGAGCCGCGGCCGGCCGGAGTCGGGCCACGGCGTGGCCTCACTGACCAGGCTGAGCCCGGACTCGGCCCACGGAATGTCCTTGCGCGGACCGTTCACGGTCAGGGTCGGCGGGATGATCCCGTGCTGCATGGCGAGCGCGGTCTTGATCAGCCCGGCGATGCCCGCCGCCGCCTCGCAGTGCCCGATGTTGGTCTTCACCGAGCCTATGAGGCACGGCCGTTGTCCGTCGGCACGGGCGCCGACCACCTCGGCGAGTGCGGCGGCCTCGATCGGGTCGCCCACCTTGGTGCCGGTGCCGTGCGCCTCGACGTAGTCGACGTCGGAGGGCGCGACGCCCGCCGATTCGTACGCCTTGCGCAGCAGATGCGCCTGCGCCGAGGAGCTGGGCGCCATGATGCCGTCGGTGCGGCCGTCCTGGTGCACGGCGCTGCCGCGGACCAGGGCGATGATCCGGTCGCCGTCGCGCTGCGCGTCGGCGAGCCGCTTGAGTACGACGATGCCGCAGCCCTCGCCGCGGCCGTATCCGTTGGCGGCCTCGTCGAAGGCCTTGGACCGGCCGTCCGGCGAGATGGCGCCGGCGATGTCGAGCACGGTGGTCAGCCCCGGGCCGGCCATCAGCATGATTCCGCCCGCGAGCGCGACCGGTACCTCACCGCGCTGGAGGCTGGCGCACGCCTGGTGCAGGGCGACCAGCGAGGACGAGCAGGCGGTGTCCACCGCGACGCTCGGACCGCGCAGATCGAGGGTGTAGGAGATCCGGTTGGGCACACCGCACAGCGAGGAGCCGATTCCGGTCCAGGCCTCGACTCCGGGAAGGTCCTCGAGGAGACGGCGGCCGTAGTCGTCGGTGCCCACGCCGACGAACACGCCGGTGTCGCTGCCCGCGAGGCTGGAGGCGGGGATGCCCGCGTGCTCCAGCGCCTCCCACGCCACCTCGAGCGCCATCCGCTGCTGCGGGTCGAGCTGGCGGGCCTCGGTGGCCGAGATACCGAAGAAGGAGGCGTCGAATCCGCTGATGTCACCCAGAAAGGCGCCGTTGGAGGTCACCCGCGACAGGACGGCGGCGTTCTCGCGCGACTGGGCGCGCTGCGGGGCCCACCGGTCCTCGGGAATGGGGCCGGACGCGTCGACCGCGCCCATCAGCAACTCCCACAGCTGTTGTGGCGAGTTGGCGCCACCGGGGAAACGGCAGCCGATGCCGACGATGGCGATCCGGTCTTCGGGGGTCGGCGGCAGGGGGGACAACTCACTCACCATGGGGGTCACCGCTTACGGGTCGGGCGTCGTCCACAGTGGACGACGACGGGACAAGAAGAAGTCGGCCGGAATCGGCGGGGCGCGCCCGGAGCTCGGGAACGGCGGGCATCAGCGGGAGGCGGATCATGCGTACATGACCGCCTTGTCCCAGTCCTCGCCCTCGCCGAACAGATAGCGGGCCTTGAGGATGTCGCGTTGCGCCGTGAGCGCCTCGCGGGGCACGAGCGTGCCCAGCGGCTGCCCGGTGATGCGGTGCGGTACGCCGAGCTCGCGGTCGATCAGTTCAGCCAGCTCCTTGGCCGCCGTGTCGCGGCTCTCGTCGGGTGCCTCGAACTCCACGCGCAGGACGTCCCGGTGGGCCATGGCCCGCCAGAACATCACCTCGTAGCTGCCGGGGAGGCTGAACACCAGCTCCTCGAGCCGCTGTTGGGTGACCGTCGACGCGCCGACCGGATAGCCGGTGCCGGAACGCCCGAGCACGCGGACCGTCGGCAGCAGCCAGCCGCAGGAGCACGCCGCGTGGGACACCTCGACGTCGTCGGCGAGGTTGTAGCGCAGCAGCGGCATGGCCTCGCGGTAGAGCGGGGTCACCACCAGCTGGCCGCGGCCGGACGCGGCCAGTTCACCCGTCTCGGGGTCGAAGACCTCGAAGACCGCGCGGTCCGCCCACAGGTGCAGGGCGCCGTTCGGGCACTGGCCGGCGATGGTGCCGGTCTCGGTCGAGCCGTACTCCTCGACGATCGGGATGCCGCCCCAGATCTCGCTGAGCCGGCGGCGGCGCACCTCGGTCAGAGGTTCCGCCGCGGTGAACATGGCCCGCAGTGCGGGGAAGTCCTGGTCCGGGCGGAGCCCGGCGGCCTTGGCCGCGGCGGCGAGCATCATGATCTCGGTCGGATTGCACCAGGTCAGCGAGACGTCCAGGGCCCGCATGACGCGGATCATCCGGGGCAGCGGGGTGGCGAGCGAACGGGCGTCGCCCGGCACGATCGTGGCGCCGCGCAGCCGTCCGGCGGCCTGGGCCAGATGCGCGGTGATCACCAGACCGTAGGGGGTGCGCACCAGGAAGGTGTCCGAGGGAGTGATGCCGACCCACTTGCGTGCGTAGCGTTCGGCGAGGTCGGCCCAGTCGTCGTCGGTGTAGTACGAGGCGGTGGGATCCCCGGCCGTGCCGCTCGACTCGTGGTAGGTGGCCAGCTTCTCGCGGTCCACCGCGAGCAGTCCGAAGGGGTACTGGTCGCGCAGATCCTGCTTGGTGGTCAGCTCGATGCCGGCGAAGTCCTCCGAGTCGCGCGGCACGGCGCGGCCGTCATAGCGGGCGGCGTAGAACGGCGAGCGCATCGCCTGGGCGATCACCCGCGGCAGCTCCGCCCGCTGCAGCTGCGTGAGTTCGGCGGGACTTGACCAGTCGCCCAGTTCCGGACGCGACCACGACATCGGATCTCCTCGTCTGTGCCGGGGGCCGCGAGCGGACGGCACGCGGCGGATACCCGCCCAGCACACACCGCGGTCCGGGCCCGGGCCCGAGTAGTCGCTACTCAAATCAGCCAACGGGGGACCGGACCGGCAGGGGCCGGATCACCTGCGCAGGGGACCCTAAGTCGACCCCTTTCTTAGACGCCGTCTAAGAGCGGACGTTGAGTACCGCCTACTCATGAGGCCCGTCAGCCCCCGTGTTGTGCTTGCCGCGAAACGCATCCACCCCACGAAGGAGTCGGCGCGATGAGGACCGAGAACCTGTACCTCGCCGGGATCGGCAGCCATCTGCCGCCCCTGTACCCGGCCGAGCGCGCGGTCGAGGAAGGCCTGTACGCCGAGGAGAGCAGGCAGGCCTCCGGCATGCGTTCAGCGGCCGTCAGCGAGTCGACACCCGCGCCCGACATGGCGATCGACGCGGCAAGGGCTGCACTGTCCGCATCCGGCCACGGGCCCGAGGACATCGGCATCCTGCTGCACAGCTACACCCACCACCAGGGTCCCGACGGCTGGTCGGCCGTGCACTACATCCTCAACAACACCGTGGACCGCCCGATCCCCGCCGTGGAGATCAAGCAGGGCTGCCTCGGCATGCTCGCCTCCGTCGAGGTGGCGGCCAACCGGCTGATCGCCAACCCCACCCACGACGCCGCCCTGATCACCACGGGCGACAACTACTCAACTCCGGGTGTGGAGCGCTGGCGTGCCTCCGGTCTCTTTGTGCTCGCCGACGCCGGCTCCGCCGTGGTGCTCTCGCGGCGCAGCGGCTTCGCCGAGCTGCTCGCGGTCGGTTCGCTGTCCGACTCCTCGATGGAGATCCTCCACCGGGCGGGCGAGGAGCTCTTCCCGCCGGGTGTCACCAGGGGCCGCGGCCTGAACTTCGGCGAGCGGGCCGAGAAGGTCCGTGAGCAGTGGGCGGCGGGCCAGGCCCCGCCGATCAAGAACTTCGGCGACAAGGTCGCCGAGATCGCCGAGCGCACGCTCAAGGAGGCGGACCTGACCTTCGATCAGGTCGCCAAGGTCTGCCACGTCGGCTTCGGCCGGCCCGCGCTGGAGGCCATGTTCCTGCTGCCCCTGGACGTCGACGAGGACAAGGCCCTGTGGGAGTACGTCAACACCATCGGGCACACGGGCGCGGCCGACCTGTTCCTGGGCCTTGAGCACGTCTGGCGCACCGGCCAGGTCGGGCCCGGCGACCACGTCCTGCTGATCGGCGCGAGCACCGGCATGGAGGCGGGCGCCGCCGTCGTACGCATCACCGAATCCGCACCCGAAGCCGAGTAGGAGCTCCTGATGCTTGCCGGATGCACTCCATGGCCGTCCGATGTCGCGCAGCGCTACCGCGAGCAGGGCATCTGGCGCGGTGAGACGCTCGGCGCGCTGCTGCGAAGCGCCGCGCGCCGCTACGGCTCCGCCACCGCGCTGGTCCACGGCGGCCGCCGGATCAGCTATGTCGAACTCGACCAGTGGGCCGACCGGCTGGCCGCCGGGTTCGCCGCGCAGGGCGTGCGCGAGAACGACCGGCTCGTGGTGCAGCTGCCCAACGTCCCGGAGTTCGTGGCGATCGCCTTCGCCCTGATGCGTATCGGCGCGAAGCTGGTCTTCTCGCTGCCCGCGCACCGCTCGACCGAGATCTCCCACCTCGTCGAGCTGAGCGGGGCCACCGGGTACGTACTGCCCGAGACGCACCGCGGGTTCGACCACCGCGAGATGGCACTGGAGATCCAGGCCTCGGCCCCCGAGCTGCGCACGCTGTTCGTGCTGGGTGACAAGAGCGAGGGCTTCGTCTCGGTGTCGGAGCTGGAGCTCGCCTCCGCCGAGTCCCGTCCGCTGCCGGAGCCCGATGCGGCCGATGTGGCGTTCTTCCTGCTCTCGGGCGGAACCACCGCGCTGCCCAAGCTGATCCCGCGCACCCACGACGACTACGTCTACCAGTCCCGGCGCGCGGCCCAGGTGTGCGAGCTGACCAGCAGCGACACCTATCTCGCCGTGCTGCCGGTCGAGTTCAACTTCGCGTACGGCTGCCCCGGGGTGATCGGCACCTTCCAGACCGGCGGAACCGTGGTCCTGGCCGACACCCCCAATCCCCTCGACTGCTTCCCGCTGATCGAGCAGCACGGCGTCACCGTCACCTCGATGGTGCCCTCGATCATGCAGCTGTGGCTGGAGGCCGCCGAGTGGAGCGAGGACGATCTGAGCAGCCTGAGGCTGGTGCAGGTCGGCGGGGCACGGATGACGCGCGAGTTCACCGAGCGCATCGCGCCGACGCTGGGCTGCTCGCTCCAGCAGGTGTTCGGCATGGCCGAGGGTCTGCTGACCTTCAGCAGGCCCGACGACCCGGCCGAGTCGGTGCTCACCACCCAGGGCAAGCCGATCTCGGACGCCGACGAGCTGCGCATCGTCGACGAGGACGGCAACGTACTGCCCACCGGATCCATCGGCGAGCTGATCACCCGCGGCCCGTACACCCTGCGGGGCTACTACGGGGTGCCCGAGTACAACAAGCGCGCCTTCACCGAGGACGGTTTCTACCGCACCGGTGACCTCGCCCGGCTCACCGAGGACGGTGACCTGGTGATCGAGGGCCGCATCAAGGACATGATCATCCGCGGCGGAGACAAGATCTCCGCGGGCGAGGTCGAGGACCATCTGCTGGCGCTGCCGTCGATCAATCAGGCGGCCGTGATCGGCGTGCCCGACGAGTTCCTCGGCGAGCGGATCTGCGCGTATCTCGTCACGGACGGCGAGCAGATGGCGCTGGCCGAGCTCAAGAAGGCCATTCACTCCCACGGCGTCGCGGACTACAAGCTGCCCGACGTGGTGCGTTATGTGCCCGAGCTCCCGCTCACGCCGCTGGGCAAAGTCGACAAGAAGGCGCTGGCCGTCATAGCCGCGTCCGAGCAGGAAGGCTGACGTGGACATCACTCCGACCCCTACTGAGCTCGATCTGCGCGCAACGGTCGCGCCGCTGCTGGGCCTTGAGCCCGAGGCGATCGAGCCGGACGCCAACCTGGTGGTTCTCGGCCTGAGTTCGCTGGAGATCATGCGGCTGGTCAGCCGCTGGCGCAAGAACAAGATCCCGGTCCAGTTCGACGAGCTGGTGGCCGCTCCCACGCTGAACGGCTGGCTCGCGCACTTCGCCTCCATCGCGTCCGCGTCGACCGAGCCCGGGGTGGCCTGATGAACGTCCAGCTGATCACCGGCGGCACCGTCTACACGGCGGACGCCGAGGAGAGCGTCCATGCCGGCGGCGCGGTGCTGATCGTGGACGGCACGATCGCCGCGGTCGGCAGCGCGCCCGAGGTCGAGGAGTCGGCCGCCGCCCTCGACCCGGCGCAGAAGGCCGCGATGAAGCGGACCGACGCGGGCCGCATGATGGTGCTGCCCGGCTTCGTCAACGCGCACTGGCACGAGATGTTCGCCATGCGCTTCCCGATGCGCGGCGCCCTGCGGCCGGTCTCCGACCGCGATGACCAGGTCGCGTTCATGGGCGGCGGCGGCGACATGCACCAGATCTCCGCCACCTTCGACCGCTTCGACGACCTCATCGACGGCATGACCCCGGACGAGGCACAGGCCATCGCCGAGTACTCGATGTGGACCCAGCTGCGCGGCGGGGTGACCACGCTCGGCGACATGGGCTCGCTCAACCGCCCGCAGTCGATGGTCGCCGCGGCGCAGCGCCTGGGCATCCGGTTCTCGGCGAGCACCTGGGCGAGCGACGCGATCTGCCCGCCCGACCAGGACACGTTCGTACGGACCAGGGACGCCGACGGCGTTCTCGCGAACTTCGAGTCGCTGCTCCAGCTGGTCAACAAGGACACTTCGGGGCGCATCAGGTGCCGTCCGAGCATCGCCTACGTCACGAACATGACCGACGAGCTGGCGCGCGGCATGGCCGACCTGGTCGCCGCGCACGACCTCGGGTTCGCGACGCACGTCGGCGCGCTGCGCAACGAGGTCGAGCTGATGCGCGCCTACTACGGCGAGACGGGTGTGCGCCGGCTGGCCGAACTCGGTCTCGTGGACGAGCGGTTGATGGCCGGGCACTGCGCGTTCCTCGACGAGCAGGAGCAGAAGCTCCTGCTGGCGGCCCGGGCCCACATCAGCCACTCCCCCGGCAAGTACGGGCCCTCCGGCGAGTCGTCGCTGACCGAGACCGGCGTCGTCCCGGCGCTGCGCAGGGCGGGCCTTGATGTGTCGCTGTCGACGGACGGCTCGTCGATGCCGAGCGCGGGGATCGCCGAGACGATGCGCGCCGCCTGGCAGATGTACAACGAGATGAGCGCCGACCAGACCGAGGTGCTGCCCAGCGATGCGCTGGCGATGGGCACCCGGATCGCGGCGAAGGGGCTGCGCTGGGACGACGCGGTGGGCAGCCTGGAGGTCGGCAAGCAGGCCGACCTGGTGCTCGTACGGGCGGACGACTGGCGCTATCTGCTCAACCCCCGGCCCCTGGAGAGCTTCCTGTGGCTGGCCGGTTCGGCCGATGTGGACACCGTGATCGTCGGCGGCCGGACGCTGCTGTCCGGCGGCAAGGGCGTCGAGGTCGACGAGGCGGGTCTGCAGGAGCGTTACCTCGAAGCGCTCGGCGCGTTCACGACGCGCACGCTGCGGGTGCCGTCGGAGGTGGTCGGGCGGGTGCTGGGCCCTGTCCGTTCGGCCGGACAGGGCCAGGTGACACGGTGACCGGCGGGCTGTCCGGAGTCGCCGTCGTCACGGGGGCGGCCGGCGGGATCGGTGCCGAGATCGCCAGGTCCCTGGTGGCCGCGGAGACGCCGGTCGCGCTGCTCGACCGCGACGTTCTCGCCCTGTGGGAGCTGGCGGCCGAGCTGGACTCGACCGGAGTGCGCGTCCTCGCGGTGGCCACCGATGTCACGGACAGCGGAGACGTGGACAGCGCGGTGGCCAAGGTCGAGGTCGAACTCGGCCCGATCGAGTACCTCGTCAATGCCGCCGGGGTGCTGCGCAGCGGCCAGGCCGCCCAGCTGACCGACGAGGAGTGGGACACCACCTTCGCCGTCAACGCGGGCGGGGTCTTCCACATGAGCCGCGCGGTGGCCCGGGTAATGGTGCCGCGCGGCAGCGGCGCGATCGTCACGGTCGCGTCGAATGCCGCGGCCACCCCGCGGATGTCGATGTCCGCGTACGCGGCGTCCAAGGCGGCGTCGGCGATGTTCACCAAATGTCTCGGCCTGGAACTGGCCGCGCACGGCATCCGCTGCAATGTCGTCGCCCCGGGCTCGACCAGGACGCCGATGCTGACCGCACTCCAGGGCGACGCGGCCGAGCGCGCCTCGATCGAGGGTGTGCCCGACGCCTACCGGGTCGGCATCCCATTGCGGCGTATCGCCGAGCCGTCGCACATCGCCGACGCCGTGCTGTTCCTGCTCTCGGAGCGGGCGTCCCACATCACCATGCACGACCTGACCGTGGACGGCGGCGCCGCGCTCGGAGCCTGACCGACCGACGAGAAGAGGACACGACCAGTGGCGATTGCGCCGATCGACTCCTATCCGATGCCGCGGCCCGTCGACCTACCGGCCAACACCGCAACATGGACCGTCGACACCCGCAGGGCCGTGCTGCTCGTGCACGACATGCAGCACTATTTCCTCGCCCCGTTCGCCGGCGGCAAGCAGCCGCTGACCGATCTGATCGCCCACACCGCCGCGCTGCGCGAAAGCTGCGCGGAGCGCGGCGTCCCGGTGCTCTACACGGCCCAGCCGGGCGGAATGACTCCCGAAGAGCGCGGCCTGCTCCAGGACTTCTGGGGACCGGGCATGTCGGCCGCGCCCGAGGACCGGGGCATTCCCGACGCCATCGCGCCCGGTGAGCACGACACCGTACTCACCAAGTGGCGGGCCAGCGCCTTCCACAAGACCGGGCTGCTCGACCTGATGTCCGCGCAGGGCCGCGACCAGCTGATCATCTGCGGTATCTACGCGCATGTCGGCATCCTGCTCACCGCCTGCGACGCCTTCGCCCACAACATCCAGACCTTTGTGGTGGCCGACGCGATCGCCGACTTCACGCCCGAGTTCCACCGGATGGCGCTGCAGTACGCGGCGACCCGCTGCGCCATGACCCTTCCGACCGCGACGGTGCTCCAGTCGCTCGCGACGGTGACCACCGCGTCCGTAGGAGACTCATGATGACCCCCCTCGACGAACTGGCCGCGGGCGGAAGGCCGTTCGCGGTGCTGCACCGTCCCGAGAGCGGCCGGGAGCAGATGGTCGACCTGCTGGTCGGCGAGTTCACCGAGGTCGCGGGCACCGCCGAGCTACCGGTCCCGGACCTCGGCGAGCCCGGCACGCACGAGACGCTGGTCGTGCTGCCCTACCGGGTGATCGGCGAGCGCGGTTTCGACCACCACGACGACGGCGAGCCCGTGCTGGCGATGCCGGTCGACGAGCAGTCGCTGCTGCCCGTGGACGAGGTGCTCGACCTGGTGCTGCGCTGGCCGATCGAGATGAGCGAGGGCACCTTCGACCTGGACGACCAGGAGTACGGCGATCTGGTGCGCCGGGTGCTCGCCGAGGAGATCGGCCATGGCGCGGGCGCCAACTTCGTCCTCAAGCGCACCTTCGTCACCGAGATGCCCAACTGGTCGGTGCGTACCGCGCTGGCGTTCTGGGGCCGGCTGCTGCGGGCCGAGCCCGGCGCGTACTGGACGTTCCTGATCCACACCGGCGAGCGCACCTTCATCGGCGCCAGCCCGGAGCGCCATGTGAGCCTCGACGACGGCGTCGCCGTGATGAACCCGATCAGCGGCACCTACCGCTACCCGGCCGGCGGCCCGGCCCCGGACGGCGTGCTCGACTTCCTCGCCGACAGCAAGGAGACCAACGAGCTGTACATGGTGCTCGACGAGGAACTGAAGATGATGAGCCGGGTCTGCGACGACGTGCGCGTGGTCGGGCCGCAGCTCAAGGAGATGGCGCACCTCGCCCACACCGAGTACCGCATCGTCGGGCACAGCCGCCGCGACGTACGGGAGATCCTGCACGAGACCCTGCTCGCGCCCACGGTGACCGGCAGTCCGGTGCAGAGCGCGTGCGAGGTGATCGCCAAGTTCGAGCCGGCCGGGCGCGGTTACTACTCCGGCGTCGCCGCACTCATCGGCCGGGACGCCGAGGGCCGGCGGCGGATGGACTCCGCGATCATGATCAGGACAGCCGATGTCGACCTGGAGGGACGGATGCGGATCGGCGTCGGGGCGACGCTGGTGCGCGACTCCGACCCCGCGAAGGAGGCGGCGGAGACCGCGGCGAAGGCGGCCGGGCTGCTCGACGCCCTGGGCCGCGTCGCCGAACACGCCCGCCCCGCGGGCCTCGACCAACACCCGCAGATCAGAGCCGCACTCACCGACCGCAACAGGGCACTCTCGGACTTCTGGCTCGCACCCGCCGTGCCCAGGATCGCCACCCGCGGCAAGCTGCTGATCATCGACGCCGAGGACAACTTCACCGCGATGGGAGCCTTGCAGCTGCGGGCGCTGGGCTTCGAGGTGACGGTGCGCCGCTTCGACGAGCCCTACCGGCTGACCGGCTACGACTGCGTCGTACTCGGTCCGGGTCCGGGTGATCCGCGCGACGAGAACCACCCCAAGATCGCGTATCTGCGGGCGGTGACCCGCAGCCTCCTCAACCTTCGTGTGCCGTTCGTGTCGGTGTGCCTGAGCCACCAGATCCTCAGCGGACTGCTCGGCCTGCCCCTGAACAAGCTGGACTTCCCGAACCAGGGTGTGCGGCGCACGATCGATCTCTTCGGCAGCCGGGAGCCGGTCTACTTCTACAACGCGTTCACCGCGAACTCCGGCAGCGATCTGCTGGAGAGCCCCCTGTGCCGGGACTTCGTGGAGGTCTCGCGCGATCCGGTCACGGGCGAGGTGCACGGCCTGCGCGGTCCCGGCTTCACCTCCGTGCAGTTCCACCCCGAGTCGGTGATGACCCGTCACGGATCAGCAATCCTCGACAGCCTGGTCACCGGTGCTCTCGCGCCGGTGCCTCACAGAGTGGAGCTCACGGCGTGACCCCCATGGTCGACGTCCCTTCCGCACGCGCCGGGCAGACCTGGCGCTCGCTCCCGGCCAAGCAGCAGCCGCAGTGGCCGGACCCCGCGGCGCTCGACGCCGCGGTCGACACCCTCGACGGCAGCCTTCCCCTGGTCGTACCGCGCGAATGCGACCTCCTCATGAAGCGGCTGGCCGCCGTCGCCCAGGGCGAGGCGTTCCTCGTCCAGGGCGGCGACTGCGCCGAATCCCTCGACGCGGTCAACGCCACGTCGATCAGCCGCAGCGCGAGCACCCTGCAGCAACTGGCCACGGTCTTCGGGTACATGATGTCGCTGCCGGTGGTCACGGTGGGGCGCATGGCCGGGCAGTACGCCAAGCCGCGCTCGGCGACGACCGAGACCCGTGACGGCGTCGAGCTGCCGGCGTACCGCGGCGACGCGGTGAACGGGTTCGCGTTCACCGCCGCCGCCCGTACCCCCGACCCCCATCGCATGGTGCGCGTCTACAACGCGTCCGCCGCCACTCTGAACCTGGTCAGAGCTTTCGGCACGGGCGAGTCGGCCAGCGCCGGACAGGCCCTGGAGAACATCAAGAAGTTCGCCGTGGACTCGCCGGAGCGGGCCCGCTACGAGAGCCTCATCGCCGAGATCGAAGAGGCCGGGGGCTTCACCGGAACCGACGGCTGGCACACGCCCGGCGAGCTGTTCATGTCGCACGAAGGACTGCTCCTCGACTACGAAGCCGCACTGACCCGGACCGACTCGGGCACCCAGAAGCCCTACGCCACCTCCGGACATCTGCTGTGGATCGGCGAGCGCACCCGGCAGCTCGACGGCGCGCACGTGGAGTACTTCTCCGGCATCAGCAACCCGATCGCCGTCAAGATCGGGCCGACCGTCGAGCAGGACGAACTGCTCCGGCTGATGGACCGGCTCGACCCGAGGCGCGAGCCGGGCAGGCTCACCCTCGTCGCCAGAATGGGCGCCGGAAAGGTACGCGCCGTACTCCCCGGCCTGGTCGAGCGGGTGACGGCCGAGGGCCTGCCCGTCGCCTGGGTGTCCGACCCCATGCACGGCAACACGATCAGCGCGCCGTGCGGGCGCAAGACCCGCAGGTTCGACGACATCCTCGACGAACTGTCCGGGTTCTTCGAGGTGGTCGGCGGACTGGGCGCGCACCCCGGCGGCGTGCACCTGGAGCTGACCGGCGACGACGTTGCCGAGTGCGTCGGCGGCGGTGCGGGGCTCGGATTCGACGATCTGCCCGCGGGCTACCGGTCGGTCTGCGACCCCCGGCTGAACCGGGAGCAGTCGCTGGACCTCGCGTTCCGGCTCGCCGACCTCGTCAGTGCCCGGACGTTCGGGTGACCGGTAGGGCCGATGTCAGCACCGTGGCGGAGCAGGTGGCCGCCGCGGGGCTGACGCATGTCTGGCTGCTGCCCGAGCACGCCGTGGACGCCTTCGCCGCCCCTCTCGGCGGCACCCGGCTCCTCACCGATGACGAACGCGCGCGCATGGACCGGCTGGTGACGGCCACGCTGCGGCGGCGCTTCCTCGCCCGGCGACTGCTGTGCCGGTACGCGCTCAGCGAGCGCACCGGCCGCCCGCTCGACCACTGGCGCTTTCGGGCCGGCCCGCACGGGCGCCCCGAGGCCGAACCGGACGACGACGGCATGCGGTTCAGCCTCTCCCACACCGAGGGGCTCATCGTCTGCGCGGTCGCACAGGGCCGGGTCTGCGGAGCCGATGTGGAACGGCTGCCCGCCACCAGTGAAACCACCGACTACGTGAGCCGCTACTTCGCCGCCGACGAGCGCGCGGAGCTGGCCGCTCTCACCCCCGCGGGGCGGATCGCCCGCGGCAGCGAGCTGTGGGTGCTCAAAGAGGCGTACCTCAAAGCACTCGGCACCGGTCTGCACCGGAGTCTCGACGGATTCTCCTTCGCCGCGCAGCCGGCGGGCAGAGCGGGACGCATCACCGTCAACGACCCCGAGCAGCGCGAGAGACCGGGCGACGGCTGGTCGTTCGAACTGCTCCACCCCGGTCCCGAGCACATCCTCGCCATCGCTGTCGAGGGAACGCACCCCGGTGCGCTGCGACGGACCGACTTATCCGGCATATAGCGCGCTGGTGCAGCGCAGAGATTGGAACCTTGCCATGAACCGAGACCTGCACATGAGTGTTGCCCTCTTCCCCGGGCAGGGCGCCTACCGGCCGGGGACCCTCGCGGGACTCTGGGAGCGCGGCGACGACACCGTACGCGACACCTACGAAGAGGTCGACGCGGTCGCCAAGGAAAAGCTCGGCCGCAATGTCTCCTCCACCGTCTTCCGGCCCTCGCCGCCGAGCCCCGCCACCCTGCTGGCATCCGCCCCGGACACCCTGCAACTGGCCGTCTTCACCACCTCCGTCGCCGCCCACCGACTGCTCGCCGAGCGCGGCGCGCAGGCCTCGGTGCACCTCGGACACAGCCTGGGCGAGCTGGCCGCGCTGACCTGCGCGGGCGCGTACGACCTGGCGGACGCCGCGGCCGTCCTCTGCGAGCGGATCTCCGTACTGCGCGAGCACGACCACAGCGGCGGCGCGATGCTCGCGCTCGGCTGCGGGCGTGAGCGTGCCGAGCGCGTCGTGGCGCTGATCGACCATCCCGACCTGGTCCTCGCCGTCGACAACAGCGCGGGCCAGGCCGTCGTCTCCGGCCCCGCGGACGCCGTCGCCACGGCCGCGGCGATCGCCGCGCAGCTCGGCATCACGTCCACTCAGCTGCGCTCCCCGCACCCCTTCCACAACCCGCTGCTCGCCGAGGCGCGGCGGCAGCTCGCCACCCGTATCGCTCCGCTGCGGACCCGGCCGCTCACCGCCCCGGTGTACTCGCCCATCCTGGGCCGCTTCTACCGCGACGGGGACGACCTCGCCGAGTTGCTGGCGCTGCACCTGGTCACGCCCGTCGACTTCCGTACCTCCTTGTCGGCGCTGCATGCCGCCGGTGCGCGGGAGTTCGTGGAGATCGGCGCGGGGCGCGTGCTGACCGCGCTGGTCACCGAGGCGCTGCCCGGCGTGCACGCGGTGGCGCCGCTGGCGGGCCGCGACGACGAGGCGGGCCTGACGGCGGCGGCAGGGGCTCTGCGGGACCCGCTGAGCGGGGACGCGGTGGCGCGTCCGGCCCCCGTGGCTCCTGCTGCCGCGGCGGCTGCTGCTCCTGCGGCGGCTCCGGCTCCGAGCGCTCCGGTCCGGATCGACGTCAAGGAACTGACCAGCCAGGTACGGGCGTTGTACGCCGAGGCGATGGAGTACCCCGACGAGGTCTTCACCGACGACGTGCTGCTGGAGGCGGACCTCGGGATCGACTCCGTCAAGCAGACCGAGCTGCTGAGCAGGCTGGGCGACCGCTTCGGGCTCGGCGTCCCGCCGGCCGGACTGCGAGTGGCCGACTACGACACCTTCGGCAAGGTCGTCGAGTTCGTCGCCGCCGGGATCGCCCCGTGAGCCCGCACCACCCCACGGCAGGTGGGGAACCCGAGTTCTCCGGGCGGATCGCACTGGTCACCGGCGGCGCGGGAAGTGTGGGCCGGGTGATCGTCGAGCGGCTCGCCGAGCGCGGCGCCACGGTCCTGCTCAACTGCTTCCACTCCTACGACTCCGCCAAGGAACAGGCCCGCGGCCTGGTCGAACGCGGCCTGGACGTCAGGGTGGTGCGCGCCTCGGTGGCCCGCCCGGCCCAGGTCGAGCGGATGTTCACTCAGATCGGCGAAGAGCACGGCCGCCTCGACATCCTGGTCAACAACGCGGCGGCGGGGTCGTTCGTCCCCTTCGACGAGATCACCGAGGATCTCCTCGACCGGACCTACGCCACGAACGTCAAGGGCCCCCTGTGGTGCGCCCGCTACGCCCGCCCCCTGCTCGCCGCGGCGCGGGGGCGCGGTGGCTCGGTGGTCAACGTCTCCTCGCTGGGCGCGGTCACCACACCGGCGAACTACCTGCCGGTGGGCGTGTCGAAGGCGGCGCTCGAGGCACTGACCCGCTATCTGGCGGCGGAGCTCGCCGAGGACCTGATCCGGGTCAACGCCGCGTCGTGCGGCCTGATCGACAACCCGGTCGGCCAGATGTTCCCGGACTTCGCGGGCGTGAGCGCGAACACGGTCGCGGCCACCCCGTTGTCCCGCCTGGGCCGCCCGGAGGACCTGGCCGAGGTCGTGCTCTTCCTGGCCTCGGAACGCTCGGGCTGGGTCACGGGCCAGACGGTCCTGGCGGACGGCGGCCTGACCCTGCTGAGGTCGGCAATGTCGCCACCACGGGAGGCGGCGGCTGCCCTCGAGGGTGTTGAGCCCCGGGCGGGGCTCACGGCCGACACCCTGCGGGGCGCCCCGGCAGACCTCGTAATCGACGGTTCGGCAGAGCCTCGGATCGAGACCCGGGCCGACCTTGTGGCCGAGGCCTCCCCGGGCGAAGTGACAAAGCCCCCGGCCGGGTTCGTGGCCAAGGCGCGACCGGACGTCGTGACCGGGACCCGCCTGGGCCGCGAGGCCCAGGCCCCGGCCGGCGCCTCGGCGGACTCAGGGGCACAACCCCTGGCTGGGAACGCGGCCAAGGCCCGGCCGGGCGTCGCGGCCGAGACCCCGGGCGAGGGGCCGATCAAGACCCGGGCCGACCTCGTGGGCCGCGCCTCGGTCGGGGCGTGGGCCGAGGCGGTGGCGGATGCCGTCGTCGAACCGGAGGTGCCGCAGGCCGAGTCGGGCGCGCCCCGCGACGACGAGGCGGACGACGATCCCATTGCCGTCGTCGGCATGGGCATGGCCGTCCCCGGCGCCTCGTCCCCCGAGGAGTTCTGGCGACTCCTCATCGACGGGGCCGAGCTCTTCGTCGACGCTCCCGCCGACCGCTGGGACATCGCTCGCTTCCACGCCACCGACCGCGGCGCCCCCGACAAGACGTACCAGCGCCGCTCCGGCTTCATCACCGGCTTCCGCCCGCACGAGAAGCTGCGCGCGGAGGGCCTGGCCGATGCCGGTCTCGATCACACCGCGCTCTGGCTGCGGCACAGTCTCCACCAGGCGCTCGAAGGGGTACGACGCCACGAGCAGGACCGGTTCTCCTTCTGCGTCGGCTACACCCCGGACGGCAGCCAGCACTTGGAGGAGGCCTTCGTCCTGCGCTCGGCGCTGGACACCCTGGCCGAGGACGGCGACGACGCCGTCGAAGGACCGATCGGCGACGCGCTGCGGCGGCGCTTCAGCCGCGGTGACGACCCGTCGGCCTCGTATCTGCCCCACCGCATCGGCCAGGACGCGATGGCGGGCATCCTGCCGCCCGGCACCCGGGTGCACATGGTGGACACCGCCTGCTCCTCCTCGCTGTACGCGATGGATCTAGGGGTGCGCGATCTGCTCTCCGGGCGCAGCGACATCGCCGTGTGCGGCGGTTCGTTCGCGCTGGCGCCCAGCGGCTCCATCCTGTTCGCCAAGCTCAACGGCCTCTCCGCGGGCGGTGCCGTACGCGCCCTGGACGCCGGCGCGGACGGTGCGCTGTTCTCCGACGGTGCGGGGCTCGTCGTGCTCAAGCGGCTCTCGCGCGCCCGCGCCGACGGCGACCAGGTCCTCGGCATCGTCTCGGCGATCGGGCTCTCGGCCGACGGCCGCGGCAAGGCGATCTACGCTCCCGCCCGCGCCGGTCAGGAGCTCGCCATCGAGCGGGCCTTCGACCGCAGCGGGCTCGGCCCGGACGACGTGGACTGGATCGTCGCGCACGCCACCGGCACCCCGGCGGGCGACGAAGCGGAGTTCACGAGCCTCGGCCAGCGGTACGCCGGTGCCCGGGGGACCCTGGTGACCTCCAACAAGTCGCTGGTGGGGCACTGCGGTTGGGCCGCCGGCGTGGTGTCGGTCATCCACACCCTGCTCGCCCTGCGGCACGGCACCATCCCGGCCCAGTACCGCTTCGAGCGGCTGCCGGACGCTCTGGCCGACGAGGCGGACGGGCTCACGGTGCCGGAGCAGCCGGTGCCCTGGCCCGCCCGTGCGGAGCGTCCCCGGCGCGCCGCGGTCTCCGGCTTCGGTTTCGGCGGCACCAACGCTCACATGATCATCTCCGAGGACCACCGGGGAACGCGGTCCGGCCACCCTGCGGCGCTGCCCGCACCGGTCGGCGAGGACCTGGTACTGGTCGGCTGGTCCTCGCACCAGCCCGGCAGCCCCGACTCGGACGCCGTCGCGGCCTGGGCGGCCGGTCGGGGCACGGATCCCGAGCCCTCGTTCGGGGCGACCTATCCGGTGCCGCCGTTCCAGCAGCTGCGTATGCCACCGCCCACCGCGCGCGCCACGGACCGTACGCAGCTGATGATGGTGCGCTGCATGCAGGAACTGGACGAAGCGGTACGCCAGTTGTGCCTGGACCACCACAAGACCACCGGGGTCGTGGTCGGGCACACCGGCGCCACCCGTAACGCCCTGCTCTACAAGACGCGTGCCTATCTCGACGAGATCGGGCATGCGGTGGCCGGTGCGGACGAGCGGGCCACGACGGCGAAGTTCCTCCAGCGGCTCGAAGAGCGGGCCACCGGCCTGATCGCCGCGCCGACCGAGGACTCCTTCCCTGGCGAGATGCCCAATGTCATCGCCGCCAGACTGTCGAACTACTTCGACCTCCGCGGTCTCAACATCACGGTCGACGCGGGCGAGGCCTCGCTCCTCGAAGCGTTCGACGTGGCGGGTTCCTACCTCGACTTCAGGGAGATCGATGTCGCCCTGGTGGCCGGAGTCAACGGAACGGCGCTGCCCGGCTGGAACGACACGGCGGGACGGAACGCCGCGGAAGGCGCCTTCCTGTTCGTCGTGACCCGCAGGTCGCTCGCCGAAGAGGCCGGTCTGCCCGTGCTGGCCGTCATGGAAAGGAGCGTGGGAGCGTGAGCGCCCCGCGTCAGGGTTCCACCACCCTGCTGGGCGCCGAGGGCGCCCGTGAACTGATCGCGTTCCTCACCGCCCCCGCGCCGTCGCGGTCCGCGGTGATCGAACGCGCCGTACAGGAAGGCGGCCCGGTCCACCGGCTGCGGCTGCGCCACCCGGAGGCTGCTGCGGCGGACGGGGGGCAGGAACCCGAGGCAACGGAACCCGAGGCGAAGGAACCCGCTGCCCCTGCCCGCCCCACCGAGCCGCATCTCCTCGACCGGCATGTCCTGCGGCTGGCGCCCGCGCCCCGTCCGGCTCGCGCCGAGGAGCCGCCGCCGCTCTTCCCGCCCGGCACCGCCGTCCTGACCAATCTCAACTCCGCGCAGCTGCCCGGCGGCAGCACGGTTCTCCAGGACGACGAAACGATCGAGGCCGACGTCCTGCGGGCACGCCCCCGCCATGTGCGCGTCCTGGTCGACCTGTCCTCCCAGGACAAGAACACCGGTCCCTCGGAGCGGCTACTGCGCCTGCACGACAGCCTCTTCCGTACCGCCAAGGCCTGCACCGAACTCCCCGAGCGGCCCGAGTCGTTCGTCGTGCTCGTCCTCGGCGGCATCGACGCGGCGCGGGTGCCCCACCCGTGCAGCGGCCTGTTCACCGGCTTCGCGAAGAGCCTCGCGCTCGAATGGCCGGACTCGTCCGTCGTCTCCGTCGTCCACGAGGCCGCCGACATCGCGTCCGCCGAGGCGGACACCGCGGCCGAGGCAGTGGCCGAACAACTGCTGCCCGTCGTCTCCTTCGCGGGCGGCACCCGGCTGCTGTGGCAGGCCGCCCCGAACCCGGGCCGGAGCCGGCCCCAGCAGCCCGGACCGGACAGAGAACCGGCCCCCTACACGGTGGTCGCGGCCGGCGGCGGACGCGGCATCGGCGCCGAACTCCTCGCCGCGCTGGCCCGCCGCGATCGCCCCCGTCTCCATGTCATCGGCTCCACGCGCCTCGACACGGTGAGAGAGGCCGACGTCCTGCTGACCCGCAAGGACTTCATCCGCACCCGCACGACCGCGGCCGGCGCCGACCGGCTCACCGTGCGGGAGGCGAACGCCGCCTTCGACCGGCTGTCCGCCGCCCGCGAGGTCAAGGCCAACCTGACGGCTCTGGAGGAGATCTGCGGCGCGGGCAGGGTCACGTACCACGCCTGCGACCTGCGGGACCGTGCCGCGGTGGACGCGGTCGTCGGGCGGATCAACGACGCGGAGGGTGGCGGCCACGTCGACCTGCTGCTCAATATCGCAGGGACCAACCGCGCCGCATCGGTGGACCAGAAGAGCCTCGGCGACTTCCGTACGGTCCGCGACCTGAAGGTGCGAACGTACGCCAATCTCAAGGCGGCCTTCGGCGGCGGACAGCCGCGCCGCTGGTGCAACTTCGGATCCTTCGTCGGCTTCACAGGACAGACCGGCGAGACCGACTACGGCGCGGCGAACGACTATTTCAACACCGCTGCCCTGTACGGCAGTTCACGCGGTGCACGGGAGTTCACCATCGGCTGGACGCTGTGGCGGGACGTCGGTCTCGGTGCCACACCGATCATGCGGACGTTCCTCGCGAAGAGCGCGCAGTTCACCGCGATGCCCACGGCCGAGGGGATCGACCACTTCCTGCACGAGCTCGACCAGGCCGAGCACACGCCGGTCACCGTCCTGTTCGGTGACCCGGAACGAGCCGCGATCGAGGCGGCCGTCCCCGGCTATCTGGACTTCTGCCGCACACCGCCGAAGCCGCCGGCGCCCACCGCGCCGGCACCCGCCCGCGCCCTGCCGGACTTCTTCGTCGACGACATCACAGGCCGCGGCCCCGACCGGCTCACCGTCGTACGCACCTTCAACCAGGACCGGGACGCCTACCTCCACGAGCACGTGGTCAACGGTTTCCCGACGCTGCCCGGCACCTTCGTGCCCGAACTCGCTGCGCAGGCCGCCATGCACCTCGTGCCCGGCCGTGTCCCGGTCGTCTTCGAGGACATCCGGCTCGACTCCTTCCTGCGCGTCTACCGGCCGGGCCGCGACGAGACCAAACGCATCAAGGCCCACCTCGTCAGCCACGGACCGCACGAGTCCGTCGTCGACATCGAGGTGACCGGTGACGTGCTGGCACCGGGCGGGCGGCTGCTCGTGAAGGACCGCCGCCACTTCTCCGCCCGCGTACGGCTGCGCGACGAGCACGTCGCACCGCCGCGCTGGGACCACTGGGACGACCAGGGCGCCGAGCGCATGGCCGACCCCTACCACGTGCCCAATCCGGCGGTGCTGCTCAGCGGTGTCTTCGTCTCCACCGCCGACACCCGTACGCATCCCAACGGCCGCCGCGCCCGCTACGTACCCGACCGGCCCGGCATCGAGCGCTGGTTCTCCTCGCTCGTCGTTCCGTCCGTCCTTCTGGACGGCCTGGCCCGTGTGTCGGTCCTGGACCGCAGCGAGGGCGACTGGACTCCCCTGGCCGTGCCGCGCACCATCCGCCGAATCGATCTGTACGGCGGCCACACCGACGCCTCACTCGCCTCCGCGGGCACCGGGGTCGAGCTCTACTCCCTGCCCTCCCGTCTCGATCTCGAGAGCGAGGAGGACAACAGGGCGCTCGCCGTCACCGCGGCCGGAGACGTCGTACTGCAGATCAAGGACATGACCGGCGTCGTACTCGGCCATGTGAACCAGTCCACCGGCGAGTACCGCGAGCGCCGGCGCCCCGCCGAGGAGGCAACAGCGTGACCGAGAAAAACGTGACCCAGGGCGTCTGCCCGGTGACGGGTGCCGGGCCCAAGCAGGTCGAGGGGCCGACGGGCTTCCCGATGTCCTCGCCGGTCATCTCCACCGTGCGGTACGCCGCCGATCCGCCGGGCTTCTCGCTGCGTGCCCAGAAGGACTACGGCACGGTCGTCAAGATCCCGATCCTGCCCCACAATCCGACGGTCCAGCTCTCCTCGCCCGAGGCGATCCGGCGGGTCCTCCAGGGCAATGCCGACAACTACTCCCGTGGCGCCTACTACGAGGCGTTCGAGCTGTTCATGGGCCGGGGTCTGCTCACCCTGGACGACGGTGACTGGCGCGGCCACCGCAAGGTCGTCAACCCCGCCTTCACTCCGAACGCGATCGCCGCGCGCGCGGCGGAGTCGGACGCGGCCGTCGCCGATCTGCTCGACCGCTGGGCCGAACACGCCAGGGCGGGCCGCTCGTTCGACCTGTTCACCGAGTCGATGAAGCTGACCTGCCGGGTGATGGGCCAAGCCCTGGTCGGCAAGGATCTGTCCCAGGACGGCGGCGAGTTCGCCGGCGCGGTGTCCGTCGCGCTGGAGGCGATCTTCAAGAACGTCGGCTCGGTGGACAAGGCGATCCCCTCGTTCATCCCGACCCCGTACCGCCGCAAGGTGGCCAGGGCACGGCGCACGCTGGAGCGCGTCATCGCGGAGGCCGCCCGGAACGTCGACCTCGGTGTGGGCGGCGAAGTGGCCACCCTCATCCGTGAGTCGGACCTGCCCGAGGACGCCCTCTGGGCCGACCTGGTGACCCTCTTCCTCGCCGGTGTCGAGACCACCGCGCTCTCCTTGTCCTGGACGCTGTACGAAATCGCCCGTGACCCGGTGGCCCGCGACCGTCTGGAGGAGGAGACGGACCGCGTGCTGGGCGGCCGGATGCCCACCACGAAGGACCTGGCCGACCTCCCGTACGCCGGCATGGTGGTGGACGAAGGACTGCGGATGCACCCGCCGGTCTGGCAGTTCACGCGCGAGGCGATCGAGGACGACGTGCTCGCCGACCACCACATCCCGGCGGGCACGCCCCTGCTGGTGTCCGTGTACGGCGCGCACTACAACCCCGAGCAGTGGGAGGACCCCGAGCGGTTCGACCCGGAGAGGTTCCGGCCGGGCAGTGCGCCCAGCCAGGACCGTTCGGCGTATCTGCCCTTCGGCGGCGGCCGCCGGCAGTGCATCGGCAAGAGGATGGGGCTCGCGCTGCTCCAGCAGGCGGTCGCCGCGGCATCCGGCCGGTTCCGGCTCACGCTCGCCCGCGAGGACGCCCGCTCCGGCGCGTTCATCACGCTGTTCCCCAAGGGCGGGATCCATGTCACGGCCGAGGAGCGGCACCGATGACGACCACAGATCTGCCGGCCGCCGGCGCGTGGCCCGCGATCCGCCCGCACCTGTCCTCCTTCGACCCGGACGCCTTCGTCCGGCCGGTCGACCGGTTCGTCTGGGAGCCTGTCCACGTCCCGCACACCGGGGCGCGCCAGGCCCGCCCGCTCGCCGGGCGCAGGCTGCTGCTCGTCGGTGAGTCGGCGGACCTGGTCGGCGCCGTCGCCGGGGAGCTGGGCGAGCGCGGCGCGCTGGTCGTCCGTTCCGATCCCGATACGCCGCTGAGCGCGGGCGGATGGGACGGCATCGTCGACCTCAACGTGATGGGCGAGACCTACGAACTGGGCGACACCACCTG
This sequence comes from Streptomyces sp. SLBN-118, assembly GCF_006715635.1. Taxonomy (NCBI): domain Bacteria; kingdom Bacillati; phylum Actinomycetota; class Actinomycetes; order Kitasatosporales; family Streptomycetaceae; genus Streptomyces; species Streptomyces sp. SLBN-118. The sequence goes on from NZ_VFNP01000002.1 coordinate 2,210,263, forward strand.
GCGGTCGGCGCTCGCCCGCACCACCGAAGCCGTCCGCGGCGCCTACCAGCAGTGGGCCGCCGAGCCGCGCTTCGGCCGCCATGTCTATCTCGCCGTGACTCATCTCGGCGGGCACGCGGGTCACGGCGAGGGACAGGTGCCGCAGCCGCTGGGTGGCATCTGGGCCGGTCTCGCCAAGTGTCTGCCGCGCGAACTGCCCGCCGCAGGCATCGTCGTCGTGGACCTCGACCGTGCGGATGCCGCGGCGATCGCCGACGCGGTGGAACGTGAATACGTCAGCCCCGGGCACTTCGAGGTCGGCTACCGGGACGGCCGCCGCCATGTCCTGGTCGGCCGCCCCGCACCTCTCGGTCCGCCCGGCGAACGGCCTCCCGGTACGGATGACACCGTCCTGATCACCGGCGGCGCGCGTGGCGTCGGCTTCGCGGCGGCCCGCGCGTTCGCCGAGTCGTTCGGCTGCCGCGTCGTCGTCACGGGCCGGGGCGAGCGTCCCGCGGCGAACGAGGTGAACTCCCTGGACGACGAGGAGTTCGCCGCCTGGCGACGGCGGCGGCTCTCCGGTGCCCGTACCCCGCAGGACCTCGCCACGGCCCGGAACGAGATCCGCCGCGCGGACGAGGACCGCACCGTCCACCACAACCTCACGGGGGCGGCGAAGGACGGGCTGCGCATCGACTATCTGCGCTGCGACTGCACCGACATGGAGCAGGTCGAGCGGGCCTTCGCCGCACTCGGTGACGGCCCGCAGTTCGTCGTCCACAACGCCGGCATCGACGATCCGGCCCGTTTCGACCGCAAATCCGCGGACAGCGTGGTGCGTACGGTCGATGTCAAGGTCACAGGCTTCGCAAACCTGGTCGCCGCGATCCTGGCCCGGCCCGAACGCCGGGACGCACTGCGCCTGTTGAGCAATGTCGGATCGCTCGCGGGCCGGATGGGCGGGATGGTCGGCCAGATCGACTACGCGGCGGGCAACGAGGCCCTGGCCCGGCTCGGGTTCTGGGCGCGCGACAACCTCGGCCTGCCCGTGCAGACCCTGTGCTGGCCGACCTGGGAACGCCTCGGCGTGATCGCCAACTACTCTGCCGCCGTCCGCTATGTCTCCACACTCGACCCGGTGGAGGGCGCACGGCGCTGGACCGGGGAACTCGCCTCCGGTCACACCGACGAGGCCGTGTTCCTGGGCAGGATCGGCGCGGTGCTCGCCCCCGGCCAGCTCCGCGGCTTCGGCATGCTCACCGGCCACCCCGATCTGCCCCGGCTCCACGCGCTGGACCATCACCTCGGTGAGGTCGAGGAGTACGAGATCTTCCGGTCGCTGCGCACGACCCTGCGCCTGAACGCCGGTCAGCATCCCTGCCTGTCGGAGGTACGTGTCGGCACGGCCCCGGCGGTCCCCGTCAGTGTCGTGCTGGAGCACGCGGTGGCCGCGGGCGACTGGGTGGTGCCGGAGGGCTGGCCCCTGCTGCATCTGCGCGAGTTGCGCGCGCTGAAGGTCAGGCTCGACGGGCTGCGGTTCGGCGGCGGGCATCTCGATCTGCACCGCGAGGCGCGCGGCGGTTACACCGACGGCGAGTGGTGCGTAGAAGTGACCATTCGCGACCGGGAAGGCGCGGACATCGCGTCGGTGACACTCGTCTACGGTGCCGAGCCCGCCGCGCGGACCGCGGTGCCGGCCGAGGAGGGAAGCCGCGACCGGCCGACAAGGCACGACGGTTGGCTGAGCTGGGCCGGTGTGGTCTTCCCGGAGAGCGGGGCCCGGAAGGCAGGCCCGGGGCTGAGGCTCGACGTGACGCCCGTACTGCCCGCCGATCTGTGGACCGTGCCCTTCCCGCCCGACCCGACGGTCGCACCCGCGGCCGTCGAGGCCATCGTCCGTGAGACGGACCGCCACACGGCACGGGGCGCGGCCGGGACGCTGACGATCCGCCGGCTGGTGCTCAGCCCGGGCGCGCAGCGCGTCGAGCGCCTGTACGCGACGGACGGCCTCAGCTGCTGGGCGGGGACCCGCGAGGGGGTTGGGGTGCTTCTCGCCGAGGGCGTCGGCCTGACGGTGTGACGCCCGCCCTGCCCGCCCTCCTACGGCCTGGCGGCCGCGGGAGGGCGGGCAGGGGAACAGCCCCGCAGGGCGCTGGGCGCACCTCCACCGCTCACTCGGGTTCGGGGCGCCAGCCCAGGACGACGGCGCGCAGCGTGGCTTCGTAGCAGTCGCCGATGTCGAGACCAGGGGGCTCGTTCCCGGACAGCTCCAGCGATACGAGCCCGTGCGCGGAGCCCCAGCAGGAGAGCGCGATGACCTCGGCCGGCGCGTCGGGTGCGAACTGGCCGGCCTTCTGTCCCCGGACCACGGCGTCCACGAGCGGCTGGATGGTGTCTCCCACCTCGCTCTTGCGCTCGTCCGTCGGCTCGTACTCCACGGTGCGGTCGGCGAACAGGATCGCGTACAGGTGAGGATTTGCCAGTGCGTACTCGCGATAGGCGACGCCGAGCCTGATCACATCATTGGCCGGATCGTCGCTCGAATCGACCGTGGCCAGGCGCGCGACGAAGAGCCGGGCCGCCTCCCGGTACAGGCTGTCGAGCAGACCCGCCTTGTTTCCGAACAGCGAATAGACCGCCGTGGTCGAGGTCTTCACATCGGCTGCGAGCCGCCGCAGGCTCAGCGCCGCGGTGCCCCGGTCGAAGACCGTGGCGGCAGCGCGGTTGATCAGCCTGAGTCGGAGTGCTTCGTCGTAAGTCTTGAGCCTGGCCATACGTTAAATGTACCGCAACAGTGTTTTACAAGCCGGGTCGCCCTGCGTAGACACTTCCGGCCTACGCTCCTCGGTAAAAATTCCTCCGTACATCGATGCAGGTCAGAGCACACTTACTCGTGCTCACCCACCGACCACGACGCCCGGCTCCTCCCTGAAGGCGATTGATAACGGTGTTACTGTTGCCGTACCGTCGAAGCCAGGCAAGCAAGCTGCGCTCGCTGACGATCTAGGGAGAGACGTGATGTTCGAGGGGTTGGGGCGGTTCATTCACCGGGGGCGCAAGCCCCTGCTGATCTTCACGCTGTTGTTCGCCGTACTGTCCGGGGTCTATGGCGTCGGCGTCTTCGGCGACATGAAACCGGGTGGCTTCGAGGACCCGAAGTCGGAGAGCCGCCACGCGGCGGCCCTCGCCGAGAAGGCATTTCCCCAGCGGGCACCCGACGCGGTCGTGGTCTACCGCAACGACGACCTGACCGTGGACGATCCGGCGTTCCAGAAGGCGGTCACCAGCAAGGTGAACTCGCTGCCTCGCTCGGTGGTCACCGGGTCGGCCCACTTCTGGATGACCAAGATGCCGGAGCAGGTGAGCCGGGACCGGCACGCGACCTATGTCGCGATGAACCTGCACGGCAGCGACGACAACATCAAGGAAGAGTCCTACAAGGCGATCAAGGACAAGCTGGATCTGCCGGGCTTCAAGACCCTGCGCGGCGGTCCCGTCCCGACGGGCCATCAGGCAGGTGAGGAGATCGGCGAGGACCTCGGAGCGGCCGAGGGCTTCTCCTTCCCCGTGCTCTTCCTGTTCCTGGTGATCGTGTTCGGCGGACTGGCCGCGGCCAGCCTTCCGCTCCTCGTCGGCGGTCTGTCCATCCTGGGATCGATGGCGGTCCTGCGGGTGATCGCGCAGTTCACCGATGTCTCGGTGTTCGCGATGAGCCTGGTCACCGTGCTCGGTCTCGCGGTCGCCATCGACTACGGCCTGCTGATCGTCAGCCGCTACCGGGAGGAACTGGAGCGCGGGCGCACCGGGGCCGACGCTCTCTCGCGTACCGTCGCCACCGCCGGACGCACGGTGGTGGTCTCCGGAATCACCGTCGCGGTCGCCCTGTTCGGAATGACCTTCTTCCCCTTCGCCTTCCTGAAGTCCATGGCGTACGGCGGGGTGGCGGCGGTCGTCCTGTCCGTCTTCTTCTCGATCATCGCGCTGCCGGCGGCCCTGGCGGTCATGGGCCCGAAGGTCAACGCCCTCTCGCTGCGCCGCAAGAAGTCCGCCGCGCAGGCACCGGCGGCTCAGGCACAGGGCGAAGGCGCCTGGTACAAGCTGGCCCACGGTCTGATGCGGCGCCCGGTGGCCGTCACGGTCGTCACGCTGGGCGTGCTCGTCGCCCTCGCGGCGCCGTTCCTGCGGATCGACTTCGGCGCCAACGACGCCCGGCAGCTTCCCAACACCGCTGAGGGCCGCCAGGTTCACAACATGCTGGAGAAGGACTTCGACGGCGACGGCGTGAAGTCCATCGACTCGCTGCTGACCCTGGCGGGCGACGCCAAGTCCAAGGAGCAGGGCGCCGCGCTCCAGGCGTATGCCGACAAGCTCGGCAAGGTGCCCGGCGCGAAGGGCGCGCAGATCACCGGGGCCGAGGGCACGACCGCGCGGGTCTCGGTGAAGTTCGACGGGGTTGCCGTCTCCAGCCCGGCCCGGGACCTGGTGAACGATCTGCGCGAGGTGACACCGCCGCCCGGCGCCAAGGCGTACTTCGGCGGTGAGACCGCGGTGTTCGACGACACCCTGGACGCGCTCGCCGAGACGCTGCCGATGATGCTGCTCTACATCGCCGTCGCGACGTACATCCTGCTGTTCCTCGCCTTCGGTTCGGTGCTGCTGCCGCTCAAGGCGATCGCGATGAACCTGCTGTCGCTCTCGGCGACCTTCGGAATCCTGGTGTGGATCTTCCAGGACGGGCACCTCGCCGATCTGATCGGCTTCGATCCCACGGGCAGCATCGAGCCCAATATGCCGATCATGCTGTTCGCGCTGATCTTCGGGCTCTCCATGGACTACGAGGTGTTCCTGGTGTCCAGGATCCGGGAGCAGTACGACCTGCTGGGCGAGCCCACGGCCGCGGTGGCCACCGGACTGCAGAGCATCGGGAAGCTGATCGCCAGCGCCGCGCTGCTGATGTGCGTGCCGCTCGCGGCCATGGCGACCAGCGGTGTGCTGACCATGACGCTGTTCGGTGTGGGCATGGTCATCGCGATCCTGCTGGATGTGTTCGTGGTGCGGATCCTGCTGGTGCCTGCCGTCATGAAGCTGATGGGCCGGGCCAGTTGGTGGGCTCCGGGCCCGCTGCAGCGGCTGTACTCCAAGTACGGCATCAAGGAGGGCGAGGGCCTTGACGCCCCGGACTCCAGCGAGCGTGTTCCCGTCCCGAGCTGACCGGTCGCCGGTTCGCTTCCGGGCCGAAGTGCCGTGCTCCCCCACGGTACTTCGGCCCGGGCTCGGCGGTCGGCCCCCTGCCGTCGGGCTTCCTCCCGCCGTTCTCGCCGGTCACCGGTGATGTCCGGCACTACGTAACACCCGTCAACGCTTGACGCACCAAGTCGCGCGTCGGGTACAGTCATTCCATCTATTAGACACCGTCTAACTGAGCCTCTGGAGGACCGGATGGCCGCGGAAAAGGCCGCACTTGGCGAGATCCTTCGCCCGATCAAGGGACGGCTACGACTGGCCGTCGCCGCCCAGGCCGTTTCGGCGGTCGCCGGCGTCGTCCCCTTCATCGCCATCGCCGAACTCGGCCGGGTACTGCTCGACAACGAGCCCGACCGCTCCAGCGATGCATGGACCATCACCGCGATCGGCGCGGGCGCCCTCCTGGTGCGGCTGATCTTTCTGCTGGCGTCGGGCGCCATCTCCCACTTCGCGGACAACGAACTGCAGTTGCACATCCGGCGAAGCCTCGTGGACCGGCTCGGCCGCGTGCCGCTGGGCTGGTTCTCCGCCCGTAACTCCGGCTCGGTGAAGAAGGCCGTGCAGGACGACGTCGACGCGATGCACCACATGATCGCCCACTCGGTGCTCGACATGACGGCCGCGACGGTCGTGCCGGTCACCTCTCTGGCGTATCTGTTCTGGGTCGACTGGCAGATGACCCTGGTGACGATCGCCCCGCTGGTCATCGGGCTCGGTCTCTACAGCATCACGATGGCCGGGATGGCGAGCCACCTTCCCGAATACGACAAGGCGATGGGGCGGATCAACGGCAGCGCCGTCGAGTTCGTCCAGGGCATCGCGGTCGTCAAGACCTTCGGGCAGACCCGCAGGGCCCACCAGCAGTTCGCCTCGGCGGCCGACGACTTCTCCTCGTTCTTCCTCAACTGGGTGCGCTCCACGCTCAACTCCAAGGCCGCGGCCGAGATCGTGCTGTCCCCCATCGCCGTCCTGGTGGCGGTCCTCACCGGCGGCGCGGTGTTCGTGACGAACGGCTGGATCGCCGCCGTGGATCTGCTGCCGTTCGCCCTGCTCGGGATCGGCCTCACCGCGCCGGTGCTCGCCCTGTTCTACGCGAGCTACGAACTGCGGTTCGCCAAGGGCGCGGCCGAGCGTGTCAGCGAGATCCTCGCCACCGAGGAACTTCCGGTCTCCGACGCGCCCCGCACCCCGTCCGGGAACCACGTCAGCTACAAGGACGTGCACTTCTCCTACGACGGCAAGAAGGAAGCCGTGGCCGGCGTCGATCTGGAGCTCGCGCCGGGTACGGTCACCGCGCTGGTCGGCCCCTCGGGTTCGGGCAAGAGCACCCTCGCCACACTCCTTCCCCGGTTCGGCGACGTGACCGGTGGCTCGATCACCATCGGCGGCGTCGACATCAGGGAACTGGCCCTGGAGGACCTGTACAGCCGGGTCGCCTTCGTCTTCCAGGACGTCAAGCTGACCCAGGACACGGTCGCCGAGAACATCCGGATGGCACGGCCCGACGCCGATCTGTCCGAGGTGCAGGCGGCGGCCCGCGCCGCATGCGTCCACGATGTGATCGAAGCGCTGCCGCGCGGCTACGACTCGGTGATCGGCGAGGACGCACGGTTCTCGGGCGGCCAGGCGCAGCGCGTCTCGATCGCCCGGGCGCTGCTGGCCGACACCCCGATCATCGTCCTCGACGAGGCGGCGGCCTTCGCGGACCCGCAGTCCGAGGCCAAGGTGCAGGACGCGCTCTCCGAGCTGACCCGCGGCAAGATCGTGCTGCTGATCGCCCACCGGCTGTCGACGGTGGTCGACGCTGACGTGATCGCGGTACTGGACGACGGACGGATCGTCGAGCGGGGCACGCACTCGGAACTGGTCGCCCGGGGCGGCAGGTTCGCGCGGATGTGGCACGCCCACGAGAAGACGGCTCAGTGGCAACCCCACCAGCCCACGTTGATCACGACCGTGAGCGCCGCTCCGGTGGGAGGGAACAACTGATGATCCGCCAACTGCTCAATGTGGTGGGCCCCGAGCAGGGAGCTCCCGTACGCAGGATGCTCGTCGCCCTGGCGGTGGGCGCGGTGCTCCAGGGCATCGCCTTCGCCCTGCTCGTCCCTGTCCTTCAGGCGCTGTTCGGCTCCGATCCCGATTCGGTCTGGCCGTGGATCTGGTCGCTGCTCGGCGTGTCCTTCCTGTACTGCGTGGTCTATTACGACAGCCTGCGCACCGGCTTCCAGGCGGGCGCGACGCTCTCGAGGACCCTGCACCACCGGATCGGTGACCAGGTGGCCTCGCTGCCGCTGGGCTGGTTCGCGCCGGAGAGGGTCGGTCAGCTCGGCCAGCTCGCCACGAAGAGTGTCATGGACATCATGGGCGTTCCGGCGCATCTGCTGCGGCCCCTGGTGACCAGCTTCCTCACCCCCGCCACCGTCGTGCTGGTGATGTACGCCTTCGACTGGCGCCTCGCGCTGGCGGCCACGCTCACCGTGCCGGTGATCGTGGTGGTCTACCGCTGGAGTGCCGGTCTCAACCAGAAGGCCGACGCGGCACGGACCGCGGCGCACGCCGTGACCGGCGGCCGGGTCGTCGAGTTCGCCCAGCTCCAGCCTGTTCTCCGGGTCTTCGGCCGGGGCGGCAGGAACGCCGGTACGCGCGGGCTCGACGACGCACTGCACACCCAGTACGAAGCGTCCCGCAAGGTCCTCGTCACCGGGGTGCCCGGACTGATCAGCTTCGCCCTCGTGGTCCAGGCGGCGTTCACCGTCATCCTGGTGACCGGCACGTATCTGGCCCTCGACGGGGGCCTGGACGTGGCCAAGCTGCTGGCGATCCTGGTTCTGTCGGCCCGGTTCACCGAACCGATCGCCGAGACCGCGGTGCTGGGCTCCACCCTGCGGACGGCGCGCTCCGCGCTCGACCGGGTCTCCGACCTGCTCGAGGA